>NZ_KI912608.1:3153420-3453420 GCF_000519265.1 Desulfonatronum lacustre DSM 10312
GCTCCTTGCACTTGGGGTTTTTGAACGGACTGCCGGATAAGGACTTTTTCAACACTCAGATAACTCCTCGACTGCGACACTCGTCGCGGCGAAATCTTTATTTCATTATCAAAATCAAGGTTATATGGCGGGCGCGAGTACGGTTTTCGTGGCGCTGGCGGCTCTTTTCTGGGGGTTGTCCGGCGGGATCGGCGGGATTCTCATGGCCGACGGCTGGGATGCGTTCGTCGTTTCATTCTACCGGGGCCTGATCGGGCTGCTGTGCGTCCTCGTCTGGCTCATGCTGCGCCCACAGGGCAGCGGGTTGACGGATCGGCGGTTATGGTTCTGGTCCGTGATCGCCGGTCTCGGCGTAGCAGGCAACTTCTCGTTTTATTTCGTGAGCATCGGCCAGGGCAGCGTCGCGGTTGCGGCGACGTTGATGTACTGCGCGCCGGTGTTCGTGTACCTTGTGTCGTTCGTCTTGAAGCTGGAAAAGCCCACCCCGCTGAAATGGGCCGCCATCGCGATGGTGATGCTCGGCATCGTGTTGCTCACGGGGATTTACGACATCGGCGCAAGCGGCGTCACGGCCATTGGCGTGGGCGCCGGGCTGCTTTCCGGGCTGTCCTACGCAATCTTTATTTTTGGATTCAAGTACGCCGCGCCCCATGGCAGCCCGCAGGCGATTCTCTCCATTGCCTTCGCGGTCCTTGCCGTCATCCTGATCCGGCCGGGAGATGCCGACCAGACCGTTGCCGTTCTGAGCACTCCGGATTGGCCGCTGTTCGTGGGCCTGGGCGTGCTCGGCGCGGGATTGTCGTTTGTTCTCTATATCATCGGTCTGAGGCATACGGCGCCGGCCGTGGCCTCAATCGTGGCCACGGTTGAGCCGGTCACCGCGTCGCTGTTCGGCGTCCTGATTTTGAACCAGACTCTGGCTGGTCCGCAAATCTTGGGTATGGGGCTGATATTGGCCACCGTGACCGCGCTGAGCATAACATCCCGAGCCGCAAGGCCGCCTTCCGATTGATGTCGGGACTGACCGCGGCCATCCGGTTGCCCTCGCCGCGAAAGCCGCGTCGAGAGCAACCGATTTGGCGGCTAGTTGAACGTATTTTGAATCAACTCCATGGCTGGAGTGCCGTCCGGGGTTGAGACGCCCGCGAACCAGCCCGAAACAATGTCCATGTTGTTTTTAATCCAGGTTCCGGCCACTTCGGCGACGGGCCGGCCTTCCTGTCCGTATGCGTTGATCCAGAGGCTTTGCGTCTCGGATGTGACCGTCATTTTCCGGAGAAACTGATACGCGTCAGGGTATTGCGCTTCAAACCCGTCGCGGACGACCGTATGGATCAGCGACGCGCTCGCGAAGCTTTCCGTGCCGTCAACAGGCTCCAGGTATTCCATGTCAATTCTGATATTCATCCAGTGCGGCTTCCAGCAGGCGAACGCGACCCATTGGCCGTTGTCGATCAGTCGCATGACCTCCGCCAGCATGATGGGAGTCGTGGTTCCCGTCTGATCCCAGTCGCCGAGCCCCGCCACGTTATTGGCGATGATTTCCTCCATGGCCGTGTGCATGGGCGATCCGACTTCAATATTGTAGATGTGGCGATTGAACTTGTCGCCATGGGCGGCAAGGTCGGCGAAGCTCCGGACTCCTTGTTCCGCCACGTAAGCGGGCACGCATAAACTGATCAAGGCGTCGTTCAGATTGGTCTGGACGATTTCCACGGTTCCTTTTTCAAGCAAGGGGCTCAGCAGTGGATTTTGCTGCGGGGTCCAGGCTCCCAGAAACACGTCCACGTCGCCGTTTTCCATGCCCCTGTACACCACGGGAGGACCGATCTGGATCTGTTCCGTCGCATACCCCAATGCTTTCAGAAGTTGAGCCGAGATTTCGGTTTTGACCTCCACGCCGGGCCAGGGCGGTACGCCGAACCGAATGGGGTCTTGGGCCAGGGAGACGGATCCCCAACTCAAAAAGAGAATGATGGCCAGGCACGCGATGGTGGTTGATTTCTTCATGCTTCCTCCTAGGTTGCGATTCAGGAAAGAGAGCCGGTCGGGACCGGTCGCCCGGAAATGTCGCGGGCGATGCTCATAAAGCGAGGGAGTGTTTTTTCGTAAAAATACTTCCATCCCTCGCACAGGACGCTTGCGTGGTTGTTTTTTGTCAGGCGGAATGCGGGGCAATCGCCTTTGCAGAGTTGAAGAAAGGAGCAGCGGTGGCATTCCGGAGCCCAGGCCGATTTCTGGTCGGAAAACTTCAGATACCCCGCGGAGCCAAGAACCTCCTCAAAGGAGTCGTCATGGACATTGCCCAGTTTGTGCCCAGGTTGGACAAAAAAATCACAGGGATAGACGTCGCCATTATATTCGACGACCAGGTACTGATCACAACGGTCCGCCATGCGGCATTCCGCCGCCTTGCCCATGACCAGTTGAGCCAGAATTGATTCGAAGTTGCGGATGCTGACCGTGCCCATGTCGCTCGTGAGCCATTTTTCAAAAATTCGGAGCAGGAATTCTCCCCATTCGGCCCCGGTCAGGCCGGGGTCGGGCCCGTCGCTCCAGGAATCTTGCCGCAAACAAGGAATAAACTGGATATGCCTGAACCCCTGGCTCGTCAGATGGTCGTACACCGCCTCCGGATGGTGCGCATTGGCCGAGGAAACCAGGCAGACCGCGTTTACCGGCACGCCGTGCTTCCTGAACATCCTGACCCCCTTAACAACCTTTTCATGGGTGGGCCCGCCCCGCGGCGTTTTGCGGAAGGCGTCATGCACGGTAGCGGGGCCGTCCATGCTGCATCCGGCGAGAAATCTGTACTTGCCCATGTGAGCGGCCATTTCCGGGGTGATCAGGGTGGCGTTGGTCTGGATGCAGTTGACGATTCGCGAACCCTTGCGGGCTGTTTTTTTCTGCAGATCCGTGACCCGCTTGAAAAACTCCTCGCCCATCAGGGCCGGCTCCCCTCCCTGCCAGGTCAGTGAGTAGACCTGCTGGCTGGTTGCAAAATACCGTTCCAGCATGCGTTGAAGCGTTGCGTCAGACATGCGGGGTCTTTGGTCTTTCGGGTAGAGCTTTTTTTTGTCCAGATAAAAGCAATACGTGCACTTGAGGTTGCAATCGGCGGAAGCCGGTTTCACCAGCAAGGAAAAAGCGCGCATCAGATTTCGGGAACCGGGTTTGCGTGCGGGCTGTTCATGTTCGTGAAGCAATCCTGGCGCACCGTTCCACAACGTTGAGATCAAGGTGATTGCGCATGTATTTCTGAGATGCGTCCTGGGTGGGCTGAAAATCCCACGACGTATGCTTCCCGGTCATGTGCGCCTTGAAGACGAGTCTTCTTCGTTTCTGACTTTTCAGGATTCGGTCGTGCAGCGCATTCAGGTCCTGGTGTTGGGAGACGATGGTTTCGAACTCCAGACACGTGTCGTGGTATCCGCTTTTGGAGGCAAGATTCTCAAGTTCGTCGGGGTCCGTCTCAAGATCAAAGAGCAGCGCGGGATCAGCGGGACAGTGGATATATTTGTATCTGCCCTTCCTGACCATGATCATGGGCGCGATGGCGCCTTCGCCCAGGTACTCCGAAATGACCGGTCTTTCGAAATCGCTCGTTTCACCCCGGAGCAAGGGCATCAGGCTTTTGCCGTCCAGTCCGTCCGCCGGATTTTGCACATGAGGGTCAGCGGACAATTCCAGCAGGGTCGGTAGAAGATCGACCAGGGAAACGGGAGCGGCGATCCTCCGTGGTTGGAAAAAATCAGGGCCGGACACGATGAGGGGCACCCTGGCCGACCATTCATGAAAGGACATCTTGTACCAGAGCCCCCGCTCGCCCAGCATGTCGCCGTGGTCAGCCGTAAAGATGATCACGGTGTTATCCCGGAGCCCCGCATGGTCCAAGGCCTTCAGGATGCGTCCGATCTTGTCGTCGACGTAGCTGATCTGGCCGTAGTAGGCGTGTCTGGCATTGCGGACATCTTGCCCGTCTATCTCCCCCGTGCCCATTTTGCAGGCCTGGCGCAGCCTCCGGCTGTGCGGGTCGCACCGGTCATACGCGATATGCCCGACCCGGGGCGGATCGATCTTTTCGTGTTCATAGCGGTCCCAGTGCTCCTTGGGGCAGGCATACGGATCGTGGGGGTGGGTAAAGGACACCGTCAGGCAGAATGGGCGGTCGTCCCCGTTCCCGTCCTTGGCTTTTTCCTTGGCCCTGGCCAGGTCGTAAATGTGTCGTTCAGCCAGAAAACCGACCTCGTCGTCGAAATCGATCTGGTTGGTCCGCTCACAGGGCCCGGCCTGATAGACGCTGTCCATGTTGTGATACCACCAGTCAAAGCGATGGTCCGGCCTTTCCCAGTCCGGAGCCCAGCCGTGGTCGGCCGGGTAGACGTCCGTGGTCAGGCGTTCCTCGAACCCGTGCAACTGGTCCGCGCCCACGAAATGCATCTTTCCGCACAAGGTGGTCCTGTATCCGTTTGCCCTGAGATAGTGGGCAAATGTCGGAATGTCCGCCGGAAATTCCGCCCCGTTGTCATAGGCCCCTATCTTCGAGGTATGTTGTCCGGACAGCATGGAGAACCGCGAAGGGGCGCAGAGCGGGTTGTTGCAGTAGGCATTGTCGAATATCACGCCGTCCTCGGCCAATGAATCGATGTACGGCGCCTTGGTGACCGGATGTCCATAGCAGGGCAAGGCCGGTGCGGCCAGCTGGTCCGCCTGGATAATCAGGATGTTCGGTCTTCTTTCAGCCATTACAGTTCCTTTTCCGAATATTGGTTGTTGAATGTCTGTTCCAGACTTTCCCTTGCTTCTTCCATTCTGGAGATGATCCTGTCGCGGATGTCGCTCCTGTTGAGACGCGCCTCGAGCACCCCAAGTCCCAGAACCAGAACGGTTCGTTCCCGGTCCCGTATGGGAACGGCAAAACGCCGCATTCCCGGATAAAACAGACCACCGTCATCCTGCATCCGCGTTTGCAGAGCTTCCCGGATCATTTTCTTCACGTCGTCCAGGGAAATCTCTTCACCATGCGCCGCAAGCTCTTGTTGCAACAATCCTTCGTCCTGGAGTTGCACGGGATCATAGAAAAACACCGAGCCCACCACGGGCAGGCTCAAGGCCAGACTCTGCCCCGCAGGCCACATGGAAGGCGACTGGGGGGCCACGAAGCTTTCCAGACAGAATAAATTGCCTTGCGAGCAGGTGAACAGATTCACGGATGCCTGGAATTCTTCATGAAGCCGGCGCATACGCGCCCTGACGATCCGCATGGGATCGTTGGTTCTGGCCGCGGCCTTGCCCCAGAAATAGGTCCTGGTACCCAGGACGTATGTTTTTCCGGAGGTCTTTTGCAGGACCTCCATGCCCAGAAGCTCCTTCAGGATCGTATTCACCGTGGTCGGGCTGGGGTTGCCCAGGAATTTCCGCAGAGCCGAGAAGCCAAGCCCATCAGGATGTTTGGATATTTCGTCAATCACCCTGAGCGCCCTGAGAAGGGTTGTCTCACTCATGTTTTATACCTATATGCGTAGCTCGTTATTGATATATGTATTGGCTAGCATCACTGACCAGGGCTGTCAAACCCAGAACCGCGATCATCAATTCTCCCCGCCGTAATCCCCTCGTCACCCTGCCCGAGGCTTGCTGCAAGTCGAGCGGCACGGCTCCTTTGGCCTGTAACACGCTTTTGCGGGACATGCTTGCAAACGCCTCCCGCTTGAACTACGGCCACTCAAGTAAATGCCCTACGCCCGAAAGCATCAAGGCGTTCCTTCCCCGGCCCACCATCCGGAAAACGTATTGATCAACCCAGATGGAAAGAAGTGGTCTTTTTGCGAAGTCAGGATAAGAGCACTGTTGGTAGGAGTAAAAGGAATGACCACCCAAAACGTTACGCACAAGCATTGATGGGAGTATGCGTACGTATATTATTCGGATGCGCAAGCATCGCGCACAAGGAGAATGCCGAAATGAACAGTTACACAAAGTTTAGCCATACAACAGGACGCCTCGTCGCGAGTGGCGACGCCAAGATATACGTCGAGGAAATCGGGATATCTGATGGTCCCGTCTTGCTCATGCTGCATGGGGGGTTCGGAACCATTGAGGATTTCAACACTATTGCGCCAACTCTTTCTCGTCACTTCAGATTGATCGGGATCGACAGCCGAGGACACGGACGGTCAAACTTGGGAAGCACCAAGCTTTCCTACAAGACCATGACGGATGATCTCAATGCGGTAATCAATGCGCTTGATCTTCGGGCATTCAGCATATTTGGATTCAGCGACGGCGGCGTCGTTGCGTATCGTTATGCGGCAGCGAGCGACCCGAAGCTCCAGAGATTAGTAACGGTGGGTGCAAGCTGGGAGATGAACGAGAAAGAGCCCTGCTGGGAGATGATATCCGGGATGACTGGCGAGGCATGGAAAGAGATGTTTCCAGCAAGCTATGACACCTATATGCGCTTGAATCCCAAACCGGATTTCGATGTGTTCTCCAAGAGCGTTGTCGCCATGTGGACAGACCTGTCTGCGGATGGACATCCAGAAGGCACTATGCGAGATATTGCCGCAGACATGTTGGTGATTCGAGGGGATAATGACTTCCTTACCAATTTGGAAAGCATGGCACGATTAAAGGCCATGAATAACAAGGTGAACTTCATGAACGTACCTTTTGCCGAACATGTGGCGTTTGACGAGTCGCCAGAGATTGTTCTTCGTGCGATGGGCAAGTTCTTGGGTGTTGAATTGAAATAAACTGCCAACAAGACGCTGCACCGGACGGCAATTCCGCTCTATTCACACCCGTAAGGAAATTTTCACAATGGACATCCCACGAATATTCAACATCACTGAAAGTGCTCACCGAATCCACAACCCGATCTCACCCGAAAAGCTCGCCACACTCGGTGCCGCGCTGCGTCTGGAAGCGGGGACCCGAGTGCTCGATCTCGGCAGCGGTTCGGGGGAGATGCTGTGCACCTGGGCACGCGAACACGGCGTCATCGGCATGGGCATGAGCCAGTTGTTTGCCGAGCAAGCGAAACTCCGCGCTGAAGAACTCGGTGAAAGCAGCTTTAGGATATTGCAATCTGTTTTTAACTGAAAAGCCACTCAAAATACTTGTAATCCAACGATATTTGGGGCTGTTAAACGATTTTTCATGCGTCGTTGCATCAACTGTATCCGAGGGCTTTGCTAAGATTGGTGAATTATAGGCATCCATCGCTGCTGTAGGGACGGCAAAAAGCACCCTTGAGCAGCCCGTTGGGAGAGAATCAATGAAACAGCTAAAACTTTTTGGTGATAATAAAGAAGAAAATGTTACAGAAACTAAAAAGCGCGTCTTTAATCCTTATCTTGGTCCAAAAAGCCCTCCAATGGGCTATAACAAATATATCAAATCTGATGAGTGGAAAAATAAAAGGATTTATGCATTAAAAGCAGCGGGATACAAATGTCAGAAATGTGGAATAACGGGGAGGCTAGAGGTTCACCACCTTGATTACGACTCATCACTTTATCACGAACGCCTCAATGATGTTGAAGTATTATGTCGTCGTTGCCATCAAATAGCTGATTCTGAAAGAGAATATGAAACTGCATATGAAAGTTATGCTTATAAAATATATGGTGATTACTGGGTAGAACATGATGATGAACGACTCCGAGAAGAATTCGATGAATGGTATGAAAGAAAGCGAGAAGATTATTAGTAATATCATCTTATACAAGCTGCGGCGCAAGGCTTGGTTGGTCCAGCCGAAGCGCATGCAACGCGCGGCTGAACTCTGTATAGAAGGAGATTGAGAATTGGAAAACATTTTCCCCCCTCCAATCAAAGCTTTGCCAGAAGCTGATATACCGATCGATGGCATCAAGGCGTATTTATCCCAAGCCGCTGATCACCAATTGATATTCATGCAGTTTGAAAAGGATGCTGATCTGCCGGAACATGCACATGCGGCGCAGGTTGGTTTTGTTTTGAGCGGTGTCATCGAATTGACCATCGACGGTGTAAAGCAGCAATTCGGTAAAGGCGATATCTACTCTATTCCCGAAGGCGTTTTGCATTCAGGAAAGATTCATGCGGGATATTCGGATATAACCTTTTTCGCGGAAGCTGGTCGGTATACGGCGAAAGAATGAACTCTTTCATACCCAGCCTGTTCAGCGGCCGGAAAATGTCGGACCACTTGCAGTGATATCCAAGGCAATCATGATGATCGAGAAGAAAATCATAAATGATGAGGAAACGTATTTCACCGCGCCTGGGCGGGCGGGGGGCGATGAACTGCGGCTGGATATTGAGATCGTCAGCAACAACCCGGTGATGACCGGGTTGTTGACGAATATCGGCGGCCTGATTGCGATACTCAACAGCCACCGCCAGATCGTCTCCATCAACTCCGCTTTTCTCAAGCTGCTGGGCATCGATGATCCGGAGACGGCCCTTGGCCTGCGCCCCGGTGAGGCGCTGGACTGCCTGCATGCCGACGACGGTCCCGGCGGCTGCGGAACCGGCAGGTACTGCTCCTCCTGCGGCGCGGCGATAGCCATTGTCGCCTGTCTGGAGCAGGAAATCCCCATTGAGAGGAAGTGCGCCTTGGCGGCTCAAAAAGGGGGGGAGCCGGTCCAATTGCTGCTCCAGGTTCGGGCCAACCCGATCCGCATCAATTCCAAGGTGTACATTCTGCTCTTTCTCCAGGACGTCACGGTCCAGGAACAGCAGGCCGCGCTTACCAGGACGTTTTTTCACGACGTCAGCAACATGCTGACCATGCTCGTCCAGTCCGGGGAACTGCTGCGGATGAAAAGCCCTTCCCCGCTCAGCGAAATCATCCATCAATCTTCGGTCCGGTTGGCCGGGGAGATCGCCCTGCAAAAGGCGCTGTTCGAATCCGGGGCCTGCTCCTATGTCCCGAGGTGGGCGGAGTGCGATCTTGGGCGACTCTTTGCCGAGTTGCGCGGCTTCTTCCAGAGCCATGAGGCGGCTCGGGACAGGGTGCTGCGATTTCCCGAGACCCTGCCGCGGATTCTGCTCAGAACCGACGGCGCGGCGCTGTACCGGATATTGCTGAACATGATCGTCAATGCTCTGGAGGCGACCGAAGAAGGGGGCGAGGTGGGCGTGTCGCTGGAGCAGCAACCCGAGGCCGTCGTGTTTTCCGTCTGGAACGCGGCGGTGATTCCTCCGGAAGTCGCCTTGCGCATCTTTCAGCGCAGTTTCAGCACGAAAAATCAATCCGGCAGGGGCATTGGAACGTATTCGATGAAACTGTTCGGGGAGACGGTTCTGGGGGGCAGGGTTTTCTTTACTTCCAGGGAAGGGGCGGGAACCAGCTTTTCATTCGCCCATCCCTTGAAGACGCAGGAAAAGCCTGAAAAAGAATGCCGGTCCATCGCCTGAGAAAACCCCTTTCCGTAATTGCTCAAAAAGGCCGGGCAAACTCTGAAATTGTTTCTGCCCTGGATTCCCGCCTGCGCGGGAATGACTGAAATGGCATGTTCTCCCAAGCTCGTCATGCCCGCGAAGCCTGTCCTCGTGCAGACGGGGAGCGGGCATCCAGGTCATGCTTGCCACAATTATTTGAGAAGTTACCTCTTTCCCAGGCAGCGGACCGGATTATTTGAGCAGTCAGTGGGTATGATCGTCGTGACGAGGGCGCAAGTACGCATTCCACTCTGCTGCTATGCAAGAACAAGTCGATTCTGCTGAGAATCATAGTAGATGGTGGGGCCGGCCAGAGGGGTGGTGACCTTGTAGCTCGCCGTGAAGCAGAGGATGACGACATCCGGGTGGATAATATTCTGCGCCTTGACCCGCAGGTTCATATCTGTCCGGAAATTCTCCCGCTCCTCGCGGATTTGTTGTTCGATCTCAGAAAGCTCCTGTTCACAACGCACCCTGGCCTTGAGCACCTCGGCCACGATTTGGCGTTTGTGTGACGGAGCTCTTTCCAGGATGCTTTTGATGTCTCCGGAGCCCAGGGAAGTGTAGATTTTTTGCAGAGTCTCCTCCAGTTCCTTTTTGCGCTCCATGTTGACTTCCGTCACGCGGTTCGCCCCCAGATAAATCTGGGTCTCCACTCCCGCGGGCGAGCCGATTTCCTTGGCCAGGACTCCTTCTCCGCACCGGAGAATGCCGCCGATGATCTTGCCTCTTCCTCTGGTGGCGATGATGTTTCGTTTGGCGGTAACTTTGCAATTGTTGATCTCGTGGGCGATGTTCACGTCACCTTGGGCCAGGAGCACCGCGTTTTGGGCATACAGCGCGGATATGCCGCCCCCGGCCTCCACCTTCCCTCCCTGGTCCATGATAATGCCGCACCCCACCTGAACCTCGCCGCCGGCAATAATCACGGCGTTCTCGACCACATCCTTGACCACCACGTTGCCCGGCGCTTCCACGCAAAAGCCGGACAACACGGAACCGCGGATGTTGACCGAACCCCGTTCCAACTTGATGTTGCCCACTTCCAGGTTGACGTCGCTCTTGGTTTCGAAGACTTCCGTGACCTTGAGCGTGTTGCCCTGAAAAAAGACCATCCCCGAGGCCGTGGCGGAGTATTCGCTGCCTTCTTCGGAGCAGCGAACGTTTTCTCCGGCCAACAGGGTGAACGGGCGCCCCTGTTTGGCGGAGACGGGTTTTCCGAACACGTCGATACCCGGCTCTCCGGGTTGCGAGGAGATCAGTCGGCCCAGAATGTCGCCCTCGTTCACGGCACGAACGACGCCCCGTGCACGGAAGTCGATCCTGCCGTCGGCGGTTTCCAGACCCAGGGCGTCGGGGGTGGAAAGCATGGTCGGTTCGAAGCTACCGTCAACGCCGTCTTTGGGGAGCTTGCCCCAACAGAGGATGACGTTTTCCACCGGCGCTCCACGCTCCTTGGCCTTGGCCGCGGCCCTGCTCACGGATTCTTCCTGAAGCGGGGCCTTGACCTGCATCCGTTGCAAAGCGTGCTGGAAAAGATGGGGCCCTGTCGGCTCGTCCTTGAAGGTGCGGTGGTAAATCGTGGCCTTGATGGCCATGTTGTTGTCAACAAAGGAAAGCAGTGATTGGACGCTGACCCTGTGGTCTTCGATGTTTGGCAACCCATACTGCTCGGCAATGACCATGGAAGCGTCCCGATCCAGGCTGCAACCGGCGTCCTGGGCAATTTCAATGTCCGGCCCTCTGGCGCTTGCGGGAGGAGAGACCTGTTCTCCGGTTACCAGGAGACCAGCTTCGCTGGGCTGCGCGGGGACGTATCCGGCAATGGCGTCCCCGGGGAAAGCCGGGAAATCCCAGTCCCCCAGGGGAGTGATGGATGCGTCCTTGGCCGGCCGGGCAAGAATCCCCTTGGCAATGACCGTCCCGGCAACTTCAGTTCCAATAAAGAGTTGTTCAACCACCCGCGCGGCAACATCCGGGTCCGGGGAAACGCGTACCCCGGCCTCGGTCAGTTTTTTCAGCAGACTTTCCAGGTTCAGGGGGCTCCCCTTGCCCTTTGCCGGGATGGAGCCGACGATGGTGGCCTTCATTTTATCCGGTGAGATTTCAACCTGAATATCAGCATCATGATCCAACAGCTCAGCCCTGAATCGACCGTCCTCGAGTACGGTAATTCCGACACTTTCCGGAGGGCAGTGGAAGTCGGCCACGGCCATGGCCGTCGCTTCCCCGCTGCTTGCCGCGGTCAGAGTCAGGACTGTTTGACGCATAAGAACTCTTTCGGAGTGAGTTTACCAGTCCGTTGAAAACTCCCAATTGCTTCGTCGCTGGAAAAAGTTCAATCTCTCCGCATGAATAAATACTCTTCAATATTGAGCTTTTTTTTGCTTCCAGCACTTGGGGTTTTTGGGCGGACTGTGGATAAGGGCTTTGTCAATACGCAGTTACATCCTGATATTATTGTGAATATCTTGTCATTCAGCATGAATGGCAACTGTGCGGGCAATTGATTGCAATGCTTAATCATTCTGATTAGTTCCATATTTCATCAATGTCATGAAAACGCAAGCATACCGAGCGCGTCATGGGTCAGTGTCAGCGCCCTGATAACAATCAACCCCAAAACCCCAAGGAAGAAGCATGCATCCATTACAGCAACTGCTGATCAAGAATCTCTTTCAGGCCCCCCTTCAGGATCACCCGGATCAGGAGATCGTCTACGGCGAAACCCTGCGTTTCAGCTACGCCCAGTTTCGCGAGCGGGTGGCCCGGTTGGCGGGGATGCTTTTGGCCCGGGGGGTGAAGGCCGGGGACACCGTGGCCGTCATGGACTACGACAGCCATCGCTACCTGGAGTGCTACTACGCCGTGCCGATGATCGGCGCGGTGCTGCACACCATCAACATCCGCCTTTCCCCGGAGCAGATGGTCTTCACCATCGGGCACGCCGAGGACGACGTCATTCTGGTCAACGCCGACTTCCTGCCCCTGCTGGAGCAGATCAAAGGGCGGCTGGACACCGTGCGCGAGTATATTCTGCTCACGGACACCGACGCATCCCCCCGGACATCCTTGCCCTTGTCCGGCGAGTACGAGGCCCTGTTGGCCGCCGCCGAACCGCTGGCCGACTTCCCGGATTTGGACGAAGACACCCGGGCCACCACCTTCTACACCACCGGCACCACGGGGCTGCCCAAGGGCGTCTTCTTCAGCCATCGACAACTGGTTCTGCACACTTTGGCCGGACTGACCGCCCTGAGTTCCAACGCCACCCAGGGCCGTTTCCACCGCGAAGACGTGTACATGCCCATCACGCCCATGTTCCACGTCCACGCCTGGGGCATCCCCTACATGGCGACCCTGCTCGGGGTGAAGCAGGTCTATCCGGGCAGGTATATTCCCGAGGTCCTGGCCCGGCTGATCAGCACGGAAAAGGTCACCTTCAGCCACTGCGTGCCGACCATCCTGCACATGCTGCTTTCCGATCCCAAGTGCGCGAGCTACGATCTGTCGGGCTGGCAGGTGGTCGTCGGCGGGGCGGCCTTGCCCAAGGCCGTGTGCAAGGCCGCCCTGGACCGGGGCGTGGACGTTTTCACGGGGTACGGCATGTCCGAATCCTGCCCCATCCTGACGCTGACCCACCTGTCCGACGCCGAGCTGCTCCAAGACCAGGAAAGCCAGATCGCCTTGCGCACCCGCACCGGACGCCCCCTGCCCCTGGTCCGGCTACGCCGCGTCGACGACGCCGACCGGGAAGCGCCCGACGACGACAAAACGCCCGGAGCCCTGCAAGTGCGGGCACCGTGGCTGACCCGTTCCTACCTCAAGGATGACCGCAATTCGGAAAAGCTGTGGACCGACGGTTGGATGAACACCGGGGATGTGGCCTGCCGCGACGCCTCGGGCAGCCTGCGCATCACGGATCGGACCAAGGACGTGATCAAGGTCGGCGGAGAATGGCTCAGCTCCCTGGAACTGGAGGACATCATCCTGCGTCACTCGGACGTGGCCGAAGCCGCGGTGATCGGCAAGCCGGACCTGCGCTGGGGAGAAACGCCCCTGGCCCTGGTGGTGCCCAAGCAGGGAGCCACGCCGCCGGAAAAAAGGATCGCCCATCACGTCAAGAGCTTCGTGGACAAAGGCGTGCTGCCCAAGGAGGCCGTGCTGGTCAAGGTTCGCCTGGTGGAGGCCATTGCCAAGACCAGCGTGGGCAAGACCAATAAAGTCGCCCTGCGGGAGATGTATCTGAAGGATGGGGAGTAAGGGCGCGGGCGCTGGTTGGTCGTGTTGCCGGACGTTGACGCCGGATTTATTTATTGGTAAAAAGTAAAGTTTTGCGAATTCAAAGACCGGCGTACACAGCTTACTACCGGGGGGAGGACGTATGGCCAGAATTACCGTGGAAGACTGCTTGCAGCAGGTGGACAATCGATTTCTCGTGGTGCAGATGGCCATCAAGCGGGTCCAGCAATACCGCAAGGGGTATCATCCGCTTGTGGAGAGCGACAACAAGGATATCGTCACCGCGTTGCGTGAAATTGCCGCGGGCAAGGTGCTGCCCGCCGAGGACATTAAGGAAGCCGGCATCGTCGGCCTGACGAAGTAATCATGGCCGGTCGCAAGGATTTTTACGACGTTCTCGGCGTGGCCCGTGACGCTTCGGAAGACGAAGTCAAGAAGGCCTATCGTCGTCTGGCCATGAAATACCATCCGGACCGCAACCCGGATGATCCGCAAGCCGAAGTCCGATTCAAGGAGGCCGCGGAAGCCTACGAAGTGTTGCGCGATCCACAGAAGCGCGCCCACTATGACCGCTTTGGCCACGAAGGCCTGAACAACTCCGGTTTCCAGGGCTTCCGGAGCAACGAGGATATTTTTTCCACGTTCAGCGATATTTTCGGCGAATTTTTCGGATTCGGCTCCCGAGGTCCACGCCCTCAGGCCGGCGCGGACTTGCGGTATAATTTAAGCTTGGCGTTTCGCGACGCGGCCAAGGGGACGGAGGTCGAACTCCAGATCCCGCGCAATGAAGTCTGCGGTGACTGCGAAGGCACCGGCGCGGCACCGGGCACCCGGGCCGAGACGTGCAAGCATTGCGGCGGTCAGGGGCAGATGATCCAGAATCAGGGTTTTTTCCGTCTGGCCGTGACTTGCCCGGTTTGTCAGGGCCAGGGCGAAATCATCACCTCTCCTTGCCGGGCCTGCCATGGACGGGGGATTGCCCGCAAAACCAGGGAACTGAAGGTCCGGATCCCCGCCGGGGTGGACAACGGCAGCCGCCTGCGGCTGCGCGGCGAGGGCGAACCGGGTCTGCACGGCGGACCGCCGGGCGATCTGTACGTGGTCGTCCATGTGGAGGAAGACAAGGTCTTCCGGCGTCAGGGGCAGAATCTGGTGGTCAAGAAGGAAATCAGCTTCGTGGACGCGGCCCTGGGAGCGCGCATCGAGGTGCCCACCCTGGATGAGCCGGTGCCCATGGATGTTTCCAAGGGCACCCAGAGCGGGCATGTTTTTCAGATTTCAGGCATGGGCCTGCCCCACCTGGGCAGCACCCAGCGCGGGGATCTGCTGGTGGAGGTTCAGGTCAAGACCCCCACCAAGCTGACCGGCAAGCAGGAGGAACTGCTTCGGGAGTTCGCCCGCCTGGAGGAGGATCGCCCCATGAAAAAGGTCAAACGGTTTTTTAATAAGGCCAAAGACGCGGTCAAAGGATAACGGCGATGGACGACAAATTTTCGCATCTGACCGAAGACGGCGAACTGACCATGGTCGACGTGGGAACCAAGGAGCAGACCCAGCGCCTGGCCATGGCCAGGGGCGAGGTGGTGCTTTCCGCCAAGACCCTGGATCTGCTTATGGCCAAGGCCCTGCCCAAGGGCGACGTCCTGGCCACGGCCAAAATCGCCGGGATCATGGCGGCCAAGAAGACCGCGGAATTGATTCCCTTGTGCCACAGCCTGAATCTGTCCTACGTGGATTTGCGATTCGCCGTGGACGTCCAGCGGCAACGGATCGTGATCGACTCGGAAATCCGTTGCACGGACCGCACCGGGGCCGAGATGGAGGCCTTGATGGCCGTGCAGATGGCCGCCATGACCATTTACGACATGTGCAAGGCCGTACAGAAGGACATCGTCATCGGCCCCTGCCGCCTGATCCACAAGGCCGGAGGCCGGGGCGGGACCTATGACGCCATACCGGACGACGATCTCGACTAGCAGTCCGTTGAAAAACACCCAATTGTGGCGTCGCCGCAAAAAGCTCAAACCCTCGCGTATGACAAATACGCTTCGGTCTTGAGCTTTTTTTTGCTCCGTGCACTTGTTTTTTTTGAACGGACTGCCGGATAAAGCTCTTTCAGCATGGCGAGCGGGTCGGTAAAAAATCTTCGCTGACCGCATGCCACAAAATAAAAGCTCAAACCCTGGCGCTTGATGAACAGCGCTTCGGGTTTGAGCTTTTTTGTTTTTGGCGGCTTTTTTGTAACGACTCAGCACAGAGTAATGCTGTTGCCGGGGTCGGCGTCGGTATCGGGATCGGAATCGAAAACGCTGGGAAGCGTTCAAATTCTTCCTGTTCCGATTCCGACTCCGATACCGACCCCGATTGTCGGAGCAAGAGCGGATACAAAATGTGCTGAGTAGATACGCTTTTTTTTAAACAGCCGGGGCGTGCTCTCACCAAACCTGGCGGACTTTGATCCCCTGGTTTGCCAGGATGTCCTTGATGCCCCGGATCGTATATTCGCCGTAGTGCACGATGGATGCGATCAGGGCGGCGGAGGCCAGGCCCTGGGTCAAGGCGTCGGCCATGTGCTCGGGTTTGCCCGCTCCGCCGGAGGCGATCACCGGGATGGACACGGAGTCGGCAATCAGCCGGGTCAGGGTCAGTTCATATCCTTCCTTGGTCCCATCGGCGTCGATGGAGTTGAGGCAGATTTCTCCCGCGCCCAGTTCCTGGACCCGCTTGGCCCAGGCCAGGGCGTCCATCCCCGTGGGCGTCCGCCCGCCGTGGATCACTACCTCGTAACCGGAAGGGATCTCCGGGGTGACGGCCACCTTGAGCACGTCCATGCCCACCACCACGCACTGCGAGCCAAAGGCCGTCGCGCCCTGGGAGATGATCTCCGGAGCGCGCACCGCCGCGGAATTGACGGAGATCTTTTCCGCGCCAGCCAGGAGCACGGCCCGCATGTCCGCGACGTTGCGGATGCCGCCGCCCACTGAAAAGGGAATGAACGTCTTGGAGGCCACTTCCTCCACCACCCGGAGCATGATGCCGCGGCCCTCGCTGGACGCCGTGATGTCGTAGAAAACCAGTTCGTCCGCCCCTTCGTCGGAGTAGAACTTGGCCATATCCACCGGGTCGCCGATATCCACGTTGCCCTTGAACTTCACGCCCTTGGTCAGCCGCCCGTCCCGAACGTCCAGGCAGGGAATGATTCGCTTACTGAGCATGGGCCGCCTCCTTGCAGTAGGCATGAAAGTTGGCGAGCAGGGTCAGGCCGGGGCGACCACTCTTTTCCGGATGGAACTGGGTGGCCCAGAGTCCGGGCCGACCGAAAAGCGAGGCAAACTCTTGCCCGTAGAAGGTCGTGGCCAGGACCAGCTCCGGCGACGGTGCGGGGAAGTAGCTGTGCACGAAATAGAATTCCGCTTCGTCGGGGACATTGTTCAGCAGGACGCACTCTTGCTTACGGCGCAGACCGTTCCAGCCCATGTGCGGGATGATCAGATTCCGTCCGTCCTCGTCCTTCCAGGTCGGGTCGAACCGGCGGCACTCCCCGGGCAGGATGGACAGGGTTTTGGTATCGTTTTCCTGGCTGTAGTCCAGCAGAATCTGACAGCCCACGCAGATGCCCAGAAGCGGCTTGCCCGTGTGGACCACTTCCCTGAGCACGGCGTCCAGCCCCTTGTCGCCGAGTTCGGTCATGGCCTGTCCGGCCGCGCCCACCCCGGGGAAAATCACCCCGTCCGCTTGCAGCAACGCGCCTGGTTCCGCGGTGATCGCGCAGGGGATGCCTAGGAAGTCCAGGGCTCTGCGGACGCTGGTCTGGTTCCCCGCCTCGTAATCCAAAATAGCCAACATGGCTTGCTCCTCTTCTTTCGTGACGACGTAAACAAAAGAGCCGCCGCGCGCCTCGCGGTCAGCGGCCTTGTTTCCAACCACATATTGCCGTGTTTGTCATCCGGTCGGGATATCCGGCTTCTGCGGCCCCTGACTGAAAAAACAGGCACCCTCACGAACCCGGTTCGCCTGAAAGGTGCTCGCGCAGGGCGGCTCTCAGTGCTTCGGCGGCAGGTTCGGATTGCGTGAAAATCTGCTCAGCCTTGTGGAAGTGCAGCAGACGAACCCCGGATGTTTCCGGGCGAACGAAGATGTGAGGCGCACGGTTTTTCAGCTTTTCCGCGGTGATGGCCCGCTGCATGATTTCAAAGGTGTTGAACAGGGAGTCCAGCGCGTCGGGCTTGTCCTCGGCCGGTTCCGCCGGTTCCGCCGGTTCCGTTGGTCCCGCCGCCCCGCCGGAAACGTCCACGGCCACGACCAGGTCGCACCGGTCGTGGAGCAGGTCAAAGGGCAACGGGTTCACCGTGCCGCCGTCCACCAGCAGGCGTCCATCCAGCTCCACTGGGGCGAACAGGCCGGGAACGGCCATGCTGGCCTTGATCGCCGGGATCAGCGGCCCCTGGCCCAGGACAACCTGTTCCCGCTTCCAGTAGTCCGCCGCCACGACCATCAGGGGGATGGCCAGCTCCTCGAAGGTGGAAACGCGGACCTTTTCGCGCAGAAAATCGAGAAACCCCTGACTGTCCAACAGCCCTCCGTTGTCCAGATCGGGGCGGATCAGGTCCAACAGGCTCAACCCCGCGCTGCCCCGGATCAGGGTACTCATGATGTGTCTGTCCTCGGAGGCGAAGTCCAAGGCCAGCCGACGCAGGTCCTCTCCGGAAAGGCCGGAGGCGTAAAGGGCCCCGATCACGGCTCCGATGCTGGTCCCGGCGATCATCTTGGGGACGACGCCCAAGTCGTCGAAGACTTCGAGCATGGGAATATGGGCCAGGCCGTTGGCCCCGCCGGAGCCGAGGGCCAGGCCGACGGTCAAGCCGCTCCAAGGCGTTTCTCCGGACCGGCCCCCGGCCATGGCGGAGAAAGGCAGGGAAGCGGCAACGGTCACGGCTCCGCCCAGAAAGCGGCGACGGGAAATCAAATCTCCTTCTCGCACTTCGGCAAAACTTCCTTGAGTTTGGCAACGTGCTCCAGGAGTTTGACCATCACCTCCTGGACCTGCTCCTCCGTCAACCCCAGGCGTTCAACCACGGCTTCGGAAACGGGATACTGCATGCCGTCCAGCCCCTGGCCGATGCCGGTCATGGCGGCGGCCGCGGAACCAATGTGGACGAGATCCAGCGCAACGTCCCGCTCAGCGCAGGATTCGGGGTTTCGAAAATGGCGGACAACGCGCACGATCTCCTCGGGCAGGTTCCAGGAGGCCAGCAGTTCGGCCCCGATTTCCGCGTGGTCCGCTCCCAGAACGCGGCGTTCGGCTTCCTCGAAGGAGACGTTTTCGCGCTCCACCAGTGCGTTGACCTGCTCGTATTCGTTGTCCAAAAACTGACTCAGCACGATCTTGCCGATGTTGGCCAAAAGTCCGGCGGTGAAGGTGTGCGACGGAGCGTCGATGCCCAATTCGGCGGCGGTGAGTTCCGAGGCCACGGCAATGGCCAGGGATTGTTCCAGAAGGGTGCAGGGAGCTTGATCGTAACCTTCCAATTCCCCGCTGATCCTGGGAGTGACGGCCACGGTGAGCAGGAGCTGGGAAACCCGTTTCGCGCCGAGGCGGACCACGGCGTCGCGAAGATTGTTCACCCGGCTCATGGAGCCGAAATACGGGGTGTTGGCCAGCCGTAGGATGTTGGCGGTAATCCCTGGATCATGCTGCAAGACCTTGGCCAGGTTGCCCATGTCCACCTGGGGGTCGCGCAGCAGGCGCATGCCTTCCTGTACGGCACTGGAAAGCACCGGTACCCGGGTGATTTGAGAGAGAATGATCTTGCGCTTGATCATAGTTCGCGTTCCTCGCGTTTGGACCGGATCAGGACCCGACCGGTATCCGCAAGCAGATACATGGTCCTGGGGACGCTCCCGCCCATTTCACCGGCCGCGAGCTTCAATCCGTTGTGCTCCAGCAGGGCCAGCAAGGTCTCCTGGTTGCGCAGCCCGGTGTTGAACTGGTTGAGCACGTTCATCATCCGGCTGCATCCGGCGGCCTTCAGGACCAGATTCTGGCGCTGGGCACCCATGGTATACATCTCCCGGATCATGGCCGGAACCCCGGTGCTGACGCACATTGCCGGATTTTTCTTGGCATTTTTACTTCCCGAGGGTTTCGGCAGCAGGCAGTGAATCAGCCCGGCGACCTTGAAGACCGGGTCGTAAGCCGCCAGCCCCATGCAGGAGCCCAGGGAGTGCGTGACGAGAATCACTCCAGGTTGTTTGGTCACGCGCATCTCGGAGATGCCGACGTTGATTCTCATGGTTTTTTTGCGTGCTGATGGTCAATCCACGGGCGTGGGGGCAAAAGGTTGCGCGACCGGGCTCAATAGGCGTCGCAGAGCCTGCACTCCATCTTTCCCCTGGCCGCGAGGCGCGATTTGAGATGCATGATCCGGGTGTAGGACTGGTGGATGCGCCACTCCGGCACCCGGCCTTCCCGGACCAGGTTCAGGATGATCTCGCCGGCCTTTTGGGCGATGTTTTCGTCGTAGACCAGGTTGTTGCCGAAAATGATCATGTCCGCCCCGGCCCGAATGGTCTGTTCCAGGGCGGTTTCCAGGTCGTAGTGGTCGGTGATGGCCTGCATCTGCATGTCGTCGGAAATGATCACGCCCTGATAGCCCATCTGGTCGCGGAGCAGACCCTGCATGGTGGGCGGGCAGAGGGTCGCGGGCCAGTCCGGGTCGAGGTGGGCGTTGAACACATGGGCGGTCATGATCATGTCCGCTCCGGTGGTGCGCAGGATTTCCCGGTACGGCTCCAGTTCCTTCTCGGACCAGGTCCGGGTCACGTCGGTGAAGCCCAGGTGCGAGTCCGTGGTGGAGCTGCCGTGGCCCGGAAAGTGCTTCAGGGCCGTGAGCACGCCTTCGGTCTGATGGGCGGCGATCACCGCGGCGGCGTGAACCGCCACCGTATGCGGGTCCGCGGAAAAGCTGCGTTCCAGCTTGCCGATCACCGGATTGTCCGGATTCACGTTTATATCCACCACCGGAGCCAGGTTGACGTTGATGCCCAGCCCGGACAGCGTCTTCGCGGTCCGTCCGGCGTATTCGGCCGTCAGACGCGGGTCGTTTTGCTCGCCCAACCAACCCTGGGAGACCGTGGGCGGAAAGCCGTACCGCTCCTTGAGCCGGTTGACCCGCCCGCCTTCCTGGTCAATGGCCACGAACAGGGGCGTTCCGGGGCTTGCGGCGTGCAAATCCGCCACCAGTTTTTCGAGCTGCTCCGGCGAGGCCACGTTGCGCACCGGGCTGCGCAGGGCCACATCGTAGTCAAAGATGATCACTCCGCCTACGCGCCCGGCCCGGATGTCCCGGACAATGGGGCTGTTTTCATCCACCTCCAGGCCGCGAAAGCCGATCAGCAGCATCTGCCCGACCTTGACGTCAAGGTTTTCGTCCGAATCCGCCCCTCCGGCCAGGCAGGCGGACAGGAGCACGGGGATCAGAATGAGCGGAAGCAATCGTCGGCCGAAAAGGAGAAATGGGAAACGCGGATGGTGTCGGGTCATGGGGTATTCGTGGGAATATGGTTTATGGTTTACCGATAAACACGAGCCGCAGGCACTCTGGATCGGTGTCGAAATCGCTATCGAAATCGTGATCGAAATCGAAAAGTTACCGGAAATCGATTTCGATTACGATTTCGATTGGCGCCGGCGCCCCATGGGATGCGCTTTGAACTCCATGGCGCCTCATGGAGTGCTACAAAACCCGGCATCCGTCCTCGGTGACCAGGATCATGTACTCCCAGCGGATGCCGCCCCAGTCCGGGTAGTACAGGCCGGGTTCCACGGTGACCACCATGCCCGGGGCCAGGATGGTCTTGGTGTCGTGGGGGCTCAGGCTTGGGCCTTCGTGGGTTTCCAGGCCGATGCCGTGGCCCAGGCCATGGTTGAAGCGCTCATCCACGAAGTGGTCCCGAAAGAAATCCTTGACCAGTTGATAGACGTTGCACACCGGTACGCCTGGACGGATGGCGGCGATGGCCCGGTCCTGGGCCTCGCGGACCAGGTTCATGGTTCGTTTGAAGGCGTCCGAGGGCCGCTCCCCCACCCAGAAGGTCCGGGTCTGGTCCGAGCAGTAATTCCCCAGCCGAGCCCCGGCGTCCACCAGCACCAGGCAGCCGTCCCGGACCGGGGTGTCGTTGGGCACGGCGTGGGGTTGAGCCGCGTTGGCGTCCACGCCCACGATGGTCGGAAAGGCCAGTTCACCGGCCCCGCGCTCCCGGAACAGTTTTTCCATGTCCCAGGCGATTTCCCGTTCCGTGCGTCCTGGACGCAGCAGGTCGGGAACCAGGGCGAAGACTTCATGGTTGAGTCGACACGACGCTTCCAGCAGGGCGATTTCCCCGGCGTCCTTGATCTGCCGCAAGGGCTCCACCATGTTCGTGGTCGGGATGAAGGTCACTTCTTCGGCCAACTCCCCGTGAAGATCAACGCTCAGGGCCCTGGCCTCGAACCCCAGGGGCCGGTGGCCCAGACCGGCCAGGAATTCACGGATCTGCTTGATTTTGGGGCTGGTGTAGATGAACAACCGTTCCTTGGGCCAGACCTTGTTGGCGACGATTTCATAGCGCGGGTCCGTGAGCAGCCAATCCTCGCCGCTGGCGGCGATCACCAGCATGCCCGCGCTTTCGTTGCATTGCGGGTCGTGGAGTTCGAAGCCGCTGAGGTAGAACCGGTTGGCCGGGCTGGAAACCAGCAGGGCCGGGAGTCCGGCAGTCTTGAGCTTTTCACGCAGCTTGTCGCGGCGTTGGGCGTGGATTTCAGGCATGGAGGGGGCGGGGTTGAAGGTCGGTCGATGAAAATGCGGCGCGGGCGGCGGATACACGTCTCCGGATTCCCTAAACCATTCAAAGTTGCCCTGCAATCCTCAATCCGCTATGGACCGGAAAGCCGTCCCGATTCATCCAAGTCCTCGGGCGACATCACGATAAGGAGAACACAGCACGATGAAAAAAGCACTGATCACCGGCATAACCGGTCAAGACGGGGCCTATCTGGCGGAATTCCTGCTGGAAAAGGGCTACGAGGTCCATGGCATCAAACGCCGCTCCTCGCTGTTCAACACCCAGCGGGTGGACCACCTCTACCGCGACCCTCACGAGGAGAACGTCCGGTTTCTTATGCATTACGGAGACCTGACCGACGCCACCAACCTGACCCGGATCATTCAGGAGGTCCAGCCGGACGAGGTTTACAATCTGGCGGCCCAGAGTCACGTCAAGGTCTCCTTCGAAAGCCCGGAATACACGGCCAACGCCGACGCCCTGGGCACCCTGCGGATGCTGGAGGCGATCCGGCTCCTGGGCCTGACGGACAAGACCCGGTTCTACCAGGCCTCCACCTCGGAACTTTACGGCAAGGTCCAGGAAGTGCCCCAGCGCGAGACCACCCCGTTCTATCCTCGATCACCCTACGCCGTGGCCAAGCTCTACGCTTTCTGGATCACGGTGAACTACCGCGAGGCCTACAACATTTTCGGCTGCAACGGGATCCTCTTCAACCACGAATCCCCGGTGCGCGGCGAAACCTTCGTCACCCGCAAGATCACCCGGGCCGCGGCCCGGATCGCCCTGGGCCTGGAAAAGGACCTGTTTCTCGGCAACCTCGGCGCGTTGCGGGACTGGGGCCATGCCAAGGACTTCGTCCGCGCCCAGTGGCTGATCCTTCAGCAGGACCAGCCCGAAGACTTCGTCATCGCCACTGGCGAGCAGCATTCGGTGCGGGAGTTCTGCCAACTGGCCTTCCGGGAAGTGGGCATTGAGCTGCGCTGGGAAGGCGAGGGTCTGAACGAAAAGGGCATCGTCGCCAAATACGAGCCCTCCCCGGTGATTCAAGCCTGCCTGGAACGCATCGGCAAACAGGTCGCCTTTGCCGAGGGCGATGTCCTGGTGTCCGTGGACCCCCGCTACTTCCGGCCCACGGAAGTGGAAAGCCTGCTGGGCGATCCGACCAAATCCCGGGAAAAACTGGGCTGGACCCCGGAGATCAGCTTTGCGCAGATGGTCACGGAAATGGTCGCCTACGACATCCGGGAAGCCTCCCGCGAGTCCATCTGCCTCCACAGCGGCTTCCCCCTGCCCGGCAGCTGCGAGGCGTTCATGTAGCTGTTGCAGATTGCTTTGCTTTGGAAACCGTAAGGCCCGACCTCCGCGTTTTTCGCGGAGGCCGGGCCTTTTTTGATGCGTCCGTCGAGGACGCCGCAAAAGTCGCGGCCATCCTTGGTTGTCTTTAGCGTTCTTCCTTCATTTCCTTGACCAGGTTGTGCAGCATCCGGACCTGGTCCAGCAGTTCCCGGATGGCTTGGTCGGAGCGGTTCATGGCTTCGGTGGTCTCCGAGGACAGGCGACTGATGTCCTCCAGGCTGACCTTGATCTGATCGCTGGCAGCGGATTGCTCTTCCGTGGCCGTGGCGATGGAGTGGACGTCCGTGGCGGCGGCGCTGACCAGGGTGACGATCTGCTCCAGGGCCTGGCCGGACTTCTTGGCTAGTTCCGTGGCCTCGTGAACCACGGCCACGGCGTTTTCCATGGCCTGGATGTTGGTTTTCGTGCCGTGTTGAATGGAGGCGATGGCTTGGCCGACTTCCTTGGTGGCGTGCATGGTTTTTTCCGCCAGCTTCCGGACCTCGTCCGCGACCACGGCGAAGCCCCGTCCGGCGTCTCCGGCCCGGGCCGCCTCGATGGCCGCGTTCAGGGCCAGCAGGTTGGTCTGGTCCGCGATGTCCTCAATCACGTTCATGATGTTGCTGATGCCTTCCGCCTCCTTGCCGAGTCCACCCAGGTTGTCGCGCAGCGATTCGGCCTGACGCTGGACCTTGACGATGGCCTCGACGGCTTTCTGGACGATCTCCGAGCCCTGCTGGGCCTGTTTGTGGGATTCATCGGCCCGGCCGGCGACGTTGGATGCGTTTCTGGACACCTCCAGGACCGTGGCGTTCATTTCCTCCATGGCCGTGGAACTCTCTGAAACCCGTTCGTTCTGGCCCTGCGCGCTCTGGGCGGAATGCCGGACCTGGGTGGAGAGTTCGTGCAATGATTCATTCAGCCGGTCCACGATGGTCTCCACGCTGGACGCAGCGTGCTGGATGCCTTCGTCCTTGGCCTGTTCCGCCCTTTGCTTGGCCTCAAAGGCCTCCTGAGCCGCTTCCATGGCCCGCCGCGACTCGGTTTCGGCTTCCCGTGACTTGTCTTCGGCTTCGAGGATTTTTTCCTTGAGCTTACCCACCATGCCCTGGACGGACTGTTTGAGCGAGGCCAGCTCTCCGCGGAAGGTTCCTCTGATTTCCTTGTCCAGGTCGCCCTGTTCCACGGCCAGGGAATACGTCTGCAAACGGCCCAGTGGATTGCTGATCAGCCGGGCGAAGAGCAGGTATACAGCGACCACGATGGCCAGGAGCCCCGCCGCGCCAAGGGGCAGAAAGACTTTGTTGGCGGCGGCGATGGTGGCATAGATGGAGGACATGGGGATGAAGACGATTTCCGCGGTTTCCACGCGGTTTTCCAGCCTGGCCGGATAGTCGAAGGTGTAGCGCTGCTGCATGGACAGGGGGGCGTCTTCCGGCGCGGCGTGGCACGGGATGCAGCTTGCAGCGTTGACCGCTCCCTGGGCGATGATGAAGTGGTCCACACCGTTTACCTGCCGGACGCCGCGCCATTCCAGCTCCTTCTCTCCGGCAAGGTGCATCCGGTCCAGGAGTTCGATCAGTTCGGTCTCCACCGAAGTGGCCTTGTTCTTGGGATTCATGGGCTTGGTGGATGGGGTCCGGAACTGGATTTCATACTTGTGATCCGTGGGAATGACCTCGAAGACCCGGTTGGCGGCGTAGGAGGTGGACTGCAATTCCACCACGAAATCCTCGGGACCGAGAATGCGCGTGGCCTCGGGACGGACAACGGAGCCGAGATGGCTGCGCACGGCCTTCATGCTGAACAGGAGCATGTCCGCCTTTTGTTCGTACTGAGTCGTAATTTCCCGTTCCATGATCCTGTTGATACTCAGAATTAGGGCGGCCACCGCCAGGAAACAAAATCCGGCGGACAGCAGAATGAAAATTCTGCTCAGCTTCATATTATTCTCCTTGATTGCAAAGATTGGCGGCTGAACGCCGCCATGGTTGAATGCGGTCCAGGACCTTCGGAGGTCGCCAAAATCTGCTGCTTTTGCTTACCAACGACTTGCTGGAAAAAGCAACCAAAAAATCAAGATTTGGAGCCCTCGAACCGTCATGACACTTCGGGAGCATGCATTTCAAAACGGCCATTACTCTTTCGGAGAACGTCCCGGAATGGTCTCTTATCCGTTCGGCTTGGGAAACGGGGCGAGGTCGTCCCCGATGAAGTCCATGGGCAGGGGGGAGCGCAGAATTTCCAGGTCGGCTGGTGGGTCGTCGAGCAGGGCCGGGGAGACGAGCAGGCGTTCCAGGTGCTTGGTGTTCCGGATGCGGACCATGCGCAGCTTTTCCGAGGATATCTCCCCCAGGGTGTGGATGGTCGCGGCCAGGGCCAGGCGGTCCGTGGGCAGGTGCAGGGGCAGAGCGGCCTTTTCCGGGCTCAGGCCGGTCAAGGCGTTGATCACGGTCTTCCCGGAATCCATGGCCCGGGCCACCCGGTCCGTTGTCACGTCCGCGAACCCGATGCCCAGGGCGTTGCCCGCGGTGCCGGGGCTCAGATCCCGCACGAAAATACGCTTGATGCGCGGCGTGGTGGTGAAGTCGCCCAGGATGTCCCGGTTGCGGCCGGTGACGTTGGTGTCCATGCCCGTGCCGCTGATGTCCTTGCCGATTTCGTCCACCACGAGCACGTCCAGTTCGTCAAAGGGCAGCTTGGGGGCCAGACGCTTGGCCAGGGTCAACAGCCGCGGCTCTTGCTCCGGAATCTCGCCTGGCGGCAGCAGGCGCAGGGTATGCAGCCGGCCCAGGCCGTTCTCCACCAGTCCCACCCCGCAGAGCAGATTGCCGCGCTCCAGGATCACCCTGGCCGCGGCATCAATCAGCGCGAACATTCCGTGGGCCGGGGCCAGGCCGTGCAGCAACCGGGCGCCCTCATCATTGCCCAGGCCCACGGCCAGCATCTTCATCAACCCGCTCTCCACCGGGGCCTTGAACTTGGTGTGGGGCTTGATCCGGTTCACGACCACCAGGTGGTCCGCCTCGGCGGCCAGGGCGTCCACCAATACGGGCATGCCCGGGCTGATCGTGCCCAGGTGGACCGTTCCCAGGCCGATGCGCAACGGCGCGCCCATGGCCTGTTCCGTGATTCCCAGGTCGGCCAGGACGCGAGTCTGCCCCTCGGGCGTGGCCCCGCCGTGGCTGCCCATGGCAGAAACGATGAACGGCCGTGTCCCCAGGCCGCGAAACAGATCGCACAGGCTCCGGGTCACCTGGGCCAAGCGGTCGATGCCCCGGCTGCCCACGGCAATGGCCACGCTCTGTCCGGGCCGGACACGCTGTTCCAGGCTGATACGCACGGCCTCTTCGGCCATGGCACGGGGGACGCCGCCCAGGGTTTCGTTCTCCAGCCGTTGCCGGACCAGGGCCATGTCCGGCAAGCGGATTCGGGCCAGGAGGGCGGGTAGGGCCGAAGCGTGCATGGCGTTCCGCTCAGGTACCCGACGTGTCAGATTCGGCGGCAACCATGGCCTTGATCCGGCACACGCCGCAGACCTCGGCCGAGGTGGGATAGCCGCAAGCGGTGCAGGGCGAGAGCGGATCATCCCCTTGTTCGGCCCACGCGGCGAACACCGGGCGACCGTCGCGCAGGAAGTTCTCGTAGAACTGAACCTTGGCCCCGGGCATGCGCTCCTCCAGGCCGGACCAGAGACCCTTGTAGATCGGGAAGCTGGCCTTGCCGCTGTAGGGGCACCCGGCGATGACGTGGTCGATGCCGCGCAGGAAGCTGAAATTGGCGATTTCGAACTCGGTCAGCCGGTACATGGGCTTGATCTTGCGGGCAAAGCCGTCCGCGGCCTGCAGGACCGGTCCCTGGTCGCTGAGATAGGACGCGTCCCAACGTACGGTGTTGGCGAATAGGCGGCTGACCTCGTCGTCCAGGTTATGACCCGTGGCCAGCACGGAATAGCCGTTTTCCAGGGCGAACTTGTTGAAGTAGTAGCGTTTGAGCTTGCCGCAGACCGAACAGATGGGACGCTTGATCCGGGATTTGACCAGGGGAATGGCCAGCCCCTCCCGGCGCAGCTCGATGACCGTCAACGGCAGACCCAGCTTGGCGAAAAAGCCTTCGCAGGCCGCCCGGGCGTCCGTGGAGGAGCCCGGAATGTCCAGATCCACGTGCAGGCCGTGCACGTCGTGGCCGAGTTCGTGGAGCAGCAGGGTCAGGGCCAGGGAGTCCTTGCCCCCGCTGACCGCCACCAGCACCCGGTCGCCCGGAGCGATCATCTTGTGGCGGTGTACGGCCCGCTCCACCTGGGAGCGGACGAAATCCGGATAGCAATCGGGACAGAACGCGGTATTGTGGCTGGGCAGGGCCACGGCCGCCAGGGCTTTGCATTTGCGACATTTCATGGGGTCATCCTCGGGAAGTGACGGTCCGGACGACGATTTCGTCGCCAATGTTCAGGCGGCGATCCGGCGTGAGCAGTTCGCCGTCGCGGATGATCAACGCGGAGTTGACGCCCAGCCCCAGTTCACGCAGCAGCCGCAGCGCCGTGCAGGCCTTGGGAAGCCGGATTTCCCGGCCCTGAGGTTCCAATCGGACATGAATCATATTCTCACCTCGACAAAAAGTTCGTCTTTGTCTATCCGTGAACCTACGTAAACTCAACCGCATCGTCGTGACGACAAGCCGGAAGACTTTTGATTTTGAGCCCAAAATGTCGATCAGAATAAAATTGTCCCGCGGTCAAACATCCACAGTTGAGTGTCGTGACCGTTCCGTGTATGTTCACCAGGTTTTTATGGTAGTTTCCGGACTGATCGGACGTTGTCTTCTTCCCGCCCGGCACCGCCCCTCCGGTCGTCAATTTCGAATGCAAGCACCGCCGGGCCGAAGCATGATCTTATTGAGAACACATTGAACGTACCGCAACCCCGTCGCATTGCATCGCTGAAGTCGTGAAAGCTGGATGCGTCCCATCCCAAGGAGGGCATTATGGCCAAAGGAAAGATTCTCGTCGTTGACGATGAGCACCACATCCGGTTGTTGTATCAGGAAGAGCTGCAACTGGAGGATTACGACGTCGTCACGTCGGACGGCTCGGAGAACATTCTGGAGGTGCTGTCCAGGGAAAAGCCCCAGGTGGTGGTCCTGGACATCAAGCTGGAGGGCAATCGTTCCGGGCTGGATCTGCTCCAGGAGATCCGCGGCCAGGATCAATCCATTCCGGTCATTCTCTGCACGGCCTACGACAGCTTCCAGCACGACCTGAAATCCATTGCCGCGGATTTCTACGTGGTCAAGTCCGTTGACCTGACCGAGTTGAAGAGCAAGGTGGAACAGGCCCTGAAAAAGGCCGAAAAGCAGAGCGGTGGTTCGGGCGAGAGCCAGCCGTCCTATTTCTGAACATCGACAAGCATCGTTGAGCGTAAAAAAAGCCGGGCCTCGCAACAGGCCCGGCTTTTTTTGCGTCGTGACGCCTACCTGCCCTGGCTGCGGCGAAACTGCCGCACGGCCCGGTTGTGCTCCTCCAGGGTACGGCTGAAGGTGTGCGAGCCGTCGTTGTTGGAAACGAAGTAGAACAGGTTGTGTTCCTCGGGCTGGAGCGCGGCCCGGAGCGAGGCCAGCCCGGGAGAGGCGATGGGCCCGGGCGGCAGGCCCGCGTGCATGTAGGTGTTGTAGGGATTGCCCGGATCGTCCAGGTGCCTTCTGAACAGCGGCCCGGAAAAGTCCGGCCCCAGGCCGTAGATGGTCGTGGGATCGCACTGCAGACGCATGCCGATGCGCAGGCGGTTGGCGAAAACCCCGGCCACCCGTTCACGCTCTTCGGCCAAGCCGGTTTCCTTTTCCACCAATGAAGCCAGAATGACCAGGTCCCGCACCGTTTCCGGAGCAGGACGGCCCTTCGGCCAGAGGTGTTGATCCGTGGCCCGCCGGAACATTTCCAGCATCATTTCCACGATGGGCCGGGCGTCCTGGTTTCGGGGCCGGGGGAGATGATAGGTTTCCGGAAACAGGAAGCCTTCGGCGTGGTCCGCGGGGATGTCGAACCGGCGCAGCAACTCCGGGTCCGCCGCGGCCTTGGCGAAACTCTCGAAACTGGCCAGCCCGGATTCCTCCACGATCCGTCCGGTCTGCCACCATGTCAGGCCCTCGGGGATCCGCAACCGGTGCAGATGGACCCGGCCGGTGGTCAGGGCGTCCAGGATCTGGCGGGGCGTCCAGCCGGTGTTCAGGGCGAATTCGCCCGCCTGAACCGAAGCGCTCAGGCCCAAAAGCCGGGCGTAGAGCTGAAACCTCGGCCCGTTGGAAATGATGTTTTCCCGCTCCAGGAGCAGGCTGATCCGGGCCATGGACATGCCCGGAGCGATGTCCACGAGGCGGGTTTCCCCCGGCTGCTCCGGCGGAACATGCAAGAATCGATACGCATCCCAGGCCGCCGCGCCGACGACGACCAGCAGGAGAATCGACAAAAACAGGAAAACCTTGCGCATTCGGCCCCCGGGCTTGCCGGCGGACGCCGCGGCTGGGAGGTCCGGGCGGAGCGGCTCGGCTTCAAATTCGGAATTCGGGCGATCAGCCGTCACGCGCCAGCACCTCCATGGCTTGATCCACGCTCAGATCGTCGTGGACGATGCCGTGCATGGCCTTGAGCAGGGCCAGCGGATTCTCAGCCTGGAAGATGTTTCGGCCCATGGACAACCCCGCGCCCCCGGCGCTGATGGAGTCGGAGACCATCCGCAGCACGTCCCGGACGCTGTCCACCTTCGGGCCGCCGGCAATGACCACCGGCACGCAGCAGGCCTCGACCACCCGCTGAAAGCTGTCCATGTCCCCGGTATACGGCACCTTGACCAGATCCGCGCCCAACTCCACGCCCACCCTGGCGCAATGGGCCACCACGTCCGGGTCGTACTCGTTGGAAACCTTCGGCCCCCTGGCATACATCATGGCCAACATGGGCATGCCCCAAGAGGCCGCCGTGGCGCTGACCCGACCCATGTCCTCCAGCATTTCCCGCTCGTTCTCGTCGCCCAGGTTGACGTGCACGGAAACCCCGTCCGCGCCCAGACGCAGGGCTTCCTCCACCGAGGCCACCAGGGTCTTGGCGTTGGGAAAGGGAGACAGGGACGTGCTGGCCGAGAGATGAATGATCAGCCCGATATCCGGGCCGCTGCCCCGATGTCCGCAACGCACCAAACCCTTATGCATGACCACGGCGTTGGCCCCGCCCCCGGCGATCTGGCTCAGGGTCCGGCGCATGTCGGTCAGGCCCGACAACGGCCCCACGGTCACGCCGTGATCCAACGGCACGATGATGGCCCGCCGGGTATCACGATTCAGAATTCGTTCCAGTCTGATCTGTTTTCCAAGATGCATGGCGCTGACTCCTGTAAGGGCTGTTGAAAGGGCTGAATCCGAAAAACATAATTCGTTGAAAGGCTGATCTAGCCAGGAGTGGTTCCAAAAATCAAGCGCAAGGGGGGCGGTCCGACGGGCTGGCAGGTTGCCCGCTTCCTTGAAAGGATCCCTCTCTCTCCTCTACCTCCCAAATCACCTGAAACAGGGGCATATGCCTGAACGGAACCTCTCCGTGTCAATCCGGTCTCCAGAGCAACTACTCAGCACTTTTCAAGACAAGCCGGAATGTAGCTGAGTAGTTACGAGACTTTTGTCCACCTTTCTGGACAAACCCCTGTTTGTCCATTAGGCTGGACAAAAAAGAAGGCAAGACATGCTCGACAACGAAACCCTGCAACATATCCTGGACGACTGGTCAGACTGGTCGCGGCGGCCGGCCGACATGGTGCCGCGGACCCTGGTTGAACAGTGTGTGCTGACGCCGGAAGTCGTGACGGTGATCCAGGGCGTACGCCGGTGCGGCAAGTCCACTCTGTTGCGCCAGTTGATGACAACCAACCGCATTCCAAAAGAGCGGGCGGTGTTTATCAACTTCGAAGATCCGCGCCTGGTGAATGATCTGGATTCCGCCTTGCTGGAACAGATTATACAGTTGGTAACGGGCCGCGCTCGTGAGCAACTGACATTCTTCCTGGATGAAATTCAGAATGTGGCCAACTGGCAAAAGTGGCTGAACACCCAACTTGAAACTAAAAGCGGGCACTGCTTTGTGGTGACCGGCTCCAACAGCCAGTTGCTGGGCGGGGAACTGGCCAGCTCCCTCACCGGACGCCATCTGCGTCACGAACTGTTCCCCTTTGACTTTACGGAGTTTCAGAATTTGGGAAAACCAGACGAACTGGAACAATTCATCCGCTTGGGCGGCTTTCCCGCGGTTCTGGGTTTTCCCCAGCCGGAAAAACTGTTGCAGCAGTATTTTTTGGACATCGTTGAAAAAGACATTCGCGAACGAGTCTCGGCCAGGTCCAGCCGCCCGTTGCAAGCGGTGGCCAAGATGGTGCTGGAATCAGTGGGCTCGGCTTTGAGTCTGCGGCGCATTGCCGGCGCATTGCAATTGAGCCCTGAGACCGTCAGCCATTATCTGCAGGCCTGTGAAGATGCCTATCTGACTTTCAGCTGTTCCTACTTTGCCTATTCCGAAGCAAAACGGGTACGACACAACCGCAAATACTACGCCATCGACACCGGCCTCCGCCGGGCAATCAGCACAAGGGTCGGGCAGGACCTGGGCAAGGACTTTGAAAACCTCGTTTATCTGACCCTGCGCCGCAAAACTACGGAGATCAGCTACTGGAAAGGCAAGGGAGAAGTGGACTTCGTGGTCAATACCCCAGCCGGCATTACCCCAATTCAGGTGACGTACGGTGAACCGCAACAACGCCATGACAATGCCCTGGAGGAATTCTATCATCAATTTCCTCACGCCAATGAAGCGATCTATGTGACGCCCGAGTCTTTCGAGGAATTATTGGATATGAAATTGTGAGAGTGGCATGGACATCGCGCCGCACATCCAATGCCCTCTCTTGAGGAACAACCCAGGATCCAACTGAAAGAAGAAAGCCGAAGAGGGCGGCATGGCGCGGTATCGGGACGAGTTCGATGATGCGATGTAGCGATTCATACGATCACATCGCATGAATTTGTTGCATTCTATACGATGCCATCGTATAGGTCTTAGTCATGGACGATTTGCTGCATCAATACAATCCCTGGTGGGAGCAAGCCCATGACCTGTCCATGGTTCGCCCCAGAGATGCCCAGGTGGAGGCTATCCTGACCAGGATGTCGGATAAACGCATCCTCTTTCTCTCCGGCTTGCGGCGGGTCGGCAAAACCACGCTGATGCGTCTTGTCGTTGAGCGCCTGATCGCCGCGAACACCGCGCCCAGGGACATCTTCTACGTCAGCCTTGATGATTACCTGCTTCGGGGCCATTCCCTGCTTGACGTCGTTTCCTTGTACAGAAGCCTGCACAAACTCAGCGTGGACCGCCCGGTCGTCCTTATACTCGATGAAATTACCTCCCAGGAGGACTTTCAACGACAGCTCAAAAATCTCCTGGACCGGGAGCGGGTCACCATCCTCGCCGGCGCATCCTCGGCCTCGCTGTTGCGGGATCAGAAGGCTTATCTCACCGGGCGTTCCGCGACGTTCGAGGTCCAGCCACTGAGCTTTCCGGAGTACCTGGCGTTCAAGGACATTGATCTGCCCCGCCGGGACAGCCGACTTCTCGACCGGTATTTTATGGACTACATGCGTGAGGGAGGGCTGCCGGAGCATGTGCTGGGCGGCGGACGGGAGTATTTAATGGGTCTGGTGGACGATATCATCCAAAAGGACATCGTCGCCTTCCACGGCCTCAAGGACCAGCAGGTTCTTCGGGATTTCTTCACGCTCTTGATGGAACGCGGCGGAAAGCAGATCAGCGTGAACAAGATTTCCAAAATACTGAAAATCTCCCCGGACACCGCGCGCCGATACCTGGGATATTTCGAAGAAACCTACCTTGTGCATCTCGTGCCGCGCTGGGGCACGACCAATGAACGTATCCTTTCGCCCAAAAAAATCTACACCTGCGACCTGGGGGTGAAGCACCTGTTCATCGGCAACCGCGATCTGGGAAGCTATTTCGAGAACTACATCTACCTGCGAATTCGCAAGTACCAGCCCGTATTCTACTACAAGGGCCAGGACGTGGAAATCGACTTCATCACCCAGGACGGAACGCTCATCGAGGCAAAATACAACGCCGCGATGGAGGGTCGGCAACAAGAAGTATTCGACAGCCACCCGGCCCGAAGAAAATACGTCATTGATTCCGTGCGTTCCCTGGCCGTGATTGAGGAACTGTGGGATGCTTCGCCCGAGCATAAGGATGCGGTAGCAAAGCATGATGACAAGTGATGTGAGTACCTGAAATCCTTATCCGGCCAATCGTGTCCATCTAAAAGAGGACTCTTGTATGTTTGAAATTCGACCCGAAGAACCCCAGGACCAGGACGCAGTCCATCTCCTCAACTTGGCAGCCTTTGAGAACGGCCCGGAGGCGGGTTTGGTGGACGCGCTCCGGAGTTCCTGCATGGAATATCTCGCTTTTGTGGCCGTGGAGGACGGTGCCGTGGTCGGCCACATCCTGTTCACCCCGGTCACGGTGGACGGCTCCGACGCGACGGGGATGGGGCTGGCGCCCATGGCGGTGCTGCCCTCCCATCAGCGCAAAGGCATCGGTTCCCGGCTGGTCCGGCACGGGCTGGACCACCTGCGTCTGTCCGGCTGCCCGTTCGTCATCGTCCTGGGCCACCCGGAGTTTTACCCGCGCTTCGGCTTCGAGTCGGCATCCACGTATCGCCTTGTCAGCCAATGGGAAGGGGTGCCGGATGCGGCGTTCATGGTCGCGGTGCTGGACCCGGGCACCCTGCCTGAAAAAGGCGGCACGGCGCGGTATCGGGACGAGTTTGATGACGCGATGTAGGCGGTTATCGCGTCCCATCCTCAATCATCCAACCGAATATCCTTCCCTTCCTTGAGCCGTTTCATGGTCCGCACCGCGCACATCTTGCCGCACATGGTGCAGGAATCCTCGTGGGCCGGTTTGGAGGACTCCCGGTAGGCGCGGGCTTTTTCCGGGTCCAGGGCCAGGTTGAACATGGACTCCCAGTCCAGGTCGGCCCGGGCCTTGGACATCTTGTCGTCCCAGTTGCGCGCTCCGGGGATGCCTTTGGCGATGTCCGCGGCGTGGGCCGCGATGCGGGAGGCCATGATGCCTTCCTTCATGTCGTCCAGGGTGGGCAGGCGCAGGTGTTCGGCCGGGGTGACGTAGCAGAGGAAATCCGCCCCGGCGGCAGCGGCCACGGCTCCGCCGATGGCGCTGGTGATGTGGTCGTAGCCCGGGGCCACGTCCGTGACCAGGGGGCCGAGGACGTAGAAGGGCGCGCCGTGGCAGAGGCGTTTTTCCAGGACCATGTTCGCGGCGATCTCGTTCAGGGCCATGTGTCCGGGGCCTTCGATCATCACCTGGACGTCGCGCTCCCAGGCCCGCTTGGTCAGCTCGCCCAGGACGATCATTTCCTGGACCTGGACCGCATCCGTGGCGTCGTGCAGGGAGCCGGGTCGGCAGCCGTCGCCGAGACTCAGGGTCACGTCGTGTTTCGCGCAGATCTCCAGCAGCCGGTCGTAGTGCTCGTAGAACGGGTTTTCGGCGTCGTTTTCCTTCATCCAGGCATAGAGCAGGGAGCCGCCCCGGGAGACCAGGGAGGTCAGGCGATTGGTTTTGTCAATCCGCTCCGCGGTCAGCCGGTTCAGTCCGCAGTGGATGGTCAGGAAATCCACCCCGTCGTCCACATGGGCCTGGACCACGTCGAAAAACTCGTCCGCGCTGATGTCGGACAGGTTTTTGTCGTAAAAGCCCACGGCGTCGTAAATGGGCACCGTGCCGATCATGGCCCGGGACTCGGCGATCAGGGCTTGCCGAAACTCGCGGGTTTTGCCGAAGCAGCTCAGGTCCATGATCGCCTCGGCTCCCAGGCGCAGGGCATGGCGGACCTTTTCCATTTCCAGGTCCATGTCGCAGGCGTCCTTGGAAATGCCCAGGTTGACGTTGATCTTGGTGCGCAGGCCCCGGCCGACGCCCTCGGGGTCCAGGTGGGTGTGGTTCTTGTTGGCCGGAATGATCACCTCGCCGGCGGCCATGCGCTCCATCAGGGTTTCCAGGGGCAGGTTTTCCTTGGCCGCCACGGTGCGCATCTGATCCGTAACAATGCCCTGCCGGGCCGCGTTCATTTGGGTTGTCCAACTCATGATCTTGTTTCCCTCATATTTTGTTGCATGGCTTTACGCAGGGCTTGGATTTGCCCTGGTATATCCGGTTTGGCGACGATCTCGGTGATCATGGCCACGCAGGACGCGCCCCGCTGAACCACCTCGCCGATGTTGTGCTTCTTGATCCCGCCGATGACCACGAAGGGGATGGACAGGTTGGCCGTGACCCACTCCAGGTATTCCAGGCCCACCGGGGCGCAGACGTCCTTCTTGGTCTTGGTGGCGAAGATCGGCCCTACGCCGATATAGTCCGCTCCGTCCGCCACCGCGGCCCGGGCCTGATCCGGACAGTGGGTGGACAGACCGATGATCTTGTCCGGACCGAGCAGGCGGCGGACCACCGGCACCGGCAGGTCGTCCTGGCCCACGTGCACGCCGTCCGCATCCACGGCCTGGGCCACGGCCACGTCGTCGTTGACCAGAAACAGTGCCCCAGCCTTGCGGGTCAATTCCCGAATGGCCGCGCATTCCTCCAGCTTGACCCGCCCGGGCTTGTCCTTCTCCCGGTACTGGATGAGCTTGATTCCAGCGTCCAGCATGGCCCGGACCACCTCCAGGTTGGTCCGGCCCAGCGAGTGTTCCTCGCTGGTCAGGCAGTACAGGTCAATGTTGCGCAAGGGATTGTTCAGCATGGGATTCCTTTGGTGACGATGGTTCAATGTTTTGGGTTCACGGTTCAACGGTCCATGGTCGGTCAGCAATCATCGAAATCGAAATCGTTATCGAAATCGGAAAGTTACCAGAAATCGATTTCGATCACGATTTCGATTTCGATACCGATTCAGAGCGCCCGTAGTGCGAGAACAAACCTATCCTGGTGTCCCCGTCCGGATTGTCGGGGCGATTTTCCTCTATCTGTTGATGCAGAAAATAATGCAGCACCACGTCGGCCTGCTTGGCGGCCGCCAGGGTTACCAGAGGGGCCAGGGGCGGCGTATCCGAACAGGCGGTGGTTTGCTCGTCGCCCACGAGGAAAAAATTATTCCGAAGGCGTCTGGTGCGGATGCGATCGGCATCCCCGCATCCGGCAATCCCGGAAGCGGCCACGAACAGGGACTTTGTCGGAATCATGGCCTCAGTGAGCAGCTTTTTCACTGACGGGTCGTCCACGCATTCCACCACGGTGTCGCAATTCTTAAAAAGCTGGTGGACATTAACGGGGGTAATCGGTTCTTCGTGCAGTTCCAGGTCCAGGTCCGGATTGATCCGCAACAGATTGGCGCCCAGGGCCACCACCTTGGGCAGGCCGATCTGGTCCGGAAAGAAGAACTGCCGATTCAGGTTGGACGGTTCCACCCGGTCGAAATCGACAAGCACGAAGCGCTTGAATCCGGAGCGGACCAGGGCGTGGGCGCAGTTGGAGCCCAGCCCCCCGGCCCCGGCCAAGCCGACGCGTACCTGTTGCAGGCGGGTCAGGGCGTCCGAGCCGATGTGGTGGGCGATGCCCTGTTCCACGAGATTCATGCCGTCACCGGGTTTAATGGCTGCCAGTCTTTGAAGACCGGCTGAAAGCCCTTACCTCGGAGCATGGCTGTGATGTCAGCCACGCTCCGGTCGTCGGCCACCTCGAACTGCGGCGTGCCGGCTTGGTCCGCTCCGTGCCCGCCCACCGAGGTGGACACCCCGGCGGAAAGCCGGGTTACGCCCAGGGGCAGCAGGTTTTCCCGCAATCGAGCTGGCTCTCTGGTGGATAGGGTGATCCCGGCCCGAGGCATAAACAGGCGCTGGGCCAGGAGGATCTGGGTCAGATCCCGGTCCGAAACCGGATGTTCCGGCTGCCAGGCTCCGGCATGGGGGCGCATCCGGGGCAGGGATAGACCGATTTCCGCGCCGGGATATCGATCCTGCAGCCAGCGGGCGTGCATGGCCGCCCAGAAGGCGTCCTGGCGCCAATCGCCCAGCCCGTACAGGGCGCTGATGCCCACCCAGCGCATCCCGGCCCGGCAGGCGCGTTCCGGGGCGTCCAAACGGAACGCATAGTCCCGCTTGGGGCCGCTGGGATGCGTCCGGGCGTATTGTTCCGGGTCGTAGGTTTCCTGGTAAATGGTCAGCCCTTCGGCCCCGGCGGCGATCATTCGAGCGTATTCCTCCCGGGTCAGGGCGTAGACCTCCAGGAGCAGGCTGGGAAAGAACTCGCGCAGTACTCCCAGGATTTGTTCCAGGTATTCCGGCGGAGCCTTGGCCCGTGCGTCGCCGGTGAGCACCAGGATCTGGCGCAGTCCGGTGGCTGCGATGTGCTCGGCCTCGACGCGGACCTCCTCCAGGGAAAGCTGACGACGCGGACCTTTTTGTTCCGCGTTGAACCCGCAGTAGACGCAACGATTGGCGCAGAAGTCCGAGACGTAGAGCGGGGTGAACAGTTGAACCGCCCGGCCGAAATGCTGCAGGGTCAGGACGGCGGCCTTGCGGGCCAGTTCTTCCAGCATGACTCCGGCAGCCGGTGACAGCAGGGCCAACAGATCCTCTGGCCCAAGCCGGTCTTTTCCCAGGGCTCGAAGTACATCCTGAGACTGGTTTTCATGGATGACCTTGGGCATGTCCAGACCGGCGTAGGCGTCCATGACTTCGGCAAAGCTCATGGGCGTCACCCCTCCAAAAAGCCGGTCAACGGCGAGGAAGCGTCGGCCTTGAGGCGCTGTACCCCGGCCCCGGCCAGGAACCCACGACGTCCGGCCCGCACGGCTTCACCAAAGGCCTTGGCCATGCCCACGGGATCGGCGGCCGTGGCAATGGCCGTGTTCACCAGCACCGCGTCCGCGCCCATTTCCATGGCCTCACAAGCATGGGAAGGCCGACCCAGTCCGGCATCCACGATGATCGGCAGGTCGATCTCCTCAATCAGGATGCGGATCATCTCCCTGGTTTGCAGGCCGCGGTTGGTGCCGATGGGTGCGCCCAGGGGCATCACCGCCGCGGCTCCCGCGGATACCAGGTCACGGGCCACGTACAGGTCCGCGTTGACGTAGGGCAGAACCACGAAGCCCTCGGCGGCCAGGGTTTCCGTGGCCTTGATCGTGGCGTAGCCGTCCGGGAGCAGATGGTTGTTGTCCGCGATGACCTCGATCTTGATCCAGCTGCCGCAGCCTATGGCCTTGGCCAGCCGGGCGATGCGCACGGCCTCGTCCGCGGTGCGCGCTCCGGAGGTGTTGGGCAACAGGCGCATGGTCTTGGGGATGTGGTCCATGACATTACCCGCGGCGGCCTGGAAATCCACCCGCCGCAGGGCCACGGTGATCACCTCGGACCCGGAGGCCGCGCAGACCTCAGGAATCACCGCGTCGTCACCATATTTGCCCGTGCCGGTGAACAACCGGCTGCCCAGGCGCTCCCCGCCGATCTCGAACAGGTCGTCCATCAGGTCCTGCATCAGCCACCTCCCACGAACTGCAACAGCTCCAGCCGGTCACCCTCCTGGAGCCTGGTTTTGGGGAAATCCTCGCCGGGCACGATCTCTCGATTCAACTCGGCCACGACCCGGGACGGATCCAGGCCCCTGGAGGCAATCAGATCATGGAGCATGACGTCCTCTTGAAGGGACTCGCTCATCCCGTTGACGATCACTTGCAAACCCAACCTCCTTTGGTCTTCGAGCCCAAAAAAAAGTAACTACTCAGCACAGAGTAATTCTGTTGCCGGGGTCGGAATCGGAATCGGGATCGGGATCGAAAACGCTGGGATGCGTTCTAAATTCTTCCTGTTTCGATTCCGAATCCGATAGCGAAGCGCCGACCCCGACCCCGATTGCCGGAGCAAGATCGGACACAAAATGTACTGAGTAGTTATAAAAAAAAAACGCCTTTTCGGAACCTGGCGTGAAGCTTTGCGGTCCGAAAAGGCGATCTGCGCGGTGCTTCCCTACGACGGCATGGTCCGTGTCAGGTTCCAAGGGTCGGAGCGTGTACTCCCTCTCAGCCTCGCGGCTCCCCCAGCAATGGAAATTCGCTATCGCAATCCGAACCGCCTGTAAAGGGTTGCGATGTTTTCGGAAGGAAGTTGCCTGATTTTTTGCTTGCCAGTTGTTCCTTTTTAGCCTAATTGAACACGGTTCGAAATTCGCACATCCTCCGAGAAGCCCGAGGGTCTTTCGTCCGTGACGAAAGTGAGCGGGTTCAAATGCGGAGGGTGGAGGAAAAACCCACCAGTTCAAGGAGTAGTGTTATGGCGTACGTGACTATGAAGCAGATGCTGGAGACCGGAGTGCATTTCGGTCACCAGACCCGGCGTTGGAACCCCAAGATGCGTCCGTATATCTTCGGTGCGCGCAACGGCATTCACATCGTCGACTTGCAGCAGACCGTGAAGATGTTCCAAAAGGCTCACGACTTCATCGCCGATACCGTGGCCCAGGGCGGTAAGGTCATGTTCGTGGGCACCAAGCCCCAGGCCCGGGAGATCATCAAGCAGGAAGCCGCTCGGGTGGGCATGTTTTCCGTGACCCATCGCTGGATGGGCGGTACCCTGACCAACTTTCAGACCATTCGCAGCAGCATTCAGCGCTTGAAGAAGCTGGAAACCATGTTCGAGGACGGCACCGTGAATCGGTTCGTCAAGAAGGAAATCGTGCGCATGCAGCGCGACGTGGAAAAGCTGAACCTGGCCCTGGGCGGGATCAAGGACATGGAGTCCCTGCCTCAGGCGGCCTTCGTCATCGACCCGAACCGGGAAGACATCGCCATCCAGGAATGCCGCAAGTTGAACATTCCAGTGGTCGCCGTGGTGGACACCAACTGCGATCCGGACCTGATCGACTTCATCATTCCCGGCAACGACGATGCCATCCGGGCCATCAAGCTGTTCTCCGCGAGCATCGCCGATGCCTGCACCGAGGGCGCGGCCAGGATGCGCGACATGGACCAAAGCGCTGAGAAGGCCGCCGAGGCAGCGCTGACCCAGGCCGCTGCGGAGAGCGAAGGGGCTGAAACGGAAAGTGAAAAAGACGCTACGGAGGAGAAATAAATGGCCATTTCCGCAAGTTTGGTGAAGGAGCTGCGCGAGCGTACCGGCGCGGGCATGATGGATTGCAAAAAAGCGCTGCAGGAGTGCGACGGAGACCAGGAAAAGTCCTTGCTCTGGCTGCGCGAAAAAGGCTTGGCCAAGGCCCAGAAGAAGTCCGGCCGGGCCACGTCCCAGGGCTTTATCGGGTCTTACATTCACTCCAACGGCAAGATCGGAGTAATGGTCGAGCTGAAGTGCGAGACCGACTTCGTGGCCAAGAACGAAAAGTTCCTGGAACTGGCCAAGGATCTGGCCATGCAGGTGGCCGCCACGGCTCCGCTGTGCGTGGCCCCGGAGGACATTCCGGAGGACGTTTTGGAGCGGGAGCGCCAATTCGTCACCCAGCAGACCCGGGACGAAGGCAAGCCGGAAAACATCATTCCCAAGATCGTGGACGGACGGATGAAGAAGTTCGCCCAGGAAGTCTGCCTCCTGGAGCAGGCCTTCATCAAGGACGATTCCCGCAAGATCAAGGATCTGATCACGGAAACCATCGCCGTACTCGGCGAAAACATCCAGGTCGGCCGGGTCGTGCGGATGGCCTTGGGTGAAGAAGCCTAACAAGATCCGGATGAACCGTAGGGGCGCGGCACGCCGTGCCCCTACGGTGAACACGTTCAACCCGCGGCCCGGGCCGCAGGAGTCGGCATGACGGAACTGCGCTATCCCAGGATATTGCTGAAAATCAGCGGCGAAGCCCTGGCCGGGCCCAACCAGTTCGGGATCGATCCCGAGACCATTGACACGTTCTGTCGGGAAATGGTCGAGGTCGCCGAACTGGGGGTCGAATTGGCCCTGGTGATCGGCGGAGGGAACATTTTTCGCGGTCTCTCAGCCGCCTCCCGGGGCATGGACCGGGCCGGAGCCGACTATATGGGCATGCTGGCCACGGTGATCAACTCCCTGGCCGTGCAGGACGGTCTGGAGAAGTTGGGTCTGACCACCCGGGTGATGACCGCCTTTCCCATGCAGCAGGTGGCCGAACCCTACATCCGCCGCCGGGCCATCCGGCACCTGGAAAAGAAACGGGTGGTGATCTGCGCCGCGGGCACCGGCAACCCGTTTTTCACCACGGACACCGCCGCGGTCTTGCGCGGAGCCGAGCTCAAGGTTCAGGCCATCCTCAAGGCCACCAAGGTGGACGGGGTTTACGACAAGGATCCGAAAAAGGATCAAGACGCCCGGCTGTTCTCGCACATCTCCTATATTGATGTTCTGAAAAAGCGCCTGCAAGTCATGGACTCCACGGCCATTTCCCTGGCCATGGACAACAATCTGCCCATCGTGGTCTTTAATCTCTTCACCGCGGGCAACATCAAGCGGGTCGCACTGGGAGAACCTACGGGAACGCTGGTCACAGGAGGAGAATAAGCATGACATCCGTACTGGACGACAACAAGGAACGCATGGAGAAGTCCCTGCAAAGCCTGGACAGGGAGTTCAAAAGGCTGCGAACCGGTCGGGCCTCCGGGGCCTTGCTGGACGGGATTCGGGTGGACTACTACGGTACGTCGACCCCTTTGGATCAACTGGCTTCCATCTCCATCCCGGACAGCCGGACCATTTCCATCCAGCCCTGGGATCGTGGAGCATTCAAGGATGTGGAAAAGGCCATCCTCAAGTCTGATTTGGGCCTGAACCCGGTCAACGACGGTAAGACCTTGCGGATCATCATCCCGCCTCTGACCGAGGAACGGCGCAAGGAGCTGGTCAAGATCGCCAAGAAGTTCACTGAGGAGGCCAAGGTCGGCATCCGTAGCATTCGGCGCGACGCCAACGACACGCTGAAGAAGCAGGAAAAGGCCAAAGAGATCACCGAGGACGAGCTGCACAAGACCCAGGACGACGTCCAGAAGCTGACGGACGAATACATCGTCAAGGCCGACGCCGTTTTCGCGGCCAAGGAAAAGGAAATCATGGAGATCTGAGCCGACTTGTCCTCCCTTCCCCGGCATATCGCCATCATCATGGACGGCAACGGGCGGTGGGCCGAACACCACGGCCTGCCGCGCACCGAAGGCCACAAGGCCGGTACCCGCTCCGCCCGCAAGATCGTCACCCAGTGCCGCAAGCTCGGCATTCCGCACGTTACGTTCTATACCTTTTCCAAGGAAAACTGGTCCCGACCCCGGGAGGAGGTCTCGTTTTTATTCGAGATGCTCCAGTCCTATCTCAAGAGCGAGATGGATTCCCTGCTGGAGCGGGACATTCGGCTGCACGTGCTCGGAGACTGGGACGAACTCCCCTTTGCCCTACGCCAGATTTTGCGGCACGTCTGCTCCAAGAGCAGCCACTGCAAATCCATGGTCGTCAATCTGGCCTTGAACTATTCCGGCCGCGAAGAGATTGTCCGGGCCTGCCGGAAGCTTGTAGCCCAGGGTGTATCGGCGGATCAGATTACGGAACAGCTCCTGACCGACAATCTGGACACAGCCGGCCAGCCGGACCCGGACCTGATCATCCGGACCAGCGGCGAGCAGCGGTTGAGCAATTTTCTCCTGTATCAGGCCGCGTACAGCGAACTGGTCTTCACTCCGGTGATGTGGCCGGACTTTGACGAAGCCTGCCTGCAAGCGGCCCTGGACGAGTTTGCCCGGCGGTCCCGGCGTTTCGGGGGCCTGGAACCGTCGTCGGCCTGATCTTTTTTTGGTTGTATTCTCGATCCCTTCCTTAAAATCCATCCTCGTCACGAACCGCCGACCAGCATCATGCCCCTGACCTCGCACCACAAACGCCTGTTGACCGGGCTGTTGCCGTTGCCCGTCCTGCTCTGGATTCTTTTTTCCGGCGGGCTCCCGCTCTTGCTTCTCGTGCTCATCCTCGCCGCCCTGGGTCAATGGGAATTCTATTCCATGTTCTGGAAACGGGAGCGACCGGGATGGAAACTGCTGGGCATCGCCGGCGGGGCGCTTTTTCTTATGGCCGCGTACCTGGCGCCGACCGCCGTACCGGCGGCTCTGGCCGGGCTGTTCTGCCTGTTCGGCATCCTGTTTCTGGTCAGCTACAGCGCTGATCCCGAAACCGCGTCGTTTCCGGATGTGTTGCTGCTTTTTCTGGGCTGCTGCTATCTGCCTCTGCTGCTGCACTTCGCCCTGGGGCTGGCGTGGCCGGAGTTGCTATTGGTGGTGGCCGCGGCGTTTCTCTCCGATACGGCCGCCTATTACACCGGCTCCAAGTTGGGCCGCCGCCACGTTTGGCCGTCCATCAGTCCCAAGAAAACCTGGGAGGGCAGCGCAGGAGGTATGGCGGCCTGCGTTGGGGCCAGCCTGGTTGTGGGACTGGCCTGGGGAACCGCGGGCGCGGCGGCGTTCATCTTCCTCGGCGTGGTCTTGAATCTGGCCGCCCAGGTGGGAGACTTTTTCGAATCCGCCATGAAGCGCTCCCAGGCTGTCAAGGATTCCGGAACCCTCCTGCCCGGCCACGGCGGCATCCTGGACCGCATCGACAGCCTGCTTTTTGTTTTACCGGCCTATGCGGCTTTGAGCCTTGTTTATCCTTTCTTCTAGATTGTGCCCCAGCCCTTCACCGCTTCAGAATCGCCCAATATGCCACCCCTCCACGCTTGCCGATACATCAGCGCCCTGCCTTCGCCCGCGATGTCCGCCCCACGCGGCTTGGTCATTCTGGGCAGTACCGGTTCCATCGGTCGCAGCGCTCTGGGGGTGATTAGCGAGCATCCGGAACGTTTTTCCGTGCTGGGGCTGGCCGGGGGGCGCAACGTTCGCCTGTTGGCCGAACAAGCCGCGCGGTGGCGGCCCGGGATGCTGGCGGTGCTGGATGCGGCCTTGGCCGATGAACTGCGGGGGCTGCTGCCTTCCGGTTATGCTCCGGAGATCGTTCACGGCCAGGAGGGCTACGAGCAGCTGGCCCGGCTCTCTGAGGCCGAGATGGTTCTCTCCGCCCAGGTGGGCGCGGCCGGACTGCCGGCCACGTTGGCCGCGGCCCGGGCCGGGAAGATCATCGCCCTGGCCAACAAGGAATCCTTGGTTCTGGCCGGAGCCGTGATCCGGGACGCCTGTCAGCGGTACGGAGCCATGATTCTGCCCGTGGATTCGGAGCACAACGCGGTGTTTCAATCCCTGCGCGGGGAGACCTGCTCCAGTTTACGGCGGATCATTCTCACGGCCTCGGGCGGTCCGTTCCGGGATATGGACGCGGCTGAGCTGGACGCGGTCACGGTGGGTCAGGCCCTGGCCCATCCCAACTGGTCCATGGGCGCGAAGATCAGCGTGGATTCCGCGACCCTGATGAACAAGGGCCTGGAAGTGATCGAGGCCTGCCTGCTGTTCGGCCTGGATATGGACCAGGTGGCCGTGCTGATCCACCCCCAGAGCATCGTTCATTCCCTGGTGGAATTCACGGATCGCTCCCTGCTGGCCCACTTGGGACCCGCGGACATGCAGGTGCCCATCTCTCATTGCCTGGGGTACCCGGAGCGTCTGGGATTGAGTCTGGCTCCCCTGGATCTGCTTCAGGCCGGAACCCTGACCTTTCGGGAGCCTCGGACCGATCTTTTTCCCTGTCTGGAACTGGCCCGACAGGCCTATCGCGCGGGCCCAAGCCATCTGGTGGTCCTGAACGCGGCCAACGAGGCAGCCGTGGACCTGTTTTTGCGTGAGCGTATCTCCTTCCTGCACATCCCGGCCCTGATCCGCCGCGCCCTGGACGACCATGCCGGGCTGTCCGTGGACTCCCTGGAAACGATTCTGGAGCTGAGCGTCCTCGTCCAGGACCAGACGCGACGCTTGGCCGACTCCGGTGCCGGTGTCTGAGTTTCCGTGGCAAGGCTTGACTTGCGACCGGGAAGTCTCAAAATACCTTCCACGACCATTACGCCCCTTTCTTCGGTTCGGCCATGAGAAACGCCGGTTGAAGTTGACCGACTGTTTTCGCCACATGTCGAGGCGAGCCGAAGCCCCCTTCCAACCAAACAGCCATTGAGTTTCGAATGCAAAGCGTCTTAGCCATTATTCTCGTCCTCGGGGTTCTGATTTTCTTCCATGAGCTGGGTCACTTCCTCGTGGCCCGTCTGTTCAAGATCGGCGTGCCGGTTTTTGCGCTGGGATTCGGGCCGAAGCTGTTCGGGTTCCAGTACGGCGGCACGGAATATCGACTCTGCGCCGTCCCCCTGGGCGGCTACGTCAAGCTGGCCGGGGAGAGCGCCCAGGACGAACTGGGCGAGGGCATTCCGCCTGAATCCAGTTTCAGCCTCCGGCCGCCCTGGCAACGCATCCTGGTGGTGGCAGCCGGTCCGGTGTTCAATTTCGTGCTGGCCGTGTTCATCTACTGGGGGCTGTTCTGGGCGCACGGGCAACAGGAACTGCTGCCCGTGGTGGGCCAGGTGCTGGAGGACAGCCCGGCCCAGGCCGCGGATCTGCGTGACGGGGACATGGTTCTGAGCATCAACGGCCAGGACATCCGCTACTGGAGCGAGCTGGCCGAGCGCATTCAGCAGTCCGAGGGGCAGACCATGCACCTGACGGTGCAGCGGGAGAACCGGGTGGTGGACGTCGCGGCCCAGCCCCGGGTGGAGGTCCGTCAGAACCTGTTCGGCGAGGACATCAAGGTGGCCATGCTGGGCATTACGGCCTCGGGAGAAACCCAGTCCATCGCCCTGGGACCGGGCACGGCCCTGATCGCCGGGGCGGAGCAGACCTGGACCATCGTCGTGCTCACGGTGCAGGGGATCATCAAGCTGATCGAACGGATCATCCCGGCGGACAACATCGGCGGGCCGATCCTCATCGCCCAGTTGGTCAGCGAGCAGGCCTCCGAGGGACTGACCAACCTGCTGGCCCTGACCGCGCTGATCAGCATCAACCTCGGCCTGTTGAATCTTTTGCCGATCCCCGTGCTGGACGGAGGGCACATCCTCTTCTACACCATCGAGACGATCACCGGAAAACCGCTCAACCCCAGGATGCAGGAAATCGCCTACAAGATCGGGATCGCCTTTCTGATCGCGCTGATGACCTTCGCGGTGTTCAATGACATCCATCGCTTCTTCAAGTGACCGTTCTTCCGCGGCGTGCGCTTGCACCGGAAGCGACGCCGATTCCTCCCAGCGCCTCCTGCTGACGCTGAACGGCGTGGAGGACCGGGTCCAGATCGTCCTGGCCCGGGGAAACACCCTGGTTCTGCATCAGGAATGGGCCGCTCCGGCCCGGGTGATGCGCTTTTTGGTCCCGGCCCTGGAGCAAGCTCTGAATCTTCTCGGGCTGAAGATGCACGATCTTTCCGGCATCGCCTGCGTCCGGGGACCGGGCAATTTCACCGGGCTGCGTCTCTGTCTGGCCACGACCTACGGTCTGGCCATGGGCGCGGGCCTGCCCATGGCCGGACTGGAGTATCCGCCTTTGCTGGCCGCCGGTCCGGCCCCGCTGCTCCAGGGCCGCTTGGCCGTGTTGACCCATGCCCGGACCCGGCTGGTCCATGCCCAGACGTTTCACGTCGCCACCGCGCCTTTTTCCCCAAATAATACGACGGAACATGGCGTCGCGTCCCTGGGCGGCCCCCGGATTCTGGCAGTGGACGTCCCGACCGATCTCCATTCGCTCCTGGCCGACGACGACCAGCCGTTGTATCTGCTGGGCAGCGGGGTCCGACGCAACCTGGAGTGGATCAAGGCCGGATTGCCTCAGGCGCGCATTCTCGATCCTTCCTGGGATAGTCCCCAGGCTCACGTCTTGATTCAAGCAGCCCTGAACGCCTCGTTCGGGCATGCGCCCATCGAGCCGCTGTACCTGCGGCCCTGCGACGCCGAGGAGAATCTGGAGTTTTTCGCGGCCAAGCGAGGCTTCAGCGCTACTGAGGCCAGGGACCGCATCCGGGAGGAAACGACCGGGGAAGTGGAGGAAAGGGCATGACGACCACACGCAAGGTGTGCATCCATGGGCATTATTACCAGCCCCCGCGCGTCGATCCGTGGCTGCGCGAACTGCTGCCCGAGGGCAGTGCCGCGCCCGGACTGAACTGGAACCAGCGGATTCTGGAAGAGTCCTACGCACCCCTGGCCTGGGCCCGACGCAGGGACGCCCAGGGACGGATCACGGACCTGGTCAATTGCTACGCCTGGACCAGCTTCAACTTCGGCCCGACCCTGCTCTCCTGGCTGGAACAAGCCGATCCGGCATGCTACGCCCGAATTCTGGACGCTGACCGCCAGAGCCTGGAGCGATGGGGGCACGGCAACGCTCTGGCCCAGTGTTACCATCACATCATCATGCCCTTGGCCTCGCCCCTGGACAAGGAGGTGCAACTGGCCTGGACCGTGGCGGACTTTCAGGCGCGTTACAGGCGAGAGCCGGAAGGGCTCTGGCTCTCCGAGGCCGCCGTGGACACCCCGACCCTGGAAGCCGTGGCCCAGGCCGGGTTTCGCTTCGTGGTCCTGGCCCCGCGCCAGGCTCGGGCCGTGGCGGATCTGGACGGCGCAAACCAGTATGACGTGGATGAATCCACCCTGGACATCCGCGAGCCGTACGCCGCCGCATTGCCTTCCGGCCGGGAACTGGCCGTGTTTTTCTATCACGGACCGATTTCCCAGGCCGTGGCCTTTGAACGGCTTTTGGAAGACGGCGGGCGCTACTTCCAGCGGATCAATCAGGCCGCGGATCGGGGGTTGCTCTGCGTGGCCACGGACGGCGAGACCTACGGCCACCACTTTTCCTTCGGCGAAATGGCCCTGGCCTATGTTTTGGAGCAGATTCGCCAAGGCCGGGATGAGTTGGAGTTGACCAACTTCGCGGCCTATCTGGCCGACAACCCGCCGACTCGCCGGATACTGCTCCATGAGCCGTCCTCCTGGAGCTGCGTCCACGGGGTGGAGCGCTGGCGCTCGGACTGCGGCTGCGCCGACGGCGGGCATCCGGACTGGCACCAGCGCTGGCGCGGGCCGTTGCGCGAAGCCCTGCATCGCAACAAGCTGCGCGTGGACGAGCATTTCTTCGCCGTTGGGCGGGACTGTTTCACCGACCCTCGGCAAGCCTTGCTGGACTATGGCCGGGTGTTGGCCAACGGCGTTTCGCGCTCCGAGTTTTTCGACCAACATGTCGTGCCGGGGCTTGATCCGGACCAGCGGGCAACCGCCTTCAACCTGCTGGCCATGCAGGAATGGGCTATGTGCTCCCTGGCCAGCTGCGCCTGGTTTTTCGACGAGATCAGCCGGGTGGAGCCGCTCAACGCCATGGCCTACGCCCTGCGCTCCATGGAATTGGCCCGGTCCACCGGGGCAGATGACTGTTCACCGGATTTCGTTCGGATCATGGCCGCGGCGGAGTCGAACATCCCAGGCAAGGGCTCGGGCAAGGGCTCGGGAGCGGACCTGTGGCGCACCCATGTTCTGCCCCGGAGCATGGACTTGGCCTCCTGGACCTTGTTGGGCCTGTTTATGGACGGCGAGGATGGAGATGGACCCGTCGCGATCCGCGATTATGGGCGACCCATTCAGCGAAACTGGCTCGGAGCGCAACTGGTCCTGGAGCCTGAGTGGGAGTCTGAGCCCAAGGCGAAACTTGATGACTCGGAGGTTCGGGGTCGCGGTCGGCTGACTTGGCCCGATACCGGGGCTACGGAAACGTTTTCCTGGCGCTGGAAGCCGGAGCAAGCCGGGCGGAGCTTCGGCGTCGTGACCGTGAAGACGTCGGAAGGGGCCGAGCATTCCTGTTCCGTGACGGACCTGGCCTGGAACAGGCGCGAATTGGTCTCCCTGTCCTGGTCCGAGAGTCGGACCCGCGTCTGGTGGGAGGGGCAGCTTCGATTCGCGAGATCGGCCCTGGACCATTTTCAAGGCTACCAGGAAGACCAGCACCGCCCGATCAGGGAGGATGTCTGGCTGCTCCATCTGCCCGCTCTGGCCTGGGCTGACCTGGTCCTGGGACAGGCTGCCGACGACCAGGAGGAATTCCACTCCTTTCTGCGTACAAACTGGCGACCACTGCGGGAATTCGATATTCGCCTGACCGGGCATCTTCTGGAACTGCTGTCTTCCGAGCGACCGGGCTGGGCCGCGGTGGGCCGAATTTTGGACCGCACCGCGGTCTTGGGCCTGCCTCTCAATCTTTGGGCCGTGGAGAATCGACTTTGGGAGTTGTGCAGGGAACATCCGGAGGCGACGGAGTTGGCTCACAAGCTGGGTATCCTTCCTGAGCCCGGTGCATCGGGCGCGACAGGCGGTCCCGGATGATCACCCGCTCCATGCATGTCCTCCCCTGGGTCCTCGCCCTGACCCTGGCCGCGGCCTGCCTGTCGCTGTACGCCAAGCTGCACCAGTCCCGGGACGCCCTGCGCCAGTGCGAGGTGGAAAGCGGTGATTTGCGGGAGCAGTTGGATGTGGCCAACCTGGCCCCGCTGCTTTCCATCCAGCGGGAAATTCAACCCAGGCTGAGCGAGTTCGAGCTGCGTCGCTTGCAGCGCAAAGGGCTCTCCAACCCGGTCTACGACCTGATCCAGGATCTCGCCGACCGCTCGGATCTGATCCCGGCCGAAGCCTTCTTCGGCGGCAGCATGCACATCATCACCGGTGAAACGTACGTGCTCACCGACAAATGGGTCCTGGCCGGGTTCGAGGACGGCCATGTCCGCGGCAACCTTTGGCTGGAATACGACGTGGACCAGACCGGACGCATCTCCTGGCGTGTTCTGGGCTGGTACATGAATTGAGGGCTTCGGTCCGGCGCGGAACGGTTTTTTTTTATAAACTCAATAGCGGGAGAGGTCATGCACAACCTTGAATTACGTCAAATGCCCGTTGATCAAAGAATACGGCTTGTCGAGAACATCTGGGACAGCATTGCGGCTGATCAACATCTCATCGAGATGACCGATGCTCAACGCGAGCTGCTGAACATTCGTCTTGACGCCTTTGAGTCGGACCTTGACTATGGAACCGATGCCAAAACAGTCATGGAGAGAATTCGGAAAAAGCTGTGAAGTATACGCTGCGATTCCGGAAAGAAGCCGAGTCGGATATCGAGAACGCGTCAATATGGTATGAAGGGCAACTGCCTGGTCTCGGACATGAATTCTTGGATAAAATTGATAAGACGCTGGATACGGTTCAGAAAAATCCATTTATGTATCCTGTTGTTCATCGGAATACGCGCCGAGCATTGATCGGTAAATTCCCCTTTGCAATATACTACCGGATCCTAGAAAGTATTATTCTCATCATCGCCGTGATGCACGGAAGCCGCAATCCTCTCCGGTGGAAGGAAAGAAGCTGATTACTCCATTTCACGCTTCCCCGCATGACCGCCGTATCCGGTTTGCCCGCGTGCTTTGCGCGGCCCTGCTGGTTGGTTTTCTGGCGTTGCTCTCCGGTTGCGACCGGCCCTCGGACCATGTCTTTCGCGGGACGACCATGGGCACGGTGTACACCGTGCGCACGGTAAATCCCCCAGCCTCGGCCCTTTCCGGCCTGGACCAGGCCATCTTTGACCGATTGGAGCAGATCAACGCCTCCATGTCCGTCTATCGCCCGGAAAGTGAAATCTCCCGATTCAATGCTCTGTCCGCGGGCGACTCCATGGTTGTCTCCGAGGATTTCGAGCACGTCCTTCGGGTTTCTACACAGGTTTACGCCCAAACCGGAGGAGCGTTCGACCCCACGGTCAAACCCTTGCTGGATATCTGGGGCTTCGGCCCAGGGGCCGCGAACCGGGAAACGTGGCGTCCTCCTTCGGAAGAAGCCGTGCGCCATGCTCTGTCCTCAGTGGGGCTGAACTTGATTGACGCATCGACACCGGGGCGGCTGGGCAAGCTGCATCCGGGCGTGCAACTGGACCTGGGGGCCGTGGCCAAGGGGTTTGCCGTGGACGCGCTGGCTGAGCTGCTGGAAGGGCGAGGGATTCGAGATTATCTGGTGGACATTGGCGGCGACGTCCGTGTTTCCGGACGCAACTCGGAAGGGGAGCCGTGGCGCATCGGGGTGAACCAACCAGAGCGAGGCCAAGCCTGGGGCGAGGTCCTGCTGGTGCTGCGTCCGGGCCGAACGGCCGTGCTGACCAGCGGCGACTACCGGCAATTCTTCGAGCATGACGGGCAATTTTTCAGCCACGTCCTGGACCCGCGCACCGGACGCCCGCTGGACAACAACGTGGCCGGCGTCACCGTCCTGGCCCAAACCGCGGTTCTCGCCGACGCCTTGGCCACGGGACTGATGGTTCTGGGCGTTGAAAAAGGCCTGGAACTGGTGGAATTCCTGCCCGGCGTGGAGGCGTTGTTTCTGGCCAGGGGGGACGAGAGCGCAGTTGCCGAGGTCCGTAGTTCGGGGTTTGATCGGCTTGGCACCAAAATCCCCTTTTGATGTGCCCAGGGGGAAGGCGGGTTTCTACTCGGATATTCCGGCGACGACATACTTGCCGACCTCGTTGCTACGCGAAGAGTCCCAAGCGGCCCGGGGATGCGCGCGCATCCCCGGGCCGTTTTGATATCAACCTTGCTTTGCGTTGACGCCCGGCCTACGTTACCGCTTCCATGAACCATAATGATCCAAAGCAGTGAGAGGTTCCTTGCATGCTGGACAACGAAACCCTGCGCAACATCGCGGCCCGCCGCAGCATCCGGCTCTTCACGGACCGGGAGGTCAGCGATGAGGCCATCCACACGGTCCTGACCGCGGCCAATCAGGCGCCTTCGGCGCATAACGAACAATCCTGGCGTTTCATCGTTCTTCGCGGGGACAAGAAGATGGAGCTGGCCCGGCTGACCACGGAACGAGCCGCCGACTTTCCCAAACCCTCGTCCTCCCTGCTGCGCATGGCGGCCCGGAGCATCACCAGCGCGCCCATTGTGGTGGCCGTGGTAAATACCGGCAATCTGGTCGCCCGGGGCGAGAAGCTGTTCAAGCTGGACATTTCGGAAACGCGCGACTTTTTCCGGACCATGGAAATCCAAAGCTCCGCCGCAGCCGTGCAGAACTTGCTTCTGGCGGCCACTTCGCTGGGCCTGGGCTCGGTCTGGCTGGGGATCCTCTTCCTGATCAAGGAGGACGTACGCCGGTTCCTGGGCGAGCCCGAGGGCGAATTCATGGCCGTTATCCCCCTGGGCTACACCGATCGGACGATCGCGGGGCCGAACAAAGTCACGGCGCAAGACGTCACGCGGCATCTCGCCTGAGACCATCGTCGTTACGGCTGATCAGCTCTTTTCAGGGAAAGAGAAATCCGGCGACGCTCCAGGTCCACTTCCAGGACCCGGGCCCGGACGTGTTGCCCTGTCCGGACCACCTCCGCGGGATCGCGGACGAAGCGGTCCGCCATCTGGCTGACATGGACCAGCCCGTCCTGGTGCACGCCAACGTCCACGAAGGCCCCGAACCGGGTCACGTTGGTCACGATGCCCGGCAGGACCATGCCCGGAGAGAGGTCTTCCGGACGATGCATGCCCTCGGCAAAGGCAAAGTGTTCAAATGTCGGACGGGGATCCCGCCCGGGCCGGTCCAGCTCGGCCAGGATGTCGGTCAACGTCGGGAGCCCCGCTTCTTCGGACAGGTACCGATGCGGATCAATTTCCGCCCTGATCCGGGCATCCTGCATCAGTTCGCACACTTCGGCGCCCACGTCCCGGGCCATGCGTTCCACCAGGCCGTACCGCTCGGGATGCACGCCTGAGGCGTCCAGGGGATTGTCCGCGTCCCGAATCCGCAGGAAGCCGGCGGCCTGCTCAAAAGCCTTGGGCCCGAGCCGCTTGACCCGGAGCAGATCCTGTCTGGAATCGAATGGTCCGTTTTCACTTCGCCAGGCCACGATGTTTCTGGCCAGGGCCGGCCCCAGCCCGGAAACAAAGGACAACAGGGCGGCGCTGGCCGTGTTCAGCTCCGCGCCCACCGCGTTCACGCAACTGACGACGGTGTCGTCCAGGGCCCGCTTCAACGCCGCCTGGTCCACGTCATGTTGGTATTGGCCCACGCCGATGGCTTTGGGATCGATCTTGACCAGCTCCGCCAGGGGATCCATCAACCGCCGCCCGATGGACACGGCGCCGCGCACGGTCAGGTCCAGATCCGGAAACTCCTCCCGGGCGATGTCCGAGCCGGAATACACCGAGGCCCCGGATTCGTTGACCAGGACCACAAAGACGCCTTGCATCCCCAGGGAGCGGACAAACGCTTCTGTTTCCCGCCCGGCGGTGCCGTTGCCCACGGCCACGGCCTGGATGGCGAATCGCTCCACCAGCTCCCGGATGCGTCGCGCTGATTCCGTCGTCTGTCGTTCCGACCCCACCACGAACACGGTCTCGTGATGCAGCAGTCCGCCCTGCTCATCCAGGCAGGCCAGCTTGGCCCCGGTGCGAAATCCCGGGTCCAGGGCCATGATCCGCTTGCGGCCCAGGGGCGGGGACAGGAGCAGCTCGCGCAGGTTCGCGGAAAAAACCGCGATCGCCTCCGCATCAGCCCGGGTTTTCAGGTTCGCCCGCAGTTCCGTCTCCATGGCAGGCGCGAGCAGACGGCGGTATCCGTCCTGAACAGCCAGTCGCACCTGTTGCGCGCACGCTCCCTGGCCGCGTACGAAGCGGCGTTCCAGCCCGGTCGTGGCCAACGCCTCGTCCGGACGCACCTCCACGGAAAGAACGGCTTCCCGTTCGCCCCGAAACAGGGCCAGAATCCGATGGCCGGGAGCGGTTGCCGCGGGCTCCTCCCAGTCATTCCAATCCCTGAACTTGACCGCCACAGCCGGATCGACCTTGGCCACGCCCCTGGCCGGACGGGATCGCAGCCGGGCCTTGGTCGTGAACAGGGCGCGCATCGCGGCTCTGGCTCCGGGATCCTCGGAAATGCGCTCCGCCAGGATATCCCTGGCCCCGGCCAGGGCCTGTTCCGCTGTTTCCACGCCCTTGGGCGGATCAACAAAGGAGGACGCGGCACCAACCGGGTCCGCCGTGCGCTGTTCCATGAGCAGGTCGGCCAGAGGTTCCAGCCCTTTTTCCGCGGCCATCATCGCCCGGGTGCGCCGCTTGGGTCGATGGGGAAGATAGATGTCCTCCAGTTCGGTCAGGGACCGGGCCCCCTCCAGGGCGCCGCGCAAGGCATCGGACAACAGCTCCCGCTCCTCCAGGGAGGCCAACATGGCGCCGCGCCGCTTGTCCAGATCAGCCAGGGCCTCCAGCCCGTCGCGCACCTTGCGCACGACCACCTCGTCCAGAGAACCCGTGGCCTCCTTGCGATACCGGGCGATAAACACCTCGGTGGAGCCTTCCCGGAGCAAATCCGCGACGGCCTGAACCTGTCGCGCCGTCAACCCGAGCTGCGCGGCCACCTGATTGATATGAGTCAAAATGCGTTGTTCCTCTAAAAGAAGTGTCACTTGTTGTCGCGGTCCCTGTTCCATTGCTCCAATTTCCCTTGAATGAACTCCACGATGTGCGCGTGCTCATCCTTCCCCGCTCCGGTGACCGTCATGGGTTCATGGAAGTGGAAATGGACGGTTTTCTTCGGGTCTATCTTTCCAAAATCCTTGAGAAGTTTTCCATTGCCCCACGCATCGGTCTGCAACGCGAACGGAACCACCTGGACCCCGGCCCGTCTGGCCAGCTTTACCCCCATGGAGTTGAATTTCTGGGGATCGAACGCCGGTTCTCGGGTCGACTGGGGAAAGACCACAATCGAGATACCCTTCTCCAGCCGTCTGCCGCCTTCCTCCATGACGGTCTTGTAGTCATCCCGCGGATTTTGGCGCTCAACCACGACCGGATCGCGGGCGATCAGCACATGTTTGAACACGGGATACTCCACCAGGCTCCGCTTGACCACAAAGGTGACCGGCCGGTGCGGCTGGATGATCGATGGCAGGACAAACGTCTCCAGGGTGCTCATGTGGTTGCCCACGAAAACGCATGGGGAGTCGAGCTTCGCCAGAAGGGAAACGTTCTCTATCTTCAGGCGGACCCCGACGCTTTCCAGGGCAGAGCAGATGGCCCGGCTGCTTTCGATCCAGGCTCGGCCGTCATACATCGACCGCTTGCCCTTTTTCGAAGCCCGAAAGATGATCCCGATCATCTTGGGATAGAAGATCGGGCTGGGAAAAGTTTTGGCGAACCAGGAGAGATTGCGGTACGGGGAGGTGTAATCTTCCGTCGGAAGGGCATCGAACATGCCGGGATTCCTTTTTTTAAATCGAGACGTCCAACTGTTTTCGGAAAAACTTACCGGGAATCGAAAAAAAGGCAACTTCGTTGTTCGAGGACTCGTTGATTCATGAATACGGGAATCGCACTGACATCTTCAGGCTTGTCGGGCGGCTACTTTCCGGGCTCAAACGCCGAACGCATGAACTCGATCTCCCGCCTGCTCGCTCCCCAGCTCGACCCTTCGTCTTCCCAACTCTGAACGGCCGCGGCAATGGCTTTGGCCAGCGTTTCGGCCTCCCTGGCTTCCACTCCGAATTCGGCGGCCACGTCAAAAGCCAGTTCCAGGCTGGCCGTCCCGTCTTGATAATCGATCCGGGTATGCAGGATGCGCGGTTTGACGTGTTCCGGAGTGGGTTCCAGATCGTAAAGAGGAGAAAGCCGCCAGCCTTCCGGTCCGGAATAAAGAAAGGCATGGTTGCGTAAATGGTCGTCCACATTGGCGATCAGAATATTGAACACCAATCGTTTCCAGAGTTCCTTGAGGTCCGCTGCCGGTCGCGCACCATATTCGCGCAGAACCTCGGCGATCTCCAGATAGCTGCCGTGCTCTCCGTCGGATGCCCCGAGCATGCTCAAGGCTGAGAGAAAAGGAATTCGGGAGCCATCGGCGTTCCGATCAAATCGACGCAGGAGCAGGATGTTCTTGTCGGCTATCCGCTCCAGACGCACGGCTGGCACGTTCAGGCCGGCCTTGTGCGCCAGGCGATGGGAGACGAACTCCCAGAGCTGTACATCGTGGTCATCGCCGCTGTTGGGAAACTTGGCCACCATCAGTGTCCCGTCGTTGTCCAGCACCGATGCTTTGGGCCTGGCTCCGCCCAGTGAGGAGCCGGGGCCGACGAGTTGCTTGAGGTCGTCATCTTTTTCCGTACGCGACGTCGTCCGTTCGGCGGCTGCCAGAAGACGGCCGAGACGGACCAGGGGCGGGATGGGGTCATTTTTGTCGGTGGCCAGAAACGGCCCTTGCTTGTGCAATGAGAAACGCAAAGCGCCCTGTCTGGCCAAATCGTTGACCATGAGCAGATAGTCCGCCTCCAGGAGCATCCGAGGTGCACGCTGTTCCAATTTGGCCAACCGGGCTTCCCGACGATCCATCAAGGTCCGCCCCCAGCGGTCCGGGGCTGAATCACCAATGGCTCCGAACAAGGCCTTGTCCGTGTGAAACGTGCCTTTCCGTAGTTCCAGGGCGGGCTCCAGGGAAAAGCCCGTCGCGCAGCTTCTCCAGGCGTAATCGTATTCGAATGTGGCGCTTTGCCGACCCCTGGCTTCATGAACCCAGAGCGTGCCCACGAAAATTGGGCCGTTACGCGAGTCGACGTGAACGAAAATTTCCCTGGACAAGACGAGTCACTCCCCCAGCTTTTTCAAGCCTCGGGCGCGCTTGGGTAGTCGTTCGGCCTCAAGGGCCTGACCAACCGGGTCGTTGCCGATATCGGCCAGCCTCATCCATTTCGTGCCCATGCCCAAAGCGAAAATCACCGCGGCATAGGACCCCATGCCCACCCCGGGATCGCCTTTCTGGATTTTAGCCAAGGTCTCCCGACTGATCCCGGCCCGTTCCGCTACCAGGGCCATTTTCAGCCCGCGACGCAATCTGGCTCTGCGGAGGTCTTCTCCGAGGTGGACAAGCCCTTGACGGACGCTGAGCGGAGGTTTGAGTTTCGGCATGATATGCTCATAAAAATTGGCATGAGATTAGATAATGCCAAAGATCTTCATCATTAAATAAAAAGGGTAAACCTCGTTACAGATAATCGTTTCTGCCGAAGCCACGGCCCTGTTCGGGGCATCTGTGCCGTTATGCCTCTTTCAATTTCTTCTTGGAGGTAGCAGGGTTTACCCAAACTTACTCTTCCGCAAAGGCCATTTGAGGGGCATAGTGCCGTATCACCCGGCCTGATGCGGCAAATGGATGTCTGGTCGGTAACCAAACTCGACCAAAGCGAGAGAATAAAACGTCGGTTGCGGGCAACATTTCATAGCACCTGGATTTCTCAAGCCGGGATGTTCATCTCCGTGCTGAGATTTAACGAGTCTGTTGAGCTATGCCTGTCAAACAATATGGACCTCTCCCCAAGTTCTCGCCTATTGCCTTTCTTGCAACATGCCTCGCTGTATCAAATCAATATTTTGACTCGGACAGATCCGGACCACGGATTATCAATCGACAAGTTTCCAAATAGAACTTGGGCCTCTTCCTGATCGACGCACATATGAAGCGGACTTGAGAAAGGCACTTGTCTGTGATGTATGCTTGAAACCAAGATGGTGTTTTATGTCAGCATTGCTCGCCTTGCGGTGGCGCATGAGATACTTATACATTGCTACATGCTTCGAACTTGTAGATGTTACTCGAAATAACTTGGTAACACTTAAAATTTTTGTCCATTCCTGCTTACAACGAATGAAAATTCCTGCCTTTATCCCACAAAGCTCAACACTGGCTAGCTTTTCGGTAGCTCGTTCTATCGCTTCCCAAGGATTGTCAACAAATTTGGCCAACTGTTTCATTAAAACTTGGACAGACACTGCACCTATTTCATAAACAGAATTCAATATTAATAACTCAGAAATTCCATACTCTTCCACATCGTCATTTGCCAGAACAAATACGCCAATACGTAAAAACTCACCTTGCATTGATACTTCAATACTATCATCAAGTTCTGTAAATTTAGGGAATGCACGTCCATATCTTAGAGAGTTAATGCTCATCCGTAAAACGCCCATTCCTGCTCTGTCAACTAGATTGTATTCCGTAAGTAGTTTAGCAAGTGCCTTGTTCCTGTGTCGAGGTTCGTGTTTTGCTATATTTTCAGCAGTAACACCACCATAAAAAATTCCTGGACTTGTGATGATGAGTTTGTCTGAAGTGAAATTCACGGAAACCATGCCATCGACGGCATAATCACGATGGACAAGTGCGTTCAGATATGCCTCATGAAATGCGATTTTGTCTAGAAGTTGAAATGTGTACTTTTTTTCTTGAAACACAATTAGTTTGAATTCGTTACAGACGTCAAAGTGTGTCTTACACGTTTTATAGTCTCCCAAAGGCAATCCTCCCAGACATCATTAATGTGGAGACATCCCGATGTGGTCTTACGAGAATATCGATATTCATACTTTCCCAAGTGCTTCCGTATCGCGGTGGCCTTGCCAAGGAACAGAAGGCCACTTTTTGTTAAGATACCGTTACATGTAGCGCCAATAGCCTCCAGAAAGGATGCCCTATTTATCCCGTCTATCTTCCTACGAGTGAGAAAATCTGTAAGAGCCTCTAATACAGCGCTTTCGTTAAGCAATTCACTTGGATCGCCATCGATATATTCGGCGCTCCAATCATAGTCTTGGAGGTTCTTGACAGCAAGTTTAATTTCGTCTGGTGTCATGGGACGGCTGGACTTGCCGTCACGGATGCAAACCTTTCCGCTAGTTGTAGCAACAAGCGTATCTCGCCGTCGCGGAATTTGGATCACTAAGTAATTTTTCCCATCGTAGGGAACCATAGCAATTTCAATATCAACTGCTGGCTTTAGTTTACCCCGTAGTCTTTCTCTCGTTGTATGAATGTCAATAGGACAGAAACCAGCAAGTTGATCCTGCCATCGACCGTGAGTTATATTGCTGCTATCCTTGACTCCGATTAATATAATACCACCCAAATGGTTCGCTAGCGCTGAAATTTCCTCCGCTAAGTCTTTGGCATTGTGAAGCGCACTTTCTGAAGCATAATGTTTAAATTCAAGTATGTCGGATTCGTACTTTTCGCTCGGTTCGTTCCTTAGTTTTTCGAACAACTGTGCGTATTGTGTTAAGTTCATGCTCTTCTCCCGATTTCGTAATTGTTCCTATCGTGGTGCTGTATTGTAAACTCGCTGCTTGTCAAGGGGTCAGATTATTTTTTTCTCTAATGATATTTTTGATCGCTGTGGCAGTAGGAACTCCCTGTACCGCAGACTGTGGTGCAGGGGCAATAAGTATGATGGGCGAGGCGTCAAACTTGCGGCCATTGGCGGTGCCGGTGAGGTCGGCTACCAGGGCGGCAAGTAGATTCTCGCCAGCGGTGCGAGAGGCGGCAAGCCGGGCTTCCAACTCGTCCACCAAGGCCATCAGTTGATCCACTTTGGCCACGATCCGGCGTTGTTCAGCGAGGGGAGGAAGGGGAATTGGCAAGCTGCACATAACAGTGCGCCCAACGTTTTTCATTGAACTACTGGTACCGGATGCATTGCGGGCATAGTACGCGCGTGATTGATCGGATGAATTCGCTAAGTTGATGAATGCTTTATCAATCTCATCCGGAAAAGTGAAGCGGACGATTTTGTCACTCATCATCAGGCGTGGAGGTGTTTGGCCGACAACAACGCTTCGGGCGACAAGTTCTTCTGTATTGGCTCTTGACAATAGAAAGTCACCAGGGCGAACCTCACAACCAGGGCGTGCATCGACTCCTAGCGGAAGAGCCTTATTTTCCTCTGGTTTGAAGACGCTCCAAGAAACTGCGCTGACTTTCAGAACACCCCAATCAGTTCCTGATCGTGCTTGGGGCACGCATTGCGGGCTCCAGCCCGAATCGCTGGAAAGGGAAATGTTCCCTAGGCGGACCCAGGTCCAAGAAAACGGGACTTCGTACGGGACGTCGTCCTCTAATACCGGCTCGTATTGTTTTGCCTTCATTGCTTGCCGAATTTTGGAAATACGAGTGATCAACTCCTCCACCGGTTCATCATCCGGATATTGAGGCACAAGTTTCCCCTGCACCGCCAGGGTAAGGATGGTTTTGCGCAGGTCGGCGGGTGTAATCGTGTACGATGGATGGAAAAGAAAATTGAGGTTGGCCGGGGTGGGGGCGTCGGCAAAGCGGGCCAGGGTAGCGCGGGCGAGGTCGTTGTGTTGGGTTTCCCGTTCCTGCTGCTGCGCCTCCAGTTGATCACACAACGCCATCAACTCATCCACCTTGGCCACGATCCGCTTTTGTTCAGCGAGGGAAGGGAGGGGAATTGTTAGCTCTTTCAGTGTATTGGAGTTGACTGCGGCCTGATTGATCCATCGAGTACAGATTTTCGCAAAGTAGCCGCTATTGCGGAGCAGGGTGAGATAGTAAACCACGTATCCCGGATATATGCCTTCCTTGAGTCGAAGCCGTGTGATGTGATTGCTGAAACCGTAGTCATAGTCGTGATCCACCAAGCTCGTTTTGCCCACAAGCTCCTGGCTGTTCGTGTTGTTGAAAAGAATGTCGCCTTGGCGAATCGAAGCCTTCTTGGCATCTATCATCTTTGGATCAACACGGACAATCAGGTCAAAATTCAACGTTCCCAGAGTGGAGATGTTGTGGGTGCGTAGGTGAACGTGACCATCCGCGGTTTGGTGGCTTCTGGAACACGCGAAGCCCGGAGTTATTGAGGAACAAATTGATGCAATTGTCTGATCCTTCCATTCTGACAATAAACCGTCATGATCGAGCATTCTGCCTGTGAACCCGCCGGAGAATGCGAGGCGCAGCACCAGCTCCCGCATCTTCCCCACCGCTCCCGGCGCGTCGGCGAACAGCTCGAATTTCTCGAAAAACGTTTCCAGTTTCATGAAGCCTGCTCTTTTCCGGATTCTTCGCTGTCCAACACTTCGCGGTAGCGTGGACATAGTTGGCGGTAGATCAATTGTGGTGTCGCTGTCTCCACAATCTGAGATTCGGGAGTCACTGACTCCCGAATTGGGATCAGCAGAAAATCACTCAGAGGAAAAAGCGCGTTAAAACCCGCTTGCGCTTTCATCGGCTCAATGCCTCCATCAGCTGGGCCTTCAACTTCCCCCGCGTTGCGGCAATCTGTTCCAGCAGCTTTTCGTACTCCGGCAGCAGTTGCTCCACGTCCCCCGGGCCGGTGTCGGCATTGTGCGGATTTTTCAAATCCAGGTTGTAGTTTCCGGCCTTGATCTGATCGATGGGTATGCGCCAAGCTCGTTCGTTCTCCATGCGACCGGCGAAGCCGTCCTGTTCCCTCCCCCACCACGCACGCTCGGCTTCGAATTCCTCGATGCGGATGGGTTTGCCCTTGTTGTAGCTTTTGGCTCCGGGCGGGTACGGGTGCTCGTAGTACCAGACTTCCCGGGTGGGTGCGCCCTTGGTGAAGAACAGGAGGTTGGTGCGGATGCTGGTGTACGGGTTGAAGACGCCGTTGGGCAGGCGGACGATGGTGTGCAGGTTGCACTCGGTGAGCAGGGCTTCCTTGATGCGTGTTTTCACGCCTTCGCCGAACAGGGTGCCGTCGGGCAGGACGATTCCGGCGCGTCCGCCGGGTTTCAATATCTTCATGAGCAGGACCAGGAACAGGTCCGCCGTCTCGCGGGTCCGGAACTCGGCGGGGAAGTTGGCTTCGATGCCGTCCTCCTCCATGCCGCCGAAGGGCGGGTTGGTGACGATGACGTCCACGCGCTCCCTGGGACTCCAGTCGCGCAGGGGGCGGGCCAGGGTGTTGTCGTGGCGGACGCCCACAGGCACGTCGATGCCGTGCAGAAGCAGGTTGGTGATGCACAGGACGTGGGGCAGGTGCTTTTTCTCGATCCCGGCGAAACAGACCTGGATGCGCTGTTCGTCCGCCGCGCTTTTGGCCTGTTTGCGCAGGTGCTCGATGGCGCAGACCAGAAAGCCGCCGGTACCGCAGGCCGGGTCGAGGATGGTTTCGCCCAGGCGCGGGTTGACCTGTTCGACGATGAATTGGGTTACGGCCCGGGGAGTATAGAATTCCCCCGCGTTTCCGGCGGACTGCAAATCCTTGAGTAGCTTTTCGTAGATGTCGCCGAACATGTGGCGATCATCCGAAGCGTTGAAGTTGATGGCGTTGATCTTGTTGATCACCTGGCGCATCAACGTGCCGTTTTTCATGTAGTTGTTGGCGTCCTCAAAGGACATCCGGATTAGGCCGCTGATCTTGTCCCCGCCCACGGTTAGGGACTTGAGTTTGGGCAAGAGCGCGTTGTTGACGAAATCCAGCAGCGCCTCGCCGGTGACGCCCTCCTCGTCCGCGGCCCAGGCGGACCAGCGCAGATTCTCCGGCAGGGGCGAGCGGTAGGTGTCGCGGAGAAGCTGCATCTCCTTTTCGCGGTCGTCGAAGATCTTCAGAAAGAACATCCAGCCGAGCTGTTCCAGGCGCTGGGCGTCGCCGTAGGTTCCGGCGTCCTTGCGCATGATGTCTTGGATGGATTTTACGATGCCTGAGATGTTGGGCATTAATTTACAGGGGATGGTTCAAAATGGGTGAGCAGGTTGTTCCTGGCCGCGATGTTTCCGGCCACGGCCAGTTGTCGGACTTCCTTGTTGATGCGTTCTGCCAGTGCGTCCTCAGCCATATCCAGTTCGTAGTCCATCTGCAGGCCCAGCCAGAAACTGGAGGAATTGCCGAAGTATCTGGAGAGCCGCAGGGCCGTATCCGCCGTGATGGCGCGTTTCCCGTGAATGATCTCGTTGATCCTGCGCGGGGAGACCGCAAGATCCCTGCCCAGCCGATTCTGGCTGATGGCCAGCGGCTTGAGGAATTCCTCTTCCAGAATCTCACCAGGATGTACGGGAAGAATTTTCTTCATTTCTCACCCCTTGTGATAATCGACGATCTCAACGTCATGCGCGCCGCCATCGCGCCAGACAAAGCAGATTCGCCATTGGTCGTTGATTCGGATGCAATGCTGTCCCTGGCGGTTGCCCATGAGAGCTTCCAATCGATTTCCCGGGGGGATGCGAAAATCATCAAGGCTTGAGCTGCGATTCAGCATTCGCAGCTTCCGGAAGGCGGTTCTCTGGTTTGCCAGACGTGCTTCCTCGAATCGTTTTTCCCTGGATCAAGCACAAGGCATGCATCGTGTCAACGCGCTCGGTTACTTGACGCGCTCACGTCCAAGTCATTGCCAGCACCGACCAATCCGACTATTCTTGTGCCCTTAATTCGCGCTTGAACCGCGTAACGTCCCGTCGTTTATACTCCTTGCCCGTTTAGTCTCAGGAGGTTCCGCTCATGGAAGTCGCCGCCGTGGTTGACCAGGTCGCCAATCTACAGATTCTGAATCAATTTTTGCTGTCCCTGTTTTTGCTCATCCCCATGGTTCTGGTGGCCAGGACGGCCGTGGCCGGAACGCGCTATTCGCCGATCCTGATCATCGTCATTTTCGGCCTGACCATGGGCTACGTCCTTGTCTCCAGCGGCGTATCCACGCCGGGATTGCCTCAGTTTTCACTGATCGACCTGATCAGCCGCTCCACGATCGTCGCCCTGACCGTCTCTTTTTTCGTGGGCGGACAGGAACTGCGCAAGATTTTGGGGGGCATCGAGCTGGACCCGGACGACATGGTGACTCCGTCCCAGGAAGAAACCTTCCTGGGTACGGGCCGGACCCAATTGATCTTCATCGTCCGGGCTTTTTTTCTGCTCATCGGGATTGAGGCCTTGTACCGGTTGACCCTGGGGTTGAGTTTTTCGGACCTGAGCCGATTCTATCCGCTGATCGCTTATCTCGGCTTGGTGGGCGCGGTGATCATGATCGACCACAAGGCCCAGGTGACCAACAAGCGGCTGTACATCAAGATGGGCATCGTGGAAATGGTGGCCATTCTCGGCATTCTTCTGGGGTCCTACACCATCGCCATGTGGATCAAGCCGCTCATCGCCTTGCCGCAGATTTTTTTCGCCATGATCATCTCCGCCGGGCTGGGAGCGCTGATGTACCGCTGGCGTTTCGGGCCGACGATCCGGGCCTTGCTTTTCGCCGGAATTCCCGTGGTGTTGGCGGCCAATTTCATGATCGGTGGGTCACGAATCACCGAGGCCTTCGCCATCACCGGGATGAACGCGGTACTGGCCTACGGCTTTTTCGGTCAGATGTTCTGGATGTTCGGCGGCATTGCTCTGCTGATGCTCTTCGGGAAGACCGACCACGCCCGAAATTTGGCTCCGGGTATGGCCGGGGCATTGTCTCACTCCGGCCTGACCGGGGCCTGTACGGCTGGAGATCTGGGAAAAACCGCGGCCTACCGGGCGCCGATCATGATCAACGTCCCGTTTTTCGGGCACATTTTTGTCTTTTCCGTTCTGGCCATGAGCGCCCAACAGGGGAGCCTGATGATGTGGCCCTCGCTGCTGATCGTCCTGATCGGAGTGGGCCTGACGATTTATTCGCTGAAAACCATGGGCAAGGCCGACGGCAAGGACGCCAATGAGGTCAAGGGGCTGATGCAGTTCTCCTTCGGCTGGCAGTTGTGCGCGGTGTTCGGCGGTTTCGTGCTGCTCAGCGCTGTCGGCATGCCCTTGGGCTTCACGGCCATGTCCGTCTCCTCGGGTATTTCCCACTTCGGTCTTTTTGCCGCCACCCAGGGTGGAATGTTCGGTGAGGAAGCGGCTTTGCTGATCCCCTTCATCTTTTCCATGCCGTTTTTGGTCCATCCCCTGGTCTTTTTCATGTTCGGACGAGCCATGGAAAGTGATGGTGAAATGCCCCGCATTCCAGTCTTCATCCTGGCGGGCATCGGCTTGCTGGGCGTGCTCTATTCCATGATTGCGGTATAACAACAGTCCGTTGAACCATCCACCACCATGTCCGACCATCGCGTAACCAAGTTCGCCATTCCGGAAATCATCTTCGGCCAGGGCAGCATCGGCTATCTGGCTCAGTGCTCTCGTCGGCTGGGAGCGAAGCGGGCCCTGTTGGTCACGGACCAGGGGCTGATCGATTCCGGGTGGGCCGGGCATGTGATGGATATTCTGCGGGACGACGGGGTGGACTTCGTGCTTTTCGACAAGGTCAACTCCAATCCCCGGGATTATCAGGTCCATGAGGGCGCGGATCTGTACGTCCGGGAAAAGGCCGACGTGATCATCGCCCTGGGCGGGGGCAGTCCCATGGATACGGCCAAGGGCGTGGGGACCATCGTGGGCAACGGCGGACGGATCGCGGACTACGAAGGGGCGAACCGGATCATGCGGCCCCTGCCGCCGATGATCTTCATCCCCACCAACGCCGGCAGCGGTTCGGACATTTCCCAGTTCTGCATCATCACGGATGTGGAGCGGCAGGTGAAGATGTCCATCATCAGCCGGTCCCTGGTGCCCAACGTTTCCATCATTGATCCCAACCTGTTGATGACCAAGGGCGATCAGCTGGTCGTGTCCTCGGCCATTGACGCCCTGGCCCACGCCATCGAGTCCTTCGTCTCGCCCCTGGCTTCGCCCTTTACGGAAAATCAGGCCTTAAAGGCCATTGAGCTGATCGCCAAAAATCTTCAACCCGCCCTGGAGAACCGAACCCCTGAACTCATGGAGCAGCTCTCCATCGCCAGCACCGCCGCGGGGATGTCCTTCAGCAACGCCGGATTGGGCATCGGCCACGCCCTGGCGCACTCCCTGGGCGGAATCTTCGACACCCTGCACGGCCTGGTGCATCCCATCGTGCTGCCGGCGGTGATGCGCTACAATCTCCCGGCCTGTCCGGAAAAGATGTGCGCCATCGGGCGGATCATTCAGGGTAATCCGAAAAGCTGCTCTTCGAGTCAGGGAGAAGAAGGCATCGCCCAATTGGAGGAACTGTTCGCCCGGCTGGACGTGCCGCACCGGATGCGGGACATCGTACCCGACGATTCCAAGCTGGAACAGATCTGCCGGATGGCGGTGCACGACGCCTGCATGTTGACCAATCCCCGCAAGGCCGACTGGGAGGATCTGTTGGCCATTTGCCGGGAGGCGTGGTGATGGTCCAACCCACGGACCTGCAGGATCTGATCGGCATCGAGCACAGCAAGCTCGGCTTTTTTCAGGAACTGCGCCAAAAGGTCGAGGAACTCAAGGAGTCCAACAAGCGCTCCGAGGAGCAGCGCCGGGAAATCGCGGCGATTCTGGACGGGATCACGGACGTGATGATGGTCTTGTCCGAGAATCTGCGGATCATCTCGGTGAATCACGTCTTTCGGCATTTGTTCGATGATCCCCATCCCGAGGGAAAGTTCTGCTATGAACTTTTCCGTCATGAGGATCACCCCTGTCCGGAGTGTCCGGCGTTTCGTTCCCTGGCCACCAACTCCGTCTGCCGAGACACGGCCATCTTCAAGCTCAAGGGCCGGAACCTGCAATTCGAGATGGTGGCCTCGCCGCTGAAGAATCCTGAGTGGCCGGAACATAGGGTATTGATCTTCAAGCGTGACGTGACCTTGGAGAAGGAGTACCAGGCCAAGTATTATCAGGTGGAGAAGATGGCCACCATGGGCATGCTGGCCGCCGGCGTGGCCCATGAGGTGAACAATCCCATGGCCGCCATCCGCGGCTTCGCCGAAGGCCTGCAGCGCCGTCTGCCGCGGATCGAGGGAGAGGTGGACCCGGAGCTGGCCCAGGATTTTCGCGAGTATACGGACATCATTCTCAAGGAATGCAATCGCTGCCAGAAGATCATCCAAACCTTGCTGACCTTCAGTCGGCCGGTTTCCGCCGCCTTTTCCCCTCTGGCCCTGAACCAGATCGTCACGGACACTCTGCGCCTAGTGGACCATCATCTACGCAAGCGCGTCGGATTAAAGATCGACCTGCGTCTGGCCGACGAACTGCCGCTGATCTACGGGGATGAATCCCAGCTCAAGCAGGTGATCCTGAATCTGCTGGTCAACGCCCTGGACGCCATCCAGGGCGAGGGGACCATCCAGATTCGAACCAGCTTCGTGGGCGAGGCGGAGGTCTGCCTGTGCGTCGAGGACACCGGCTGCGGCATTCCTCCGGAAAATTTGGACAAGATGTTCGAGCCCTTTTTCACCACCAAGCCCGTGGGTAAGGGAATCGGGATCGGGCTGGCCTCGTGTTACAGCATCGTCCAGGAACACGGCGGGGATATCTCCGTCGTCAGCGAGGTGGGCAAAGGGTCCCGATTCACCGTCTGTCTCCCATTGAACGCGAATGAAGGATCTCGTGAGCGAACACTATTCGGTCCTCGTCGTTGACGACGAGGAATCCATTCTCAAGCTGTTTCAGAAGGAATTCTCCCGACCGGAACGGAGCATTCACGTCGCGCCTTCCGCGGCCCAAGCCCGACAGTTGTCCCGGCGCAACGTCTACGACGTGGTGATCCTGGACATCCGCCTGCCGGACGCGGACGGATTGGACCTGTTCACCGAGTTCAAGGAACGGCTCCAGGATGTGGAAATCATCCTGATTACCGGCCACGGCAACATCGACAACGCGGTCCAGGCCATGAAGCTGGGGGCCTACGACTACATCACCAAGCCCTTCAATCTGGACAAGCTGGAATTGGTCATCGAGCGGGCTTGGCAGCGGGCCTGCATGCAGCGGGAAAACCGCGGCTATAAGCTGTCGTCGGTCAACCAGCGGGCGCACCGGATGGTGGGCACTTCGGAGAGCATTAAACAGATCCGTTATCTGGCGAGCCGGGCTGCCCCCACGGATGTCCCGGTCCTGCTGACCGGGGAAAGCGGGGTGGGCAAGGACGTGGCTGCCCAGGTCATCCATTCCGACAGCAAGCGGGCGGACAAGCCGTTGATCATCAAGAACTGCGCGGCCCTGGTCAAGGAACTGGCCCGCAGCGAGTTGTTCGGCCACGTCAAGGGCTCTTTCACCGGGGCCACGGAATCCCGCGATGGCCTGATGGCCTTTGCCCACAAGGGCACGCTGTTCCTGGACGAAATCGGCGAGTTGCCCATTGAGGTCCAGGCCTCGCTGTTGCGGGTTCTGGAGAACAAGACCTATCGCCGGGTGGGGGAAAAAGAGGAGCGGACCATCGACATCCGGTTCATCTTCGCCACCAGCCGCAATCTGTTCACCGAGGTGGAGGAGGGCCGATTTCAGGAGGCTCTGCTGCACCGGATCAACGTCTTCAACATCCATACGCCGCCCCTGCGGGAGCGCAAGGAAGACATCCCGCTGCTGGTGGAGCACTTTCTGGCCAGTTTGCCTTCCACGCCGACCCGCTACCGGATAACGGACAAGGCCATGCACTGTCTGCTGAACTATTCCTGGCCCGGCAACGTGCGCGAACTGCGCAACGTCTTGGAGCGGAGCATGATCCTGGCCGACGAAGGGATCATCTCGGACCGGGCCTTGCCCCGAGAACTGGTGGACCAATCGCCGCATTTGGAGGACAGGGCGGACGGCGATGGGCTCTTTTCCCTGCGGGTCATGGAGCGAGAGCATATTACGCGGGTTTTGAGCCATTTCGAGGGCAATCGGCAGCAGGCGGCCAGGGCCATGGGCATCGGTCGGAAAACCCTCTACCGGAAAATGAAGGAATACGAACTGAACTGACGAGATTGTTTGTGTATCTTTTTGACCCAGGGGAGGGCTTGTCCCGTGTCAAGGTGATACACGGTTTTTAACCATATGAAGAATAAAGCTATTATTTGTCTTGGGCGGGAGGTTTGTTTCTGGAAATGGTGGACTGCTCCTCGCCGCGTCCTCCAAAATGTCCCCTTGGAGTCGGGGCATGGCGCGGAGATGTGAACGACCTATTCGAATTTGCTGGATTTTTTTGTATGGCCCGGAAGTTGCTTAAGGGGAGCCAATAGTCGCTGCAGCGGAAAGCAAGCGTGAATGTTGTGTTTCTTCTCCCCTTTAACCAAAAGGATGGTTAGCATTATGGCCGTACGTGAACAAGTTTATGGATTTTTCATTCCCAGCGTGACATTGATCGGCATCGGCGCCCACAAGGAAATCCCCGCCAAGATCAAGGCTCTGGGCGGCAAGAAACCCCTGCTGGTCACCGACAAGGGCATCACCGGAATCGGCATGACCGACCAGATCGTGAAGTTGCTCAAATCCGAGAAGATGGATTGCGTGGTCTACGACGACACCATCCCCAACCCCACGGACGAAAATGTCCACGCCGGCGTTGAAGTCTACAAGAAAAACAAGTGCGACAGTCTGATCACCCTGGGCGGCGGCAGTTCCCACGACTGCGGCAAGGGCATCGGCCTTGTCGTGGCCAACGGCGGCAAGATTCACGACTTCGAGGGCGTGGACAAGTCCACCAAGCCCATGCCTCCCTATGTGGCCGTGAACACCACCGCCGGTACCGCTTCGGAAATGACCCGCTTCTGCATCATCACCGACACGTCCCGCAAGGTGAAGATGGCCATCGTGGACTGGCGCGTCACCCCGGGCGTGGCTGTTGACGATCCGCTGCTGATGATGGGCATGCCCCCGGCGCTGACCGCCGCCACCGGCATGGACGCCCTGACCCACGCCGTGGAAGCCTATGTTTCCACCATCGCCACCCCGATGACCGACGCCTGCGCCGAGAAGGCCATCGAACTGATCTTCCAACACCTGCGTCCCGCCGTGGCCAACGGCCAGGACATCAACGCCCGCGAAGGCATGTGCTACGCTCAGTACCTGGCCGGCATGGCCTTCAACAACGCCAGTCTGGGCCACGTGCACGCCATGGCTCACCAGTTGGGCGGCTTCTACGACCTGCCTCACGGCGAGTGCAACGCCATCTTGTTGCCCCACGTGGAGAAGTTCAACCTGATCGCCAAAGTGGAACGCTTCGCCAAGATGGCTCAGCTGATGGGTGAGAACATCGAGGGTATGAGCCCCCGCGCCGCCGCCGAGAAGGCCCTGGATGCCATCAAGCAGCTTTCCACCGACGTGGGCATCCCCTCCGGCCTGGTCGAGCTGGGCAAGCGCTACGGCAAGGACGTGAAGAAGGAAGACATCGCCGTGATGACCGGCAACGCCCAGAAGGACGCCTGCGGGTTCACCAACCCCCGGTGCCCCAAGGACGCCGACGTGGCCGCCATCTTCGAGGCCGCGCTGTAAGACTCGCTTTTGTGGTTTGGGCAGGAAGGTCGGGCCGTTGGCTCGGCCTTCCTGGTTTTGAGTGGTGTTCACGGTTCAGGAGTTCAACGGTTCAGCGGTTGACATGGAAATTGCCGGACAATTCAAATGTTCCGCCGTCGTCAGGTATCTACTCAGCACATTTTGTATCCGCCCTTGCTCCGGCAATCGGGAGTCGGGGTCGCTATCGGAATCGGAACAGGAAAAATTTTGAACGCTTCCCAGCGATTTCGATCCCGATACCGATCCCGACTCCGACCCCGACAACGGCATTACTCTATGCTGAATAGTTACGTCGTCAGTATGTCTTGAACGGCTTAATTGAACCGTGAACCATGATCCAATCAGATGTCGAGGAGGTCCGGTCGTTGACGAAGTTCGTTCGGGTACGCTACCTGACTTGCTTTCAAGGGTCCGATCTCCTTTTCCTCTGATTCCCCCGCCAACCCTCCCTCCAAGGAGCCGAGAACACATGGAAGTCGTCGACATTCATGCTTCGTGCGATCACGAATTCATAGCCCAGGTCGAAGCGGAGAGCGAACAAAAAGTCCGGCTCTGCTATCAGTGCGGCAACTGTACCGCCGGGTGTCCGTACACCTTTGTTTATGACATATCGGTCAGCCAGGTGATGCGCTTGTTGCAGGCCGGTCAGAAAGAGCGCCTTCTCTCCTGCAAGTCCATCTGGCTGTGCGCCACTTGCGAATCCTGCACCACCCGCTGTCCCAATGAAATCGACGTGGCCCGGATCATGGACGTGCTCCGGCACATGGCCCGACGCGAAGGCTACGCCACGGAGAAGAACGTGAAGACCTTCTGGGACACGTTCCTGGGTTCCGTGGAAAAGCACGGTCGGGTCTTCGAGATGGGCCTGCTGGCGACGTACGTGGCCAAGACCGGTCGGTTCTGGACGGACATGGACCTGGGCCCGAAGATCCTGCCCAAGGGCAAGCTCTCCTTCAAACCTCATGAAATTCAAGGCAAGGACAAGGTCGCCGAGATTTTCAAACGCTTCAGGGAGATGCAGCAATGACCAAATACGCCTATTATCCCGGTTGCTCCGGACAGGGCACCTCCCAGGAGTACGACTCCTCCACCCGGGCCGTCTGCCGCGCCCTGGGCGTGAATCTCGTGGATATCCCGGACTGGAGCTGTTGCGGCTCCACCCCGGCGCATACCGTGGACCATCTGCTCTCTTCGGCCCTGGCGGCCCGCAATCTGGCCCTGGCCGAGGACCTGGACGCGGCCGCGGTGATCACGCCCTGTCCGAGCTGTCTGACCAACCTGAAGGTCGCCGTGCACCGGATGGGCGATCGGGAGTTTCGGCTTCAAGTGAACAAGCTGTTGGACAAGCCGGTGGACCGAACGACCCCGGTAAAGTCCGTGCTGCAGGTTCTGGCCGAGGACGTGGGGCCCGCCGCCGTGGCCGAGATGCTCCCGAACAAGCCCCTGGCCGGGCTGAAACTCGCCCCGTACTACGGGTGCATCATGAACCGCCCCCCCGAGGTGATGCAATTCGACGACCATGAGAATCCCACCGCCATGGACAAACTGATGGCCGCGTTGGGCGCGGAAGTGTTGCCGTTCCCATTGAAAGTGGAGTGCTGCGGCGCCTCCTTCGGCATTCCGCGCAAGGACATCGTGGCCAAGCTTTCCGGCAAACTGCTGGAAGCGGCCGCGGACCTCGGGGCCCACGCCGTGGTCACGGCCTGTCCGCTGTGCCAGATGAATTTGGATCTGCGTCAGGGCCAGGCCTCCGCCGCCATGGGGCGTAAATTTCAACTGCCCGTGTTCTACTACACGCAGTTGATCGGTCTGGCCCTGGGTGTTCCGCAAAGCGAACTGGGGTTGTCCAAACTTTGCGTCAATCCCCGGCTGGCCCTTGACGCCATGCACGCGGCACAAGCCGAGAAACGAGAGCGGGAAGCCAAAAACGAGGCCGGCAAGCAACAAGCGCCCCAGGCCAAGGCCGCCTAGCTGTCCGTTGCATTTGGAATTTTTGAGTAACTACTCAGCACAAAATAATTCTGTTGCCGGGGTCGGAATCGGAATCGGAATCGGGATCGGGATCGAAAACGCTGGGATGCGTTCTAAATTCTTTCTGTTTCGATTCCGAATCCGATACCGACCCCGATTGCCGGAGCAAAAACGGACACAAAATGTGCTGAGTAGATACATTTTAGAACACGAACAGCAAGATACGTTTTTTTCAACACTCAGCTAGAGCGTAGGGCGAAGCTGGAGGAACGTTCATGAAGATTGGAGTTTTCATCTGTCACTGCGGCAGCAATATCGGTGGGACGGTGGACGCGGCCAAGGTCGCCGAGGCCGCTCGCGCCTTTCCCGACGTGGTTTTCACGTCGGATACCATGTACGCCTGTTCCGAGCCGGGACAGGACGGCATCATCCAGGCCATCAAGGACAACCAGCTCGACGGCGTTGTGGTGTCCTCCTGCACGCCCAGGATGCACGAGCCGACGTTTCGGCGCACCGTGGAACGGGCCGGGCTGAACCGGTTCATGTTCGAGATGGCCAACATCCGCGAGCACGTCTCCTGGATCGGCAAGGACAAGGAGGCGAACACCAACAAGGCCATCGAACTCACCGGCATCGCCGTGGAAAAGCTGCGCCGGGATCAGCCCCTGTTCGCCAAGCAATTCGACATCAACAAGCGCGTCTTGGTCATCGGCGGCGGAGTGGCCGGGATACAGGCCGCCCTGGACTGTGCCGACGGAGACCGGGAAGTGATCCTGGTGGAGCGCGAATCCACCATCGGCGGCAAGATGGCCAAGCTGGACAAGACTTTCCCCACGGTGGACTGCAGCAGCTGCATCCTCGGGCCGAAGATGGTGGACGTTGCCCAGCACCCCAAGATTCAGCTCTATGCCATGTCCGAGGTGGAAGAAGTCGGCGGGTACGTGGGCAACTTCGAGGTCAAGATCAAGCGCAAGGCCCCCTACGTGAATTGGGAATTATGCACCGGTTGCGGCCTGTGCATGGAGAAATGTCCGAGCAAGAAGTCCCTGGATCACTTCAACGAACAGGTGGGCACGACCACGGCCATCAACATCCCTTTTCCCCAGGCCATTCCCAAAAAGGCCGTGATCGACCCGGAGTTCTGCCTCAAATTCACCAAGGGCAAGTGCGGGATCTGCGCCAAGGTCTGTCCGACCAATGCCATTGTCTATGACCAGCAGGAAGAGATCGTCACCGAAAGCGTCGGGGCCATTGTCGCGGCCACGGGCTACGACCTGTTCGACATTTCCAAGTACGGTGAATACGGCGGCGGACGTCTGCCGGACGTGATCACCGGCTTGCAGTACGAGCGGCTGCTCTCGGCTTCCGGTCCCACGGGCGGGCACGTCAAGCGGCCTTCCGACGGCAAGGAGCCCAAGACCATTGTTTTCGTGCAGTGCGTCGGCTCCCGGGACAAGAGCGTGGATCGGCCCTATTGCTCGGGCTTCTGCTGCATGTACACGGCCAAGCAGGCCATCCTGACCAAGGATCACATTCCGGATTCCACGTCCTACGTCTTTTACATGGACATCCGTGCGCCGGGAAAGATGTACGACGAGTTCACCCGCCGGGCCATGGAGGAGTACGGTACCCAGTATGTCCGGGGCCGGGTCTCCATGATCTACCCCAAGGGCGACAAACTGCTGGTCCGGGGCGCTGATACCCTGATGGGCACCCAGGTGGAGGTGGAGGCGGACCTGGTGGTCCTGGCCGCCGGGGCCGAAGCCGCCGTCGGCGCGCCGCAGCTGGCGGAAAAGCTGCGCATTTCCTACGACAAATACGGTTTTTTCATGGAGAGCCACCCAAAGCTGCGGCCCGTGGAGACCAACACCGCCGGGGTGTACCTGGCCGGCGCGTGCCAGGGACCCAAGGACATTCCGGCCTCCGTGGCCCAGGGCAGTGCCGCCGCGGCCAAGGTTCTGGCCTTGTTCGCCAAGGACAAGCTGGAAAACGACCCGATGATCTCCTTCGTGGACATCAAGCGCTGCGTGGGCTGCGGCAAGTGCATCCAGGTTTGCCCCTTTGGCGCGATCAAGGAAGTGGACTTCCGGGGCGAGCCCAAGGCCGAGGTCATTGAAACCGTGTGTCAAGGCTGCGGTCTGTGTACGGCCACCTGCCCCCAGGGCGCGATCCAGCTCTCCCATTTTACCGACAACCAGATTCTCGCCGAGGTGAACGCCTTATGTCAGCTCTAGCCGGAAAGGAACTTCGTATCGTTGGATTCTTGTGCAATTGGTGCTCCTACGGCGGGGCGGACACGGCCGGGGTGGGACGGTTTACCCAACCCACGGACCTGCGGATCATCCGCGTGCCCTGCTCGGGCCGGATCAACCCCCTGTTCGTGGCCAAGACCCTGCTTTCCGGGGCCGACGGCGTTCTGGTCTCCGGCTGTCACCCCCGGGACTGCCACTATGCCGAGGGGAATTTCTACGCCCGCCGTCGGCTGGAAGTCTTCAAGCGGCTTTTGCCGACCATGGGCATTGACCCGGACCGGTTTGAGTACACCTGGGTTTCCGCTTCCGAAGGGCAACGGTGGCAGAAGGTGGTGACCTCCTTCACGGAGCAGATTCACAAGCTCGGCCCGGCCCCCCGGTTCGGCTTGACTCCTGATCAGAACCCGGCAACCGCGGCGGCGTGCTAAGGAGCGCAACAGTGACGATTCTCACGCAACTCAAGGAACAGATAGCGGCGCAACTGCCGAAGCTGGACATGGTCATCGGCTGGGAGCGGGGCTACGACGCGCTGCACGCCACGCCCTTGTTCATCCGCGCGGCGGAGGACGTGGAGCGGCTGCAAATCGGGCCCCTGGCCGTGCACAACACAGCGACCTACCTCACCGGCCTGAAGAACAAGAAGGTCGGGCTGGTGGTCAAGGGCTGCGACAGCCGGGCCGTGATCCAGTTGCAGCAGGAAGGGTTGATCAACCGCGAAAACGTGGTGGTCTTCGGCTTCCCCTGCGACGGGGTGGTGGACCTGACCAAACTGCGCCGCGAGGTCGGCGACCTGGGCCGGGTCACGGAGGTGGACGCCTCGCCCACGGAACTGCGGCTGAACCTGGACGGCCAGGAGCGCAACGTCGCCCTGGCCGACGTTCTGGCGGACAAGTGTACGCGCTGCCGGTTTCCCAACGCCCTGGTCCACGACCATTTCGCGGGCACGCCCCGGGAAGCCCATGCCGTGGACGACGACTACGCCGACGTCCTGGCCTTCGAATCCCAGCCCCTGGAAGCCCGGTTCGAGCACTGGCAACAGGAAATGAGTCGCTGCATCCGGTGCTACGCCTGCCGCAACGCCTGTCCGATGTGCGTCTGTCGGGATCATTGCGTAGCCCAGAGCCGGGACCCGCACTGGATGACCCAGGACGACGCGGTCCGGGAAAAATGGCTGTTCCAGGTGATTCATGCCATGCACCTGGCCGGGCGCTGCGTGGAATGCGGGGAGTGTCAGCGGGCCTGTCCGGTGGATATCCCGATCCTGGCGCTGAAGCGCAAGCTGAACAAGGAAATCAAGGAAGTCTTCAACCACGATGCCGGTGTTGATCCCAACGCAATACCGCCATTGCTCTCCTTCCAGGTGGAAGAGGAGAACATCAACGAGCGAGGTTGGTGATGGCCGAGGCCAAATTCATAGCAAACGACAAGCTGACGGCCTGGCTGGACGAATTGTCCGCGACCATGCGGGTGCTCGCTCCGGCCAGGCAAGGCGACGCGGTGGTCTTTGTCCCGTATGTCGCGGGCCAAAATGTGGAATTGGGACAAGAGGCAACGGCCCCGCCCAAAAGCACCGTCTTTCCGGCCAGCGAGGATCTGCTGCGCTACGACTACCGCAAGAACCCGGAAAACCTGGGTCAGGTGGACGTGGAACTGTTTCCGACCATCACTCCGGAACCGACCTTGGTTTTCGGTTCCCGGCCCTGCGGCGCTCGGGGATTCCTGATTTTCGACCGGGTCTACGACGGCGCGAAGTATAAAGATCCGTATTATCTGGCCCGCAGGGAAGCCACCCTTTTCGCGACGATTGCCTGCCTGAAGGCGGAGAACGCCTGTTTTTGTCACAGCGTGGGCTCCGCTCCGGGGGACGCCGCGGGTTCGGACCTGCTCCTGACGCCCATGGACGACGGGTACGTGGTGGAGGCGGTCAGCAAGAAGGGTGAAGCGTTGCTGGGCAGTTCCCTGTTCACGGCCGGGAAGAAAAAAGCCGGACAGGCCAAGAAGCTGCGGGAGCAGGCCCTGAAGGACATGGGCGAACCGCAAGACTTCGGCCCGGCCAAGGACAAGCTGTTGGCGCTGTTCGACGACATGGGCTTCTGGGAGGATGTCTCGGCCAAGTGTATCAGTTGCGGGGCCTGCACCTATCTTTGCCCGACCTGTTACTGCTTCAACATCACCGACGAAAACGCCGGGCTGACCGGTCGACGGGTGCGGTCCTGGGACAACTGCATGTCCTTTCAGTTCACCCTGGAAGCCAGCGGCCACAATCCCCGGCCCACCAAGGCCCATCGCCTGAAGAACCGGGTCGGGCACAAGTTCAGCTATTACCCGGCCCTGCATGAGGGGATCATCGCCTGTTGCGGCTGCGGCCGGTGCATCAAGAGTTGTCCCGTGAGCGTGGACATCCGGGAAATCGTGACCAAAGCCATGGCCCATCAACCACCGGCTGTCGAGGAGGCCGCGAAATGACCGAGAATCCGAAACAGTCGCCTCTGACGGCCAATCCCTATCTGCCGGAGATCGGCACGATCATCGAGACGATTCAGGAGACGCACAACATCAAGACCTTCCGGATCGTCCTGGGCAGTGAAGAGCGGATGCAAAACTTCCACTACGAGCCGGGTCAGGTGGGGCAGTTGTCCGTGTTCGGCATCGGCGAGTCCACCTTTGTGATCAACTCGCCGCCCACGCGCAAGGAGTACCTGCAGTTCAGCGTGATGCGCGCCGGTGAAGTGACCACCAAGCTGCATTCCCTGTCCAAGGGTGATCGGATCGGCGTACGCGCTCCGCTGGGCAATCACTTCCCCTACGAGTCCATGAAGGGCAAGGACGTCGTCTTCATCGGCGGCGGGATCGGCATGGCCCCGTTGCGCACCCTGCTACTGTTCATGCTGGACAACCGCGAGGACTACGGCAAGATCAGCGTGCTGTACGGCGCACGCAGCCCTCAGGACATGGCTTTCAGCTACGAACTGCCCGAATGGCTGGAGCGCAAGGACATGGAGACCGTGCTGACCATCGACCGAGAGGCCGAAGGCTGGGAGCACAAGGTCGGGCTGATCCCCAACGTGCTCCTGGAGATGGCCCCCAAGCCCAAGAAGGCCGTGGCCGTGACCTGCGGCCCGCCGATCATGATCAAGTTCACCCTTCAGGCCCTGAAGAAGCTGGGCTTCAAGGACGATCAGATCGTCACCACCCTGGAAAAGCGCATGAAGTGCGGCGTGGGCATCTGCGGACGCTGCAACATCGGCACGAAATACGTCTGCGTTGACGGGCCGGTGTTTACCTACGAACAGTTGCGTGAATTGCCCAATGAACTTTGATCCGGGCTCGCCCGGATTCGGTTTGCGACGGATGTGAACCAAGGAGAGAAGCTATGGCTGAATTTTTTCAGGCGGCCGAGATCGCCGAAGCCGCGGTGACCATCGAACAACAGGGGCAGGCCTTTTACATCAGCGCGGCCCAGGCCGCGAAGAACCCGGATGTGAAGGACTTCTTTCTGTATTTTGCCAAGGAAGAAGCCCGGCATGAACAGATTTTCCAGCAGCTCAAGGACCGGTTGGGCAAGTTCGAGCTGCCGGCCTGGAGCACGACGGAAGAGTATGGGATGTATTTGAAGGCCCTGATTGATTCCCACTCGATCTTTTCCCCGGAGCTGCAAAGACGGTTGGCCGAAGCCACTAGTGAAAACGAAGCCATTCGTCTGGCCATGGGCTTTGAAAAGGACACGATTCTGTTTTTCATGGAAATGAAGGAGCTGGTCCCGGACACTGAAAAGAAATTCGTGATGCAGTGCATTGACGAGGAACGCTCGCATCTGCGCCAGCTCTCGAAAATGCTGACGTAGGGGGCGGATACGTAGGGATGTCATGTTGCACTGTGTTCAGCGAAACGGCTGAGCACGAACACGATACATGCTGACGGACTGTTGGGGTAATTTGCGTTTGAGCCGGGCACGGTGACTCAGGGAAGTATCTGGCTCGCCTGTTTACATCCCGATGCTCGGGACGTAAATTTGAACGGCTGGACGGATAATCGGCGACTTGGTGATTGGCTGAGTGTTTTTGCATGCAGGCATAACATATTAAGGAGGTTCTTTGATGGACAAGATTTTACGCATTGATGTCGGCGCACAGGGCGGACCCAAGGCGACCGTGGAGCCGGTGGGCGACTACGCGGGTATGGGCGGTCGGGGCATGACCACCATGGTGGTGTACAAGGAAGTCCCGGCGGATTGTCATCCCTTGGGACCGGAAAACAAGCTGGTTATTTCCCCCGGCTTGATGAGCGGTTCGGCTGCCTCTTCCTCCGGCCGCCTTTCCGTGGGCTGCAAGAGCCCGTTAACCGGGACCATCAAGGAATCCAACGCCGGCGGCACCGCTGCCCAGGCCCTGGGACGTCTCGGCTACGCCGCGGTGATTCTGGAAGGCGAGCGCCAGGGCGACGACATGTACAAGGTGTTCATCGACGATCAGGGCGTGAAGATCGAGAAGGCCAACGAGCTGAAGATGTTGCCCAACTACGAGCTGATCGACAAACTGAAGCCCGTTTACGGGGAAAAGGTTTCCGTGATCTCCATCGGCACGGCTGGCGAGATGCGCTTTTCCAACTCCTCCATCGCCGTGACGGATCCGGAATTCCGGCCCACCCGGCACTGCGGACGCGGCGGCGTCGGCGCTGTCATGGGCTCCAAGGGCATCAAGTGCATCGTTGTGGACGCTTCCAACACCAAAATGCGTCAACCCGCAAATCCGGAAGGGTTCAAGGAAGCCAACCGCAAGTTCGTGGAAGGGCTGAAGCAGCACGCGGTCACCGGCCAGGGCCTGCCCACCTACGGCACCAACGTGCTGACCAACGTGCTCAACGAAGCCGGCGGCTATCCCACCTACAACTTCCGTGAAGGCCGCTACAAGCACCACCAGAGTCTGTCCGGCGAACTCCAGGCCGAGAACATGAAGAACCGCGAAGGCGGCCAGCCCACCCACGGCTGCCACCGCGGCTGCGCCATCCAGTGCTCCGGAATCTATACGGACAAGGACGGCAACTACATGACCAAGCAGCCGGAATACGAGACCGTCTGGTCCCACGGCGGCAACTGCGGCATCGACGATTTGGACGTGGTGGCCAAGCTGGACTACCTGGACGATAACTATGGGGTGGACACCATTGAAATGGGCGTGACCATCGGCGTGGCCATGGAAGCCGGAGTGATTGAGTTCGGCGACGGCGAAGGGGCCATCAATCTGGTCCACGAAGTGGGCAAGGGCACTCCGTTGGGTCGCATCCTGGGGGCGGGCGCCGCCACCACGGCCCGTTGCTACGGCCTGGAGCATGCTCCTGTCGTCAAGGGTCAGGCCATGCCGGCTTACGATCCTCGCGCGGTGAAGGGCATTGGGGTGACCTACGCCACCACGACTCAGGGAGCTGACCATACGGCAGGTTATGCCGTGGCCACGAACATTCTCAAGGTCGGCGGCGATGTCGATCCGCTCAAGCCTGAAGGCCAGGCCGAACTGTCCCGGAACCTGCAGGTGGCGACGGCGGCCTTGGACGCCACGGGCTACTGCCTGTTCATCGCCTTCGCCATTCTGGATCAGCCCGAGACCTTCAACGCCATGGTCGATTCCATCAACCAGATGTACGGCCTGAACATGACCGGCGACGACGTGGTCGCCCTGGGCCAGAAGATCCTGAAAATGGAGCGAGAATTCAACAAGAAGGCCGGTTTCGGTCCTGAGCATGACCGTCTGCCCCGGTACTTCTCCCGCGAGCCCCTCGCGCCCCACAATGTCGTGTTCGACGTGTCCAATGAAGAATTGGACAGCGTCTACAACTTCTAAACGTAAGAACGATCTTTTGTTCGGCACCCCGGGAGGCGGCCAGCCTCCCGGGGTGCCGCTGTTCTGTTCAGGACCCGTTTTTATTCATTTGCTTATTTGCGTGGCAGGGCGGCGTTTGCCGCATCTAACGTCAATTTCCAAACCTGACTTCGGAGAGATCAGCCATGCCGTACACCGCTCCTTATCCTGAACCCTATGACAAAACATTGGACAATCTGCCTCTGATCGTGATGGAGCACGATGCCCCGGAATGGTTCGGCATTCTTCTCCAGGGCTTTGACATGCCCGTGCCCAAACCCTGCACGCTCAGGGAGTTTTTGTGTGAACTGGTCGGCGTTTGCGGGGTGTATACGGAAAAATACTTGCAGACGATTTTCCTCAACGGGAAGGCCATTGACGATCTGGACCGGGCAATGATCGTTCCCTCCTCGCGTTTGGCTTTGTCCGCGGCCATGCCTGGCTTGGTGGGGGCGACAATGCGCCGGGGCGGCTATTACAGCAGAATGCGCGAGGGGATCTCACAGTCCAGGGAGAACACGACCGACTCGACGGAAGAACAGCCTTTTCGCCTGCAAGTTCGTCTCTACAATGCCGTAGGCCGTGAGCTTGCCGGCTTGTTTCTGCACCAGGGGGTTTTTGTCCCCTCGGAATATCTTTTGAAGTTTTTAAAATCCCAACCCCCGAAATTTTTTGACCACTTGCATAAAGTTGTCCTCAACGGCACGCCTTTGCCCGTCACGTCATCATCCCTCGATTCTTGGCAACTTCCCCAGGGCGACATCGCTCTGAGAGTAACGGCCGTCCAACCGTAACACCCCATCCCCCCAGCTTTGGGGATATGTTCGTCGCAGGGTTCCTGGGCAGTAAGCCACCCTGTCCAAAAATAGTTTGACGATTTTACGGATAACAATTATCCATAAAGAAATGTTTTCGCAAAATGGGACGTGTCATGGAGAAACCACTTTCGAGTACCAATGAACGCCTTGAGCAGATGATCGCACGGCTCAAGGAACGCGATTTTCGGCTGACCCCGCAGCGGATGGCCGTGCTCAAGATCTTGGCTTCCAGCCACGGACATCCATCGGTGGAACGGATTTACGAGCAGGTTCGCCGGGATTTTCCGACTACGAGCATTGCCACGGTTTACAAGACCGTGGCCCTGTTGCGAGAATTGGGCGAGGTGCTGGAATTGGGCTTTCCCGACGGCAGCAACCGCTACGACGGCAGCAAGCCGTATCCCCATCCCCATGTCATCTGCATTAAGTGCAAGACGATTCTGGACCCAAAGCTGAACGGTCTGACGGATCTGACTAAAGAGGTCAGCCAGGAAACCGGCTTTCGGGTCACCACGCATCGTGTGGATTTTTTCGGGGTCTGCCGGGCCTGTCAGGGGGCTGCATCCGGAAAAGAGACGGAAAACATCGGTTCGTAGGAGATGGCAACCAAATCGTTATCAGAACCTCAACCGTTCATGGAACGAAAGGAGATCTCGGTATGAGTGAAACAGGCAAATGTCCCGTTACGGGCAAGACGCATGACCACCCGGCCGCCAAAGGCACGTCGAATCGCGAATGGTGGCCCAATCAACTGGACCTGGACATTCTGCACCAGCACGCCCCTGCCTCCAACCCCTTGGGGCCGGATTTCAACTACGCCGAGGAGTTCAAGAAGCTCGACCTGGACGCGGTGAAAAAGGATCTCGTCGCCCTGATGACCGACTCCCAGGAGTGGTGGCCGGCGGACTGGGGCCATTACGGCGGGCTGATGATCCGCATGGCCTGGCACAGCGCGGGTACCTACCGCACCGCGGACGGACGCGGCGGGGGCGGAACCGGGAACCAGCGCTTCGCGCCCATCAACAGCTGGCCGGACAACGTCAATCTGGACAAGGCCCGACGATTGCTCTGGCCGATCAAGAAAAAATACGGCAACAGGATTTCTTGGGCCGACCTGATGATCCTGGCGGGCAACTGCGCGTTGGAATCCATGGGTTTCAAAACTTTTGGGTTCGGCGGCGGACGTGAGGACATCTGGCAACCGGAGGAGGATATCTACTGGGGCTCGGAGGCCGAATGGCTGGGCGACAAACGCTACAGCGGGGATCGGGACCTGGAGAATCCTCTGGCCGCGGTGCAGATGGGCCTGATTTACGTGAACCCCGAAGGCCCGGGCGGCAACCCGGACCCGGTGGCGTCGGGCCGCGACGTGCGGGAAACTTTTGCCCGCATGGGCATGAATGACGAAGAAACCGTCGCCTTGACCGCCGGCGGCCACACCTTTGGCAAATGCCACGGCGCGGGCGATCCGTCCCATGTCGGCCCGGAGCCCGAAGCCGCACCCATTGAGGAGCAGGGCTTCGGCTGGAAGAGCAGCTTCGGTAGCGGCAAGGGCGGCGATACGATCAGCAGCGGCATCGAGGGCGCCTGGAAGCCGAACCCGACCAGGTGGGACATGGGTTATCTGAAAGTGCTGTTCAAATACGAGTGGGAGCTGGTCAAGAGTCCGGCCGGCGCAAACCAGTGGCTGGCCAAGGACGTGGAAGACGAGGACATGATCGTGGACGCCCACGATACCACGAAGAAGCGCCGCCCCATGATGACTACGGCTGACCTGTCGCTGCGCTTCGACCCGATCTATGAGCCCATTGCCCGGCGCTACCTGAACGATCCGGAAGGCTTCGCGGATGCGTTCGCCAGGGCGTGGTTCAAGCTGACCCACCGGGACATGGGCCCCAAGGCCCGCTACCTCGGCCCGGAAGTCCCGGCCGAAGACCTGATCTGGCAGGACCCGGTCCCGGCTGTTGATCACCCCCTGGTCGACGCCAAGGACGTCGCCGACCTCAAGGCCAAGGTTCTAGCCTCCGGCCTGTCCGTGGCGGAACTGGTCTCCACGGCGTGGGCCTCGGCCTCCACCTTTCGGGGCTCGGACAAGCGCGGCGGGGCCAATGGCGCCCGGATTCGCCTGACGCCGCAAAAGGATTGGGCCGTGAACCAGCCGGACCGGTTGGCCAAGGTGCTGGGCGTGCTGGAATCCATCCAAAGCGACTTCAACGCCGCCCAATCCGACGGCAAGAAGGTCTCCCTGGCGGACCTGATCGTCCTGGCCGGATGCGCCGGTGTCGAGACCGCGGCCAAGGCCGGCGGACATGCTGTGGAGATGCCCTTTTCCCCAGGCCGTACGGACGCCTCGCAGGACCAGACCGATCAGGAATCCTTTGCTTTGCTGGAACCCGAAGCCGACGGCTTCCGCAACTATCAGAAAAAGGCCTATTCCGTATCCGCCGAGGAGATGCTGGTGGACAAGGCCCAGTTGCTGACCCTGAGCGCTCCGGAAATGACCGTGCTCGTCGGCGGGTTGCGGGTGCTGGGAGTCAACGTCGGCGGATCGGCCCACGGCGTGTTCACAGACCGGCCCGGAGCTCTGACCAACGACTTCTTCACCAATCTGCTGGACATGGGCACTGTGTGGAAAGCCATGTCCGAGACAGGAGACACCTTTGAAGGCCGAGACCGCAAGACCGGGGACCTGAAGTGGACCGGCACCCGCGTGGACCTGATCTTCGGCTCCAACTCGCGATTGCGCGCCCTGGCCGAAGTCTACGCCCAAAACGACGCTCAGGAGAAATTCCTGCGCGACTTCGTCGCGGCCTGGACCAAGGTCATGAACCTGGACCGCTTCGACCTGACTTGATCCCGGCTTAACGGTCTTTGGGAGTAGGGGCGACCGGCCGGTCGCCCCTACGGCTCCCCCGCTATTGCAGCGTCATGCTCCGTTGGACATTCGGTCCTTGTCATTTAAATGATCGGCCTTATCTCTTGTCTCGAACAGCTTGACGATTGTCGCTGTTCATGATTGCAAGGCTCGCGGTGAACATTGTGCGTTTTGTGGGTCACAGGCCTTGACCATCCTTTCATCAACCAAATTGCAAGGAGATTATGAAAATGTCCGAAAAGCGTTGCTGCCCCCATTGCGGCGTGGAGTTGACCTCGACCTTGGGACCGCCGGAGTCCGGCTGGGGGGCGCTGTTGGTCTGTGAAAACAATGATTGCGCAGTCTTCAGGGGCTCCAATGAGAACATCAAGTACAAGCCCGGCGACTCTCCACTGGGTTGCCGCTACGCCGAAGACGTGGAAGGCGGCTATAAATCTTTCAATATGCTGGCTTTTCGTGGATTCTAACCTTTCGCCTCTCCGCTCAAATTCCCTGGGAACGATTGTTCTCAGGGAGTTTTTTTTGTATCGTCAAGGCCATGGAACATGACCCACCCACCCCATGGCTGAAGTGGTCCAGAGAGATTCAAGCACTGAGCCAGACCGGCCTCGCCTTTGCCCAGACCCACTACGAACGAACCCGCTATCATCGCCTGTTGGAGTTGGCCTCGGAAATGGTTTCCAGCCGGACTTGTCTGGAAACCGACGACGTCTTGCGTACGTTTCTGGTGCAGCCCGGCTACGCCACGGTCAAAGTGGACGTGCGCGGGGCCGTGGTCCGGGACGACCGCATTTTGCTGGTCCGGGAGCGGGCCGACGGCAAGTGGGCCATGCCCGGCGGCTGGGCCGACGTGGGCGAGTACCCTTCGGCCATGATCGCCCGGGAGATTCTCGAGGAAAGCGGATACGAGGCCAAGCCGGTCCGGCTGATCGGCGTGTACGACGCCAACCGGGCCGGACGGCCCATGGAATTCTTTCACGCCTACAAAGTGCTGTTTTTGTGCGAACTGACCGGCGGAGCGCCCTCGGCCAGCGATGAAACCTCGGACGTGGGCTTTTTCTCCTTCGATGATCTCCCGCCTCTTTCCGAGCACCGCACCAACCACGTCCATCTCTCGGAGGTCCGTCGTCACCTGGCGGACCCGACCCGCCCGGCTGCGTTCGATTGATCGCGGCCATGACCCTTGTCCAACTCCGCGCCGCTCTTTTCAGCGGACAACCCGTCGGATGGTGGAGTACACGGATTGATTCATGAAATCGATTGTTCTGCTTGCCGTGATCCTGATGACCCCCCTTGTGGCCGGATGCTCCGGCAAGAACCCGCACTACGACCCTGACAAGCCGCACCATACCCCCACGGGCTTTCAAAACAACTATCCCCATTCCCGGCCCAGCGGCCCGGACTTCTGGCGTTGGTTCTTCCAGAGGCGGCTGGCCGGACTGCCAAAGAAGCCCACATTGGAACTGGCCCCGGTGGCCCCGGACCTGGAATACCTGCGAACCAACCTTTCCGAGCCGGCCGTGACCTGGGTCGGGCACGCCACGGTACTGATGCAGATGGGCGGGCTGAATATCCTTACGGACCCCGTCTTCTCGCAGCGGGCCTCACCGGTGCAATGGGCCGGACCAAAGCGGTGGCAGCCACCGGGGGTGGCCCTGGATGAGCTGCCGCGCATCGACTTGGTGCTGATTTCCCACAGCCATTACGACCATCTGGATTTGAACTCGGTTCGGGAGTTGGCGGCGCAACCCGGCGGCTCGCCGCTGTTCATGGTTCCCTTGGGCCTCAAGGAATGGTTCGAGCGCAATGTTCCCGCCTCCCGCGGCCATGTGCGGGATTTCGACTGGTGGGATAATCTGGAGATGGATGGCGAAGAGTGTCGGACCACGGTCCACTTCGTCCCGGCCCAGCACTGGTCTCAACGAACGTTACGGGATCGAAATCAAACCCTGTGGGGTGGCTGGGTGGTGGAGCAGCCGGATTTCGTCTTTTATTACGCCGGGGACATGGGTTATTCCCAAGATACCAAGGACATCGGAGAACGCTTCGGCGGCTTCGACCTGGCGGCCATCCCGGTGGGCGCGTACGAACCACGGTGGTTCATGCAAAGCCAGCACATCAACCCGGAGGAAGCGGTGCTGGTGCACCGGGACGTCCAGGCTCGCCGTTCCATTGGCGTGCATTGGGGAACTTTCCATGGAATCACGGATGAGTCTTTGGATCAGCCTATTGTCGACCTGGCCGAAGCCCGGCAGCGGCACGGCCTGGCTGAAGACGACTTCTTTTTGCTGCGCCACGGCGAAACGCGGCGACTTGACGACAACAGGTGACCAAGGAGTCTGATCCATGCCCGGAATTCGCAAAAGCCTTTTACAGCTTATCTTCTCCGGATCGTTCATGAAGCGCTGGAACGACAAGCTGCGTCCCATGGAACTGATGGAGGTGGACAAGCAGGCCCACAAGATGATCGTGGCCTGGATGCTCTTTGAACTGAACACCCGTGAAATGTCTGCAGAAGAGAGGCTGGCCATCGGCGAGCGGATCGTTGAGGGGGGGATTTTCGAATATCTGTACCGCCTGGTGATCACGGACATCAAGCCGCCTGTGTTTTATCAGATCAAGGCCAATCCGGCCCATTACCGCCAATTGACGGACTGGGTCCTGGACCGGCTCAAGCCGCGGGTGGAGTGCCTCGGAACGCCCTTCTGGGACCGGTTGCGGCTGTGGCTGGACCATCCGGAGGAAGGGGACTTGGCGCGGCGGATTCTGGACGCGGCCCACAGCTATGCCAGCCGATGGGAATTCCACCTGATTACCCACGTCCAGAACTACGACGACGAGTTGGAGGAGATAGAGGAGAGTTTTCGCGGGCAACTGGAGACCCACCGGGACTTGGAGGGCATGCCCGAACTGCTCCAGGGCACGGGAAGTCATCTGGGCCGACTGGCCCATCTCAGCGGACAACTGCGCTTCCAGAAGCGCTGGTCCCAGACCCCGAGGGTTCCGGAAACCTCGGTCCTGGGACATATGTTCGTGGTGGCCTGCTTCGGCTACTTTTTCAGCATGGCCGTGGGCGCCTGCCGGGCCAGGGCGCAAAACAACTTTTTCGCCGGACTGGTCCACGATCTGCCGGAGCTGCTGACCAGGGACATCATATCACCGGTGAAGCGCTCGGTGGCCCGGATCGGCGATCTGATCCGGGAGTATGAGTTCAAGGAGCTGGAGCGGCGGGTCTTCGCTCCCCTGGAAAAGGGCGGATATCGCGACCTGGCGGAACGACTGTCCTATTTTCTGGGCCTGGACGTGGGGTCGGAGTTCGAGAGCACGGTCATCCTGGACGGTTTGATCCGGGAGGTGAACTGGGACCAGCTGCAGACCGCCTACAACCAGGACCGCTTCGACCCCAAGGACGGCAAACTGCTCAAGGTCTGCGACAACCTGGCCGCCTTCATGGAGGCCTACACCTCCCTGCGTAACGGCATCAGCAGCGACCAACTCCAGCAGGCCCTCTGGCGCATCCGGTCCGAATACCAGCAGACCAGTCTGGGCGAAGGGGTACACATCGGCGCGTTGCTGGCCGATTTCGACTGATCCGTCTCCCGTTTGTCCGTCTTTATCCCATCAGCATGCCCATCAAGGCGCGGACCATTTTGTCGTTGTAGCCAGGGCTCTGACTCAGCGCGTTCAGGGCGCTGCCCGAGGTCAGAGCCTCGGCGTACGGACGATCGGTAATCATGGCGCAATAGGAATCCACCACCGCGCACAACTGGCCGACCATGCTGATCTCCTTGCCGGGCAGCTTTTGCGGATAGCCCTTGCCGTCCAACCGTTCATGGTGCTCCAGGGCCTGCTTGAGGATCAAGTCCGAGCGGACTTCCAAAGAGTGGAGCACTTTCCCGCCGATCCAGCAGTGTTCTCGAATTTTTTCCAGCTCATCCCGGGTCAGCGGCATGGTCTTGGCTCGAATGAAGGCCGGAATTTTGGACATGCCCAGGTCGTGGGTCAACAGCCCCATGGCTACCTCGTCCAGGTGCCTGCGTCGCAGATCCCCGTCATTAAGGCGCAGGTACAGGGCCAATCCGATGAAAAGGGAGTTGACGCCATGATTGGCCAGGGCATGTTCTTTCCAGAGGTTTTTTCTGAGTTGCTTGATCCGATGCTGATCCTGCCACAGGTATTCGGTCAGAACGAGCAGGTCGGTTTGCAGGGCCGAGAACACCGGGGCCACGGGTTGATCCAAAAAGGCGTTGAAGCGATCGGTCAAACCTTGTTGGAAAATCAGGGCGATTTCCGAGCTTTTCAGGCTGGAGTCCACTAGGACCAGATCAAGCTGCTTGCTGATATGCTCGGCGTAAACCGGGTGGTCTTTGCGGGCGACAAAAACCAACCCTTGGGCGCATTTGTCCAGGATCATCTGCCGTTGTTCCGCCGAGATCCGCTGGCCGGACTGGGTCAAGGGGATCAGTTGGGCGACCTGTTCCCTGAATTCAAACGTGTCCAGGGGCAGGCGAAATTTCGGAAAACTCTCCAGGATCACCGGGCTGACCTGATAATATTCCTCATGCAGGTCTTCGCTCGGTTCTATGGCTTTGTTCCGCATGCGCGTTCCTCGTCAGACAATGGTGCGTCTTTTTTTCATTCTTTCCTCGCTGCTCCACTTAAGGGCAATCCCCATCAAAAGCAACCTGTTCCCTCCTTGCTCCATGGGCTGATTTTTCTGATTCTCATGCTCTATCGGATCAGTATCGAAGTGAATCGTGATTGAAATCGGCCACGCCACTTTTTTCACCTCTCGGAACTTGATGTGCCTCGTGGTCTCTATTTTTGGTATTTATTTGTGAATGCTTGGATTTCCTGGGAAATTGAAAAATGCTTGACATTTAGTAAGATGTGCGGAAGATGGTGGGAAAAAGTGGGAAAATGTGGGGATGAGTGGAAAGCCGATGACCTTTCGCGGACATGCATATCGCAGCCTGGACCCCAAGGGGCGTCTGGTGCTTCCTACGGAATTTCGGGATGTTATTCTTTCTGCTGGGACGCATGGCCGGGTCATTCTGACGAATTTCGACGGATGCGTGGTGGGATACTCGCTTCAGGAGTGGGAACGCATCGAAGAGAGTTTTCAGCGCATCAACATGCTGAATCGACAGCTGCGGGATTTTCAGCGGTTTTTCATATCCGGGGCCATGGAAGTGGAACTGGACAAGCAGGGCCGGATTCTCATTCCTCCACATTTGCGCACCTACGCCGGTCTCACGCGGGAAGTCGCCCTGGCCGGCGTGGGGCGAAAATTCGAAATCTGGGACTTGGAGCGGTTTGAAGAACAGCGGCGCAAAATGGAAGAAAGCTTTGATCTGGTCATGGATGCCCTGGCTCAGACGGAATGCGACCTACGCCTTTAGGCGCGCAGGCTCGGTCCGGCGGTGTTCGTCGCGGATGTCACTATCCGTGATTTCGCCTTTACGTCTTGAGAGGTCGTCGTGACGTCCATGCCCGAATCCTCTGCTCTGCCCGCGCATCAACCGGTCCTGGTCGAAGCGGTCCTGACACATCTCGCTCCGCGTCCTGGCGGACGCTACCTGGATGGGACCCTGGGGCTGGGCGGGCACGCCGGGGCCGTGTTGGAGGCCACCGACGGAGCGGCCAAAATATTGGGACTGGACCGCGACCCCTTGGCTTTGGAGACGGCGAGGAAAAGGCTTCATGAGAGGTGGCCGGCCGCTGAATTGACCTTGCGTCACGAGTGCTTCAGCCGATTTTCGGACGTCATGGACGAACTGGGCTGGGAACTGCTGGACGGCGCGTTGCTGGACCTCGGTTTCTCTTCTTTTCAGGTGGACACTCCGGAGCGCGGGTTCAGCTTTCTCGCGGACGGCCCCTTGGACATGCGGATGAATCCTCACGGGGCGGGAGTGACGGCGCGGGAAGTGGTCAACGCGTATCCCGCGCGACAACTCGCGAAGATCATTTATGAGTTTGGTGAAGAACCTCTGGGCGGAAGAATCGCCAGAGCCATCGAAACAGCGCGGCGCGACGATCCCATCGAAACCACCCTGGAGTTGGCGCGCATCGTCGAGCAGGCCTACCCTCCGGCCCGAAGGGCTCGGGCCCGCAACCATCCGGCGACTCGCACCTTCCAGGCTCTGCGTATGTTCGTCAACGACGAGACCGGAGAAATCACCCGGTTTTTGGGTCAGATCGTACCGCGACTGGCTGAAAGCGCACGAATCGTGATCATCTCGTTTCATTCCATCGAGGATCGTATAGTTAAACGATATTTCGTGGAGCAGGCCAAGGCCTGCCTGTGCCCGCCCAGGCAGCCCTTTTGTTTGTGCGGCCATCGGGCGACATTGAAAATACTGACCAAGAAGCCGTTGATCGCATCCAGCGCCGAACTGACCGCCAATCCGCGCAGTCGCAGCGCGAAGCTGCGGGCGGCCGAACGGATCGCCGCTTGATGATGTCTTTTTTACTCCGAACTTTCAGGGTCGCGTCATGAGTGCAAACGTCAACGCTCCCAGAAAAAACCAATCAACCGGCTGGTATTGGGCCACGTCCTTGTTGGGGATTTGCGGATTGGTCCTGGGGTTGGCGGTGGTCTGGGTCAATATTGAACGTCTGGATCTGGCCTATGAATTGAAGCAGCTCCAGACCGAACTGGAGCGCAAGAACGATCTCCAGGCCAAGCTGGAAGTGGAACGAATGAACCTCTTGTCTTCGTCCCGGCTGCGGGCGTTGGCTGAAGAAAACGGACTCCGCCAAGCCGAACCCGGCCGGATCAGGCTCCTGAGTCCCTGAGTTCGACAGGCCGTTCATGGTGTTAGACGCATGAAAAACGACCGACTGAATAAATCCTCGTCCCGTGATTGGGTCCGGATTCGCATGGCCCTGCTGGGGGCGTGCGTGCTCTTGATCTGGGGCGGGCTGTGGTATCGGGCGTTTCAGGTTCAGGTCGTACGCGGGCCGGAGTTGACGGCCATGGCCGCTAGACAGCACAAGGCCGCGGAATTCGAGCGCGGGATGCGCGGTGAAATTTTCGATCGTCAAGGGCGACTGCTGGCCAAAAGCACGGGAATTCAATCCGTCTACGTCCGCCCCTTGGAGCTGGAGGACCCGGAGGCGGCGGTTCCGATTTTGGCCGCTGCCCTGGAGATGCCCGCCGGTCAGGTCCGGACCTTACTCGGAAGACCTCAGAATTTCATCTGGCTGTCCCGCCAGATCAGCGACCGCAACGCCCGGAACATCATCAACGCCGGGCTGCGGGGGGTATACCTGACCGAGGAGTCGGCCAGGTTCTATCCTCATGGACATTTGGCCGGGCAGGTGCTCGGCTTCGTGGGGCTGGACGGGGAAGGACTGGAGGGCGTTGAAAAGACCTACGACGAAATGCTGGCTGGACGCAAAGCCACCTTCGTGGCCCAGCGGGACGCCTCCGGACGGCGGATGTATCTGGACGCCCAAGGCCGTGAAGAGGATCTGCGGGGCCGCAACGTCACCCTGACCCTGGACGCGCAGATTCAGTTTTTCGCCGAGGAAGCCCTGGCCGCCACCGTCACGTCCTTCAACGGGAAAACCGGGATGGCTCTGGTGGTCCATGTGCCCAGCGGAGATATTCTGGCTATGGCCAACTATCCGTTCTTCAATCCGAACATGCCGCGCCAGAATGCGGAACAGTGGCGCAACCGAATCCTTTCGGACGCCCTGGAGCCGGGGTCCACGCTCAAGCCCATGTTGATGGCCGCGGCCCTGGAAGAACGCGTGATTACCAACGACACGATCTATTACTGTGAAGAAGGTCGGTGGCGACTGACCGGGGTAAACATTCGCGACGTCAAGGGACGGGGGTGGCTCCCGGCGAACAAGATCCTGCGGTATTCCAGCAACATCTGCTCGGCCAAGATCGGTCTGGATCTCGGAGCGACGAAATATCACGACTATCTCCAGAAAATGGGTTTCGGCGAGCGATCCGGCTTGCCGTTGCTCGGCGAGAATCCCGGTCTCCTAAGGCCTCCCAGATCATGGTATCCGGTGGACCTGGCCGCCGTCTCCTTCGGACAAGGCATGTCCGCCAACGCCCTGCAGATGGCCAGGGCGTATCTTGTTTTGGCCAACCGCGGGGTGATGCGTCCTTTGCGGCTCGTCCGCGAACCTGAACAGGACGTTGGCACTCTTTCCGTGGTTTTGCGGGAAGAGGTCGCCCAGACCGTGATGCGCATGCTTCAGGAAGTGGTGGAGGAGGACGGTACGGGTACGCAAGCCCGGATTCCCGGCGTGATCGGCGCCGGAAAGACCGGCACGGCCCAAAAGGCCACTGCTTCCGGCACCTATGGCGACCGGTACGTGGCCTCCTTCGCGGGATTCTATCCGGGCGATGAGCCGGAGTATTTCATCTACGTGGTGGTCGACGAGCCCCATCCCCAACACTATGGCGGCGTGGTGGCCGCGCCGGCGGTGCGGGACATCGGACTGCGCTCCCTGGCGTATGCCGGGAAGCTGCCGGAGGGGAGCGTTTTTGTCGCCCAAGAAGATGATCGGGGTCAAAACCATGGTGTGGCTCAGAATGCGCGAGTTGAGAGGGTCAGCCTGGAACGGAATGTCGACACTTCCCTGGAAGGGGCCGCGGCAATGGAATTCGACTTGGCGGACGCACTGGATCTTGGCCGGGATATGGTCCCCAACGTGACGGGGATGAGCGTGCGCCGGGCCGTGGAGCGACTGCGCGGCTACGGTGTGTTGCCCGAGGTTGAAGGCGGCGGCGGGATTGTCTCCAGGCAGGCCCCCGAGCCGGGGCAATCGTGGCCGCAACATGAGCGGCGGTTGACTCTGTGGCTGGAGGTGTCATGAGGCAGATGACCAAGCCGCGGGTTGAACTTTGGGAAACGCTTCTCCAAAAGGTCCGCGATGGTTTGATGGTCCGGACTCACTCCAAAGCGGTCCAACCCGGCGAAGCTTTCCTCGCGCTGTCGGGGTCGCGAACGGACGGGGCGGCGTTCATCGCGGAGGCGGTGACTCGCAAGGCCGGATACGTGATTGCTCCTGAGGGATATCTTCACGGTTCAGGCAGTGAAACGCTGAAAGGGACGGCGATTCTGGAACACCCCGATCCTCGGCGGGCATTGGGCGAACTGGCCGCGGCCCATCACGGCACGGACCGGGCCTGTCCGGTGTTGGTGGGGGTGACCGGGACCAACGGAAAGACCACGGTGGTTTTCCTGACTGCCCATCTGTTGCGATCAGCGGGGCTGCGCGTCGGGACCATCGGGACCATCGGCGCTCAGTGGCCCGGCGGGGAATGCGATCTCGGCATGACCACGCCGGATTGCTGGCGGCTGCACGGAATTTTGGCCCGGATGCGGGATGCCGGGGTGAGCCATGTCTGCATGGAGGTGTCCTCCCATGCCCTGGCCCAGCAGCGGACCGCCGGATTGCGCTTCAAAGCCGCGGTGTTGACCAACGTTACCCAGGACCATCTGGACTACCACCTCGACATGGAAAGCTATTTTCAGGCCAAGGCCTTGTTGTTTACTCCCGGAGCCTCGGGGCCCAAGCATCGCGTGGTCAACATGGATGACGACCATGGTCGCCGGTTGTTCAGCCGTTGGGGCGGCCTGGGGTACGGCCTGGAGCAGGGCGAGGACCTCGTTTCTGATGAGAACCAGCCGGATGTGGACGGCGAACCCGCGGAAGTTCTTCGGGGCGAAATCCTGGCTTGCGACCGGGCCGGGCTGCACCTGGGCATGAACTGGAAATCGTCCGCATGGTCGCTGCGTTCCTCCTTGGTGGGCCGGTATAACGCGGCCAACCTGCTGGCGGCCCAGGGAGCCGGGTTGCGGCTGGGAATGGAACCGGAACAGATGGCTGCGCTGGAACGATTTCCCGGCGTTCCCGGGCGACTGGAGCGGGTTCCCAATCGACAAGGTCTGGATATATTCGTGGACTACGCCCACACCCCAGACGCCTTGGAAAGCGTTGCCGGCGCGTTGCGAAAAGCGGGATTCAAACGTTTGATCATCGTGTTCGGGTGCGGTGGGAATAGGGACAAAACCAAGCGCCCCTTGATGGGGCAAGCCGTAGGCCGCCATGCGGACGTGGCGGTCCTGACCTCGGACAATCCCCGGCATGAAGACCCGAAAGCGATCCTGGCCGATGTCCTGCCCGGACTCGCGGCCTGTCCGCGGGTGATCACGGAAGTGGACCGAAGGTTGGCCATCCAACTCGCCCTGGACATGCTGCGTCCCGGCGACGCGCTGTTGGTGGCGGGCAAGGGGCACGAGTCCACGCAGCAGATTGGCGAAGAAAAACATCCTTTTCACGACCCCACGGTCATTCGTGGGATTCTGGGCGAGGCCGATGCCGAATTTGCTTCAACCGACGCGGGGATGGTCCCATGCGCATGAGTCTGAGCCGAATCGCACGAGTCCTGGGGCTTGAAGCACCGGTCGGCGACGCTGACGTGCTTGTCGCCGGGGCTTGTATCGATAGCCGGGACATCCGGCCTGGAGACCTGTTTTTCTGTCTCCCTGGCGAGCGCAGCGACGGCCATCATCACGCGGCCCAAGCCGTGGAAAGAGGGGCCGTGGCCGTGGTAGCGACGAGGGCCGTGCCCGAATTGGATGGGCGGGCTCCGATGCTGGTGCTTCGCGACGGGATGACCGCCCAGGCCGCCCTGGGCGAGGTGGCCTCGCTCTGGCGCGAAGGGTTCGCGGGACAGGTGATCGGCGTGACCGGCTCGGCCGGCAAGACCACGGTCAAGGAGATGGTGGCCCAGGTCTGTTCCCAAGCCGGCGCGACATGCCGAAACCGTTTGAACTGGAACAACCAGATCGGAATGCCCCTGTCCCTGTTGTCCTGTTCCGGAGAAGAGGCTTTTTGGGTCATGGAGGCCGGGATCAGCCGCCCTGGGGACATGGACGAACTGGGAGCGGTCCTGCGACCGGATCTGGCGATTCTGCTCAATGCCGGGGCCGCGCACGTGGCCGAACTGGGCGGCGTGTCCGGTGTGGCCGCGGCCAAGGCCCGGCTGGTCAGGTATCTCAATCCGGAGGGCAGAGCCTTGGTCAACCAGGATTGCCCGGAATTATGGCGGGAAAGCCTGGCCTTCACGGACCGGATTCACGGATTTTCCACGAAAGACCCCGACGCGGAGTTTTGGTCGGGAGAACCGTTCCAGGTCGATTCGGACCGGATGGGGTTGGCGTTGCGCCTGCGTGGCCGGAGTCTGACATTGTCCTGGCCGGTGGAGCGGGCTCCCGTGGCGCAAAACGTGCTGGCCACGGCTGCCGCGGCCGCCTTGCTGGGCATCGACACGGACGCGATTCAAAAAGGGTTGAGCGTCGATTTGGCCCTGCCGGGGCGCTTCAATGTGGAACGGCGCGGAGCTTGGGTCCTGGTGGACGACACCTATAACGCCAACCCTCTGTCCATGCGCCTGGCTCTGAACAGGGCTCATGCCCTGGCCGAGGGACGCCGCCTGGTTTGCGTTCTGGGAGACATGCTGGAATTGGGGGCCTCGGCCGGGGCCGAGCACTACGAGCTTGGCCGGGTCTTGAGCGGAGTCTGCTCCGAGGTCTACTACCACGGCGGACACGGCGCGGACGTGCGGGACGGACTGGCGGCGGAGAAGGCACCGGCGCGGTTCACGGCATGCGAGACTCCGGAACACTTCCTGAAAACGTGGCGCAAGTCCGTCGTTGCCGGAACAGCCGTGGACGGAGCCGACCAAGATGAGAGTGGAGGCGTGATCCTGTTCAAGGGGTCCCGGGCCGGAAAAATGGAACTGTATCTTGAAGCCCTGCGAACGGAGCCGAGCGCATGATCTATCACTTACTTTACCCGCTGGGGAGCGAATACATCGTTTTCAACGTGTTTCGCTACATCACCTTCCGCTCCGTGTACGCTCTGCTCACCGCGTTGCTGATATCCATCGTGCTGGGGCCACTTTTCATCGCCTGGCTGCAACGGCTGAAGTTCGGCCAGCACATTCGCGAGGACGTGCCCAAGCACAACGGCAAGGCCGGGACTCCGACCATGGGCGGCCTGCTGATCGCCTTTTCCCTGCTGACCAGCGTCCTGCTCTGGGGGGATCTGACCAACGTCTACCTCTGGTTGACCATTTTCGTCTTCGTGGGCTTCGGCTTAGTGGGCTTTTGGGACGACTTCCTGAAGGTGGTCAAAAAACGCAACCAGGGCTTGAGCGCCGGAGGCAAGCTGCTGGGACAGATCGTGGTGGCCCTGGGGGCGATATCGTTGTTGCTGTTGCAACCGGCCTATTCCACGATCCTGTATTTTCCGTTTTTGAAAATGCTCCAGCCGGACATGCTCTGGATGTACATCCCCTTCGCCGTGCTGGTGATGGTCGGCTCGTCCAACGGGGTGAACCTGACCGACGGCCTGGACGGCCTGGCCATTGGGCCGTTGATCGTGGCCGCGGCGTGTTTCGGTATCTTCGTTTACGTGGCCGGTCACGTGCAGATCGCCAAGTACCTCCAGGTGGCCTACGTGCCCGGCGTCGGCGAGGTGACGGTGTTCTGTGCCGCCCTGGTGGGCGCGGGGCTGGGCTTCTTGTGGTTCAACGCCTACCCGGCCCAGGTGTTCATGGGCGACGTGGGCAGTCTGAGCCTGGGCGGCGTTCTGGGATTCATCGCCGTGTTGGCCAAACAGGAATTATTGTTGTTGATCGTCGGCGGGCTGTTCGTGGTGGAGACCCTCTCCGTGATCCTCCAGGTGGGGTATTTCAAGATGACCGGGGGCAAACGCATTTTTCGAATGGCCCCCCTGCATCACCATTTTGAACTCCAGGGCGTACCGGAGTCCAAGATCATTGTCCGATGCTGGATTTTTTCCATCATCATGGCCCTGATTTCCCTGAGCGCCTTGAAACTTCGCTAAGGTCGAGCACAGCACATGTCCAGCCTGCACCAATCATTGCCCGGCTCAGGGCCGTCACGGATCCAACCCGGAGAAACAGCCGTGGTCGTCGGCACGGGCCGGTCCGGTCTGGCCGCGGCCGCTTTGCTGGACCATCTGGGCTGTGCTGTTCGGTTGGTGGATTCCGGGAAGGTGAGTCGGGAGGTCCGTGACCAGGCTGAAAAGCGGGGCTGGGACGTGCGGGAGGGCGGTCATTGCACGGAGCAGTTCGACCGCGCCGCTCTGGTGGTCCTCAGTCCGGGCGTGAACCGGCGCAAGCTGGAACCCTGGTTGACCGGCCTCGGGGCGGATCAGGTGATCGCGGAGCTTGAACTGGCCCTGGGTTTCGTGGACGCGCCGATCACCGCGGTGACCGGGACCAACGGCAAAACCACGACGACCACCTTGATCGGACGCTTTCTGGAAGCCATGGGCCGCCGGGTATTCGTGGGCGGAAACATCGGGACCCCGATGTCCAGTTATGTTTTGGAGTGCTTGAGCGCCGCGGATGCCGGGTCGTCCTCGAATTTCGAGAAAGCCGACAACCTCGTTTTGGAAGTGAGCAGTTTTCAGCTCCTGAACACGCGTTCGCTACGTCCCAGGGTCGGCGTGCTGCTCAACGTCAGTCCGAACCATTTGGATTATCATCAGGACATGGAAGAGTATCTGCAGGCCAAGCTGTCCTTGTTCGCCACCCAGGAACCCGAGGATACGGCTGTTTTTCCCGAGGAGATGCGGGAGCTGGTCCAGGCGCGTCGCGTGACCCGGGCCCGGACCGTGTATTTTGGGACGCAATCCGATTTGACCTGTCCGGCCCTGCCCGGACGGCACAACCAGGCCAACATCGCCGCCGCGTTCCAAGCCTGCCAGCCCTTCGGCCTGACCCGCGCCGCGGCCCAGACGGTCCTGGACGGTTTTTCCGGCCTGCCTCACCGGCTGCAAATCGTGGCCGAGCAGGGCGGCGTGGTTTTCGTGGACGACTCCAAGGGCACCACGGTTCAGGCCCTGAGGGCCGCTCTGGAGGCCTTTGACCGTCCGGTGCTGCTGCTGGCCGGAGGTGTGTTTAAAGGTGGCGATCTGGCTGGTCTGAAACCTCTCGTGCAAAGCAAGGCTCGGGCCGTGGGGCTGTTTGGGGCCGGTCGGGAAATTTTCGAGGCGGCCTGGGGCGACCTTGAAACGCCGCTGTTTTGGGAACCGACCCTGGAACGGGCCATGGACCGGCTCTGGCTCCAGGCCCGTTCCGGGGATGTGATGCTGCTCTCGCCGGCCACGGCCAGCTTCGACCTCTTCCGGGATTACAAGCATCGCGGCATGACGTTTCAGAATCACCTCCAGACCCTTGCGGAGCGTGGCCATGAATAGACTTGCCGCGGTGTCCGCCCGCGGGCCCGGAGTGGGGCGCGGCGAAGGAGTTGATTTCTGGTTGCTGTCCGTGGCCCTGCTGCTCTCCGGTTTGGGCTTGGTAATGGTGCTCAGCTCCAGCGGGATCATGGCCGAGCGCTTTTATGCGGATAAATACTATTTTTTCAAGCGACACTTGGTCTTTCTGATTATCGGGCTGGGCGTGATGAGCGCGGCCGCGGCTATTCCCCGTCAGTTGTATCTTCGGTTCACGTATGTCTGGCTGACCCTGGCCGGAGGTTTGCTGGTCCTGACCCTGGTTTCTCCCCTTGGAGTGCAGGCCGGAGGGGCGACACGCTGGCTGTCTTTGGGACCAATCATGATCCAGCCCCTGGAAGTTGCCAAAGTGGCTTTGGTCCTTTATCTGGCCTCGTTTTTCAGCCGCAAGCAGGAAATGATCCGCACCTTCGGGGTGGGCTTCCTGCCGCCGGTGTGCATCACCGGAGCGTTGAGCCTGCTGCTCCTGGCTCAACCGGACTTCGGCGGCGCGGCCTCGTTGATGCTGATCCTCTTCTGCATCAGTTTCGTGGGAGGGACCCGGCTGGTTTATTTGGGGGCGACTTCGTTCATGGCCCTGATGGGCGCGATTTTCCTGGTGATGAGTTCGCCCTACCGTTTTCGGCGCTGGTTCGCGTTCTTAGATCCGTTCCAGGACGCCCAGGACGTGGGCTATCAACTGGTTCAATCCCTGTACGCCCTGGGCGGTGGAGGATGGCTGGGCGAAGGATTGGGCGCCGGGAAGCAGAAGCTGTTCTTTCTGCCCGCGGCGCATACGGACTTTATTTTGGCCGTAATCGGCGAGGAGCTGGGTTTTATCGGTGTATCCGTGATTTTCGTTCTGGTGGGCGTCTTGCTTTGGCGAGGACTCCGAATCGCCAGGTTGCAGGACGGCTTGCAGGAACGGTTCGTCGCCTTCGGGATGCTGTTGGTTCTGGCTTTGGGGGCCATGCTGAACATGGCCGTGGTTCTGGGCGTGGTCCCGCCCAAAGGCGTGCCCATGCCGTTTCTGAGCTACGGAGGCTCCAGCCTGGTCATGTCCCTGCTCTGCGTGGGCGTGTTGCTGAACCTGTCACGGAGCGCCGGTTCGCCGAGCCGACGAAACGGAGCAACGCCATGAACCGGGTGATCCTGACCACCGGGGGAACCGGAGGCCATATTTTTCCGGCATTGGCCGTGGCCGAAGAGCTGCGGGAGCGGTATCCCGACATCCGATTGCTCTTCGTGGGCGGTGGGCGTGGGCCGGAGGGAAGATGGGCGGCAAGCGCCGGTCTGGACTTTCAGGCCCTCCCGGTCTCTGGAGTTTTTGGGCGAGGTTGGCGGGCCCTGGGCCTATTGTGGTGGTTGCCGCTGAGCGTGTCGCGGGCCATGATCATTGTTCGCGGGTTCAAGCCCGACGTGGTGTTGGGTTTGGGCGGCTACGCCGGGTTTCCCCTGGTTTTGGCGGCCTGGTTGCTCCGCGTGCCCACGGCGATTCACGAGCAGAACGGCCTGCCCGGAATGACCAACAGGCTGCTGGGCAGACTGGTCCGTCGGGTGCTGCTTTCCCTGCCGGACGATCACCATCTGTTCGACCCTCGGAAGGTGGTGGTCACCGGGAATCCGTTGCGCAAGGCGGTCCGTCAGCTGCGCTCCGCCCAGCCCGAAGGGGACAGCCCGCGGCGCAACGTGTTGATCCTCGGTGGAAGCCAGGGTGCCAGAGCCCTGAATCAGGCCGTGCTGGATTCCATGGATGGGTTTCGCGAAGAGCGGATTTCCCTATGGCATCAGACCGGGCAGGCGGACTGGGAGAGGATTTCCGGGGAGTATGCCCGGGCCGGTTGGAATCAGGTTCGTGTGGAGCCGTTCATTGAGGACGTGGCCGAGGCCTATGCCTGGGCGGACTTGGTGGTGTGTCGGGCCGGGGCGACCACGTTGGCTGAATTGACGGTCATGGGCAAGCCCAGCGTCTTGGTCCCCTTTCCCTATGCCACCCATGACCACCAGATGCTCAACGCTCGGAAGTTGGAGCAGGCCGGAGCGGCCATGGTGTTGGTGGAAAGCTACCTGACTCAGGTCCAACTGTGGACCGTGATCAAGGATTTGTTGGATATTCCCGGCAAGTTGCGGGACATGCGCAAGGCGGCCTGGGCAATGGGATGTCCGGAAGCCGGGGCTGACGTGGTTCGAGAACTTGAAGGATTGGTGCAACGCGGATGAAGTCGAAGGTCACGTCCATCCATATGGTTGGTCTGGGCGGTTCCGGAATGAGCGGAATCGCGGAAGTGCTGCTTAACTTGGGCTATAGCGTCTCCGGTTCGGACGTGGCCCCCGGTCCGGTGCTGGACCATCTGCGGACCCTCGGTGCGGTCACGTATGTCGGGCATTGCAAGGGCCGATTGGACCAAGCCCAGGTGTTGGTCAAGTCCACGGCGGTGCGGGACGACAATCCGGAGGTTCAGGAAGCCCGCGCCCTGGGGATTCCGATCATCCCCAGGGCGGAGATGCTGGCTGAACTGATGCGCCTGCGGACCGGGATCGCCGTGGCCGGAACCCACGGCAAGACCACGACCACTTCGATTCTGGCGACTATTTTCAAGGAAGCGGAGTTGGACCCCACGGTGATTATCGGCGGACGGCTCCGCAGCTACGGCAGCAACGCCCTACTGGGGCAGGGGGAGTACCTGATCGCCGAAGCGGACGAATCCGACGGCTCGTTCCTGTGCCTGTTTCCAATCATCAGCGTGGTGACCAACATCGACGCGGACCACCTGGATTTTTACCCGGACTTGGCGAGCATCAAGGAGGCCTTTGTTCAGTTCATGAACAAGGTGCCGTTCTACGGCCTGAACGTGGTCTGCGGCGACGATCCGGGGGTCCAGGCCGTTTTGCCCCAGGTCCGTCGTCCCGTGGTGACCTATGGGTTTGGAGCGGACAACGACGTGCGCGGCGAATTGCTGGAAGGTCGTCCGGGCAATCCCTTCCGGATTAGTTGGCGCGGTGAACCCTGGGCCGAGGTCAACCTGGCCCAACCGGGGCGGCACAATGTTTTGAACGCCTTGGGCGCGGTGGGCGTGGCCATTGAAATCGGCATGCCCAAGGAAGCGGTGCTGCGCGGTCTGACCAACTTCGGCGGCGTGGGGCGGCGCTTCGAGATCAAGGGTGAGCGTGAGGGCGTGACCGTGGTGGACGACTATGGACATCACCCCAAGGAAATCGTCGCGACCTTGCGCACCGCACGGGAGTTTTTTCCAGGGAGGCGGTTGATGGTGTTGTTCCAGCCTCACCGATTTTCTCGGACCAAAGCGCTGTTCGGTGATTTCTGCCGGGCCTTCGACCAAGCCGACCGCTTGCTGTTGCTGGAGATTTATCCGGCCTCCGAGGCCCCCTTGCCCGGCATCAGCGGGAGCAGTCTGGCTCAGGGCGTTCGGCAGGTCAGCCAGACCCCGGTGGACTTTTTTCCGGACATGCGCACGGCAAGTGAGGCTCTGCCGGACATCCTGCGACCGGGCGACGTGCTGTTGACGTTGGGGGCCGGCAATGTGTGGCAGGCCGGACAAGGTTTTTTGGAGGCCGTGTGAGGATGATCCCGTGAAGGTGGTCCCATGAAGGTGATTAAAGGCCCGCTTCTGGCCGACCGGACGACTTTGAGATTGGGCGGCAAGGCCATGGCCGAAATCGTGGTCCGTGAAACGTCGGACCTGGCCGATCTAGCCGGCTTGTTGGCCGAGCAAACGGCCAGACTCGGCGGCCGGTCCATGGTCCTGGGGGAAGGGAGCAATATCCTGGCAGCGGACCGGGATTTGGATCTGGTGTTGGTCCGGCTGGAAGGCGGCGGTGATCCCGAGATTATGGAACAGGGTGACGATGGAAACCGGATTTCAGAGGTGGACCGGGAAGCGGTCCGAATTCGGGTCCCAGGAGCCTTGCGGCTTCCACGGCTGTTGGGATGGTGCGCGGCTCGCGGCCTGCGTGGTTTGGAGCCATGGACGGGGATTCCCGGTTCCGTGGGCGGGGCCGTGGCCATGAACGCCGGTTCGTACGGGCTGGAGATGGCCCAGGTTCTGGAACGAGTCCTGATCTGGACCCCGGACCGGGGCGGCCGGTGGCTTGATGCCGCTGCTCTCCAATTCGGATACCGACGGTTCGATTCGGGGCTTGACGATGCGGTTCAGCTGGTGCTGGCCGCGGAACTGCGGGTCGAACGGGACGAGCCGACTGAAGTGCGAACACGGATGCGCAACTGGTTCGACCGTAAAAAAGAGACTCAGCCGATCACCGTGGCCTCGGCCGGGTGCGTGTTCAAGAATCCCGACGCGGAAAACCCGGCGGGCAGGCTTTTGGACCGGGTCGGGCTGCGCGGATTTCGAAAGGGCGACATGGCCTTTTCCGAGCGGCACGCGAATTTTTTGATCAACCTCGGCGGCGGCTCGGCTGACGACGCCTTTGCTCTGCTGGATCTGGCCCGGGAACGGGTCGCGGCTCGTTTCGGCCTGGAACTGGAAACCGAGGTCAAGGTGCTGGCATGAGCGTGGCCGCCGCAAGACTCCGACCCGGCGGCTGGTTCAGTCCCGGGACCCGCAAGAGCAACAAATGGGCGGGCGGAAAAAGTGCCCCGTCCGTGCCCAAGCGAGCCGCGAAACCGTCGGTAAAGCCGGCCCGGAACAAGGCCGCGAGGCGTCCGGTACGCATCGGGGGGCTGCTGACGGCGCTTATTCTGTTTGTATTGAGGTTTTTCGGTTGGACCTTGGGGTTGCTGCTGGTGGCGACGCTTCTTGGAAGCATCAGCCTCGGGCTGATCTACGGTTACCGGGCGTTGACCACGTCCGCTCATTTTGCCGTCTCCCACGTGGAGATCATCGGCAACAGGCAGCTCAGCACGCCGGAGGTGCTGAACCTGAGCGGCGTGACAGTGGGGATGAACCTCCTGGAGGTCAGTCTGGGCGAGGTCAGCCGAAAACTGCAACACAACCCATGGGTCGAAAGCGCCACGGTCCGGCGGGTGCTCCCGGACGGGGTGGCCATCGACATCGTGGAACGTGAACCGTTTTTCTGGGTTCAGCAGGGCGGGACCTTGTTTTACGCGGATCGCAACGGAGTTCCCATCGCCGCACTGGAACTGGGCCGCTTCGTGTCCTTGCCGGTCCTGATTTTGGAGCAAGGCGTGGAGCCGAACTGGCGGTTGATGGAAGAGTGGGTGCGGGCCGTGGAGCGGTTGGAATTCCCGTTTGGTTTTTCGGACGTGGCCTGGTTGAAGGTGGAGGACGCGAATCTTCTACGCATCCACCTGGAAGATCGGGGCTTGGTGATTCATTTTGATCTGAGCGACTGGCGCGGGCATCGCGCAATAATGAATCAAGTTTGGGAAGATTTGCGCTCTCGTGGAGAGCTGAACAATATTGAACGGTTGACTGTCATGTCGGGCAAGGCCTGGGTCCAGTTGAAACAGTCCTGACAGCGAAATCGAGGAGCGGAAAATGGCGAAAAAATCATCATCCAAATCCGATCTGATCGTCGGGCTGGACATCGGAACCACCAAAATCTGCACCGTGGTAGGGGAGGCTACGCCTAACGGCGTAGACGTGGTAGGCATCGGCACGGCCCCGTCCTCGGGACTGCGCAAGGGCGTGGTGGTGAATATCGAGCAGACCGTGCAGTGCATCAAAAAGGCCTTGGAAGAGGCGGAACTGATGGCCGGCTGCGAAATCCGTTCGGTGTATTCCGGCATCGCCGGCAGCCACATCAAGGGCTTCAACAGCCACGGCGTGATCGCGGTCAAGGGCGGAGAGGTGACGCCCAAGGACATGGAGCGGGTCATCGACGCGGCCAAGGCCGTGGCCATCCCCCTGGACCGCGAGGTGATCCACATCCTGCCCCAGGAGTTCATCGTCGACGAACAAAACGGCATCGCGGACCCTATCGGCATGGCCGGGGTGCGGCTGGAGGCCAAGGTGCACATCGTGACCGGAGCGGTGAGCAGCGCCCAGAACATCATTCGTTCCTGCCATCGAGCCGGGTTGGACGTGGCGGACATCGTCCTGCAGTCCCTGGCCTCCACCGAGGCCGTGCTGACCCCGGAGGAGCGCGAAATCGGCGTGGCTCTGGTGGACATCGGCGGCGGGACCACGGATGTGGCGATTTTTTCCAACAATTCCATCAAATATACGTCGGTCCTGGCCCTGGGTGGAAGCAACCTGACCAACGACATCGCCTTCGGCCTGCGCACGCCGATGTTGGCCGCGGAAAAGATCAAGATCAAATACGGCTGCGCCCTGACGGACATCGTGCAAAAGGACGAGATCATCGACGTGCCCAGTGTGGGCGGTCGCGAGGCGCGGCGGGTTTCCCGGCGGGTGCTCGCGGAGATCTGTGAACCGCGGATGGAGGAAATTCTGGCCCTGGTGGAACAGGACCTGAACCAGTCCGGGTGCAAGAATCTTATCGGGGCCGGAATCGTTCTCACCGGCGGGTCGGCTTTGTTGGACGGGATGGCCGACCTGGGCGAGCAGATTTTCAACCTGCCCACCCGCATCGGCTATCCGCGGGAAGTGGGGGGGCTGAAGGACGTGGTGATGAACCCGATGTATTCCACCGCCGTGGGACTGCTGATGTATGGAGCGCGCAAGGAAGGGCTGGACCAGCGATTCCGGATCCGGGACACCCATATTTTCAACCGCATCCTGAACCGGATGCGCAAGTGGTTTTCCGATGTTTCCTGAGTGGGAAACGCGCATTGGAATTTCAAATTTGAGATTTGAAATTTGAAACTCATGGAAGTGCGCGTTGATGCGTCGCGGGAACGCATTTGACTGAGATGGCGAACGGTAATGACGAAAAGAGATGCCGAGAAAAGATGCCTGAAAAGATGACAGACGGGTGCGACGAGCGAGACGGACGGGAACAACGCCGAGGGATGCGGAACAACAATTTTTTGACCATCAGGTAAGCGAACAGGGAGGAGAAGCGTATGCAGTTCATGGAACTTGAAAACGACATCAATGCAACGATCAAGGTCGTCGGGGTCGGCGGCGGGGGCAGCAACGCCGTGAACAACATGATCAGCTCTTCGTTGAAGGGCGTCACGTTCATCGCGGCCAACACGGATTTGCAGGCCTTGAACAGATCTCGGGCCGAATTCAAGATTCAATTGGGCGAGAAGCTGACCAAGGGGCTCGGAGCCGGGGCGAATCCGGACATCGGTCGCGAGGCGGCCCTGGAAAGCGTGGACCAGATCCGAAAGATACTGGAGCCGGCGGACATGGTCTTCGTCACCGCGGGCATGGGCGGCGGCACCGGCACCGGAGCGGCCCCGGTCATCGCCGAGGTGGCCCGGGAAATGGGCGCCCTGACCGTGGCCGTGGTGTCCAAGCCGTTTTATTTTGAAGGCAAGAAGCGGTTGCTTCAGGCCGAGAAAGGGGCCGCGGCCCTGGCTGACGCCGTGGACACGATCATCACCATTCCCAACGACCGGCTGCTTTCCCTGGCCGCACAGAAGGCCGCCTTCCTGGACATGCTCAAAAAGGCCGACGAGGTGCTGTTCTACGCGGTCAAAGGCATTTCCGACCTGATCATGGTCCCCGGGCTCATCAACCTGGACTTCGCGGACGTCAAGGCGGTCATGTCCGAGATGGGGCTGGCCATGATGGGCACGGGTATCGCCAAGGGCGAGGGCCGGGCTCGGGAGGCCGCGCTGAAGGCCATCAATAGTCCGTTGTTGGAGGACGTGAGCATCGACGGAGCCAAGGGCGTGCTGCTGAACATCACCTGCGCTCCGGATATGACCATTGATGAAGTCAGCGAGGCGGCCAGCATCATTCACGAAGCGGCCCACGACGACGCCAAGATTTTCTTCGGCACCGTGTTTGACGAGGATGCCGGCGACGAGATGCGGATCACCGTGATCGCCACGGGCATCGGCACGAACGCCGCCACTGTCGGGCGAGGCGAGGATTCGTCCCGAGTGATCGATCTGGGCGGGGTGCGCAACAACGCGCGCAACTCCGGCAATATCGTCCGGCGTCCGTACGTTCCTTCCAGCGCTGAGGATCGCAGCATCCCGGCCTATCTGCGCAAGGGGCTGCGCAGTGAACATGGACAGCTCAACCAAGGACATTCACACGGTTCTTCCAAGGGGATGGCCCAACCCCAGACCCAAGCGCCGAACCGGATGCTCCGCGTGGCCTCCGGCGGGGGAGGAGAGGATTTCGTCTTTGATGAAGAGGAGTTCGAGATTCCGTCCTTCCTGCGCAAGCAGGCGGATTGATCCAGGCTGCGGGGTTTCGAAGCCTGACCTCGATAATCAAGTGGACCATGGTCGGCGCGTCGTCGGTGCGCGTGCCGCCTCAACAACGCCGGAGCAACGGGTGAAGCGCGATCGCCGTCCCCCCGGCTCACGGGCCATTCCAGAGCAGGAGTGGGGCGGTCGCCTGCCCATGGCCCTGGTCTTTCCCCAGAAGCCTGCTCTGGCCTATTCCAGCCTGGGATGGCAGGCGGTGCTGGAGTTGTTGCGGTCTCGTCCGACATTGGCCTTGGAGCCGGTGTTCTGGGATCCGGACCGGCATGAGTTGGTCCGGCCCTTTGGAAAACGCGGACTGGACGCCTTTGGCGTCGTGGCCTTCAGTCTGACCTACGAGTTCGATTACCTCCATCTGTTCCGTATCCTGACGGCGTCCGGGATCGCCCCCGACGCCGCGCGACGCCCCTCCTGGCCACTGGTCATGGCCGGAGGGGCGCTCGCGTTTATGAATCCCGCTCCCATCGCCCCCAGCGTGGATCTGTTCTGGGTGGGGGAGGCCGAGGCAGGGCTGGTCGACTGTCTGGAGGTCCTGGCTGAAGCGTATGTCCGAAACGCTTCCCGTGATGACGCTCTGGACTTGATCGCGGCCATGCCCGGGGTCTACGTTCCCGGAAAGAGCACGTTGCCCGTGCATCGAGCCGTGCATCTGCATCCCTCGTACCTGGGTGGACTGGAAGCCCCGGTCAGTTCCTGCTTCATTACTCCGGACGCCGTGTTCCGGGACACCCTGCTGTTGGAGGTCAATCGTGGCTGTCCGCACGGTTGCCGATTTTGCGCAGCGGGATACGTGTACCGTCCACCCAGAATGGCTTCCCTGGACGACCTCCAGGAAATCGTGCTGCGCAAGCGGCCACGTAAAGTGGGGCTCGTGGGCACGGCCCTGACGGACTGGCCGGATCTGGGGCGTTTTCTCGCCTGGCTTGGCGAGCAAAAAGTGGACGTCTCCCTGTCCTCCTTGCGGGCCGAGGGACTGACCGAAGAGCTGCTGGACATCTTGCGCGCCCTGGGAACGCGTACGATCACCCTGGCACTGGAGGGAGCAAGCCGGACGTTGCGGGACTCGATGAACAAACATGTTCGAGAAGAGGCTTTTCTGCGGACCGTGGAACGCCTCTCCCGCAAGGGGTTCAATCATCTGAAAATTTATTTGCTGGTCGGTTGGCCGGGAGAGACCGACGCGGACTGGGAAGAGTTTGGTCTGTTTCTGCGGGAAGTGGACCAGGCTCGGACTACTGGTGGCGGGCGAGGGAAAACCAACCTGAAGCTGATCACCCTGGGACTGGGCTGCCTGGTGCCCAAACCCTGGACGCCCTTGCAATGGGCGGCCATGGCCGATGAACAGGCCTTCAAGGATCGAGTATCCCAAATCCGTAAGGCGACCAAAAGCATGACCGGGGTACAAGTCCGCTCGGACGCGCCGGGGCTGGCCAGGATTCAAGGACTCTTGGCCCGAGGCGACGAGCGGGTCCACGAGTTGATCCGACTTGCCGCCGGCCAGAAAGGTCGCGAGCTGGAGGTGTGGACCGCGGCCTTGGCGCAGTGGCCGGGCGATCCGGCTTGGTACCTGGACCGGGAACGGGCGCGGGACGAGATTTTTCCGTGGGAAGTGATCGATCCGGGACTGGACCGGGAATATCTGTGGCGGGAATGGGAGAAGGTTGGGACGCGGCGCACGTCGCCGCCCTGCCCCATGGATTTCGCTCCGGACGGACTTCAGGCGGGGTGCTTGAAGTGCCGCCGTTGCGGGCTGCAAAAATGGCTTCAGACCTGAAGCCGACTACACGCCTCAGGAAAAACCCCTTCCCGGAGTACAGCCGGAAGTTGGAGCAAAGCCGGAGGATGATGCTTCGGAGGACCGTCCAGATGTGGATGCACGGCAGACGGACATAACTTTTACGGCTTGTCCCGAACCACACTTCGGACAGGGCTTGGCTTCCTGGTCCGAAAGCCGGGTCAGTTCCTCGAAAACATGGTTGCATTGGGGACATGCGTATTCGAAAATGGGCATGGAGTTGCTCCTTGGGATTGAGAGTTTTGTTGGATTGCGTCGCGTCTGACTCCAGGATGTTTACGCAGCAGGCTCGGATGTCAAGTAACGCTCAAAGGATGATCCGGCGTTGACGAGGTTTCGGCATGCGTCTTTGCGTCATTAATTGTGCACTGCAAAATGAATTGCAATCCCTGGGGAACACGGTTCTGGGGCTGCATCCCAAACCCGGAATTCACGATCTGCCCCGCCTGCTGGAAGAGCATCGCTTTGAGCCGGACGTGGTGATTCAACAGGAAAGTCTTGGTCCGCGCGTGCTTCTGAAGGGCCTGGAGAACATTTCCGGGCTCAAGGTCTTCTGGTCCATCGACACCCATTTGAACGCCTTCTGGCAGATGGAGTACGTCCGTCTGTTCGATTTGGCCTGCTCCACGCAGCGGAACTGGAGCGAGTATCTGCACAAGCAGACCAACGTCCCGGCATTCTGGCTGCCCTGGTTCGGACGTCGCCTGCCTTGGAAGGGGTGGAATCAGCGTCAGCGGGCGGTCTGTTTCGTGGGCCGAGTGACCGAGCATCGCCCTTCCCGCAAGCGATTCGTCGATTTTTTACGCCGCGAGTTCCAGATGGAGCTGGTCCAGGACGTCTCTTTTCAACAAATGCTGGAGGTCTACCGGGAAGCGCGGTTGGCGCCCAACGAGTCCATTTTCGGGGAAATCAATTTCCGGTTGTTCGAGGCCGCGTCCTGCGGCTGTCTCGTGCTCAATCCTTCCGGGATTCCAGGGCTGGAAGAGACCTTTCTTCCGGACAGGGAAATCGGGGTATTCAGCCACGCCCTGGAACTCAAGTCCAAGGTCAACCATTACTCTCGGAATCAAGGCCTGGCAGAGCAAATGGCCAAGGCGGCCTGGGCCAGGATCCAGGAGGAGCATCTGGCGATCCATCGCGCTCAAAAGCTGCTTGAGGCAGTGACCCAGGCCACGGGTCGGTCATCAAGCCGACCCGAACCTCCAGCGCTGTCGTGGGCCTTGACGCTGTACCGATTGTGGCAGGCTCGGCGGGTGCCCATAGCCACGGAAGTCTTGGAGAATCAGCTATTGGCTCTGCCGGAATCCCCTCGCAAGCGCGAAGCCTTGTTAGGGTTCTGGCTGGGAACGAATCGACGGGATCTGGTTCTTCACGACCTCATGACATTGCTGCAGCCCGACATCGCTTATGGAAACGAACCGTCGTTGGCGAGGAACGCCTCCCTTGCTGCTTTGCATTTGGGAGAGTTTACCCTGGCTACCGCCTTCTGGATGCGCTACCGGAAATCTACCGGACGCATGGCCAAGAAGCCGCTTACGCCTCATCGACTTTACCTGGAGTGGTCACGCGAAATGATGCGGGATGATTATCGAGTGCGCCGCGGATTTGTGTACGACCACGAGCGCCAGATCCCGGAGTCCGCCCTGGAGTGTCTGATTATGGGCCACCGTCTCAATCCTCATGATATGGACATCTGCAAAGCCATGGATGCTCTTTTGCAAAAAGAACCCGGGTTTGAGCCGACTCGCTTGGCTCTGCTGTCCCACGTGACCCTGCACCAGCCCCTCAACTGGCAGGCAGGGCTGAAACTGGGTCTGGTCAACCTCCAGGACTTCAGGCTAGAACAAGGTCTGGAAGAGCTGCTTCTGGCCGCTTCAAGGGCTGAGGAGCAGGGTGAATCACGAAAATTCAACAACGCCCTGGCTGCGGCCGATCCGGACGGCTCGATCCGCGCGACTTTGAATCTTTAACCCGGTGCGGAGCGATTATCCGTTCCTCTTTCCCATGCTTGAACTGCTACGCATCCGCAACCTCGCCCTGATCGACGATCTGGAACTGGAATTCGGCCCCGGCTTGAACGTGATCACCGGAGAAACCGGGGCCGGCAAGTCGTTCATTCTCCGCGCCCTGGATTTCCTTCTGGGAGAGAAGCTGGCCGTGAATCTCGTTCGTCCGGGCCATGACAAGGCCCGGGTGGAGGCGGTCTTCGCGGGCGGAGAGAACGGCTCCTCCGCCGAAACGGTGATCCGTCGCGAACTGTCCGCGCAATCCGGTCGCTCCCGTGTCTGGGTCAACGACGAGTTGGCCTCTCAAGACGGTCTGAAACGGCTGCGTTCCAGGTTGATCCTGCACGCCAGCCAGCACTCCCAGCAGCAACTCCGTCTGCCGTCCTTTCATGCCCGCCTGCTGGACCGGTTCCTGGAGCAGCCGGAACTGGTCAGGGAAAAGGATCGCCGCTTGGCCGCGTTGTCCACCCTGGTGGATCGCCAACGCGAACTGGAGGAGCGCTTGCGGGGCTTGCGGGATCGCAAGGATCTCCTGGAATACCAACGCTCGGAGATCGCCAAGGTCGACCCCAGGCCCGAGGAGGAGGAGGAACTGGAGGCGCGCAAACAAGTCCTGCGCGACCAGGCCCAAGCCCAGCAACACGTCGATTCAGCCATAGAGCTGCTTTGCACTCCGGATACCGGGCTGCACGACGCCCTGGGCAAGTTGCGCAAGGCCGTGCTGAACCTGGAGAATGCGGGTTCGCCGCGGATTTTGGAGACGGTCTCGGAGGTTGAGGGGGAGTCAAGCGAAACGGCTCCAGAGACGGTATCCGATGCCGAAGCGCTGCTTCAGTTCGGCGAGCACCTCCACGATTTGGAGCGCCGCCTGCGCGGCATGGCCAGGACCCAGACCGCCCAGGGCGAGCTGGAGTCCATCGAGGCCCGACTCTGGGATCTCTCTCAACTTAAACGCAAATTGAAACGACCGCTGGAGGAAATCGTCCGGCTCAAGGAGGAAGTGGACGCCAACCTCTCCTATCTGGACGCTTCGGGGTTGGACCTGAAGCAGTTGGAGCGCGACATCGACCAGGCGCGAAACGATCTGGCCGGAACCCTGGCCGCCCTGGACGAGGATCGACGGCGTACCGCCACGGACGTCGGAGGCCGCTTGGGCCGGGACTTGCGGGAATTGGGCTTTTCCGAACATCTGAATATCGAATTCACCTTCGCCCCCCTGGAAATCTTTCCCGGGCTGACCGAACACCGCCCCCGGCTGCTCTGGGCCCCCAACCCGGGCCAGCCTTTCCAGCCCCTGGAGGAAATCGCCTCCGGCGGCGAACTGTCCCGCGTACTCCTGGCGATCATCGGCCTGATGGCCGACGCGGACAATCCGACCCTGATCTTCGACGAAGTGGACGCCGGCATCGGCGGCATGACCCTGAACAAGGTCGGTGACCGCCTGCGCTCCCTGGCCGCGGTGCAGCAAGTTCTGGTGATCACCCACTGGCCGCAGCTTGCGGCCCAGGGCGACATGCACTTCCAGGTCCGCAAGGAAGTGGTGGACGGGGCTACCTTTACCCGCTGCACGGCCCTGGAAGGGGCGGAACGGGAAGAGGAGTTGCGGCGGATGACCGGTGGCGGATGGAAAGCATAGCGGCTTTTCTCACTCCAGTGGTCAATACATTAAAAACATTGTGAAGGATTTTTACCCAACCGGCAATTCCAGAGTAAGAGCATTTCATCCGAATTCGCGTTGTAAAAATAATCTGCGGTCATGGCTTTCTCCTGGCTGTCCGTCATGGGCCAGGACATCGGCACATCATCCCTGTTCGACCAAAACATGATCCTGCAATATTCTCCTTGCGTACAGATTTGCTTGATTGCATCGAGATACACGTTCTCATCCGCCTCTTTTTCTTTTGCGACGACGACAAATTCCATCATCCCCCGACTTTTGATCTTTTCCCAGTCTTGCGCGTGTCCTGCCGAAAGAAGCAAGAGAAAAAGCGCGATTGTCAGAATCCAGTATTTGAAAATGGCAAACATGATATTCTCACTTCGCTGTTTGTTCGGTAAGAAACGCTGCTTAATTGGGAAATCGCTCGTTGCATGGAGACGCGTTCTTCATGCCCCCACCTGAATGTCCAATGTTGATAGTTTTTTTTCCCTGCCGAACGCGAGAGCCACATAGATGCTGATCTCGTAAAGGATTATGAGCGGCACGGCCATCAATATTTGGGTAACGCCGTCCGGTGGAGTCAAAATGGCGCCCACAATAAAAGCAAGAAGTATGGCGTACTTGCGTTTTTTGCGTAAATAATCGGCCGTAACCAACCCCAGTCTGGCCAGGAAGAAAATGAATAGGGGCAGTTCGAAAATCACGCCAAAGGCCAGGAGCAGTTTTACGGAAAAGCTGAAATATTCACGCAGGCCAGGCATGGGTTTGATCGCATCGTCCGCAAAACCCATGAAAAACTCAAACCCGAAAGGAAAAACGATAAAATATCCGAAGAGGGCTCCGCTGACAAAGAACACCGCCGAGAGGACAGCAATGAGAACGATGTGTTTTTGTTCCGATTCGTACAACCCCGGAGTGATGAATCGCCAAATCTGGTAAGAAATATAAGGGCTGACCAGAAAGAGACCCGCCACAAAGGCGACCTTTACATGGGTGAAGAATGCTTCGGGCAGGGATGTGTATATCAGATGACTTTCCAGGGGCATGACTTCAAGCAAGGGAGCCGTCATCAGCTTGAAGAGATCCTGGGAAAAGGCGTAGCAGACCAGAAATCCGAAAATGGCGGCGATGACGGATTTGATCAGACGGTTGCGCAGATCCTCCAGATGGTCCGTGAGCCGGACTTCTTTCAATTTTTCTTTCGGATCAGATGACTGAAGCGTTCTGTTCATACGCTTGGACTCCGCTCTGGATTGTCGGTTCGCACGAGCTTCCGCTTGTGCGGAGAATGCGGGTATGGATTCTCCCTGTTCCGAGCGAGTCATCCATAACGTGACATTTCGGTTCCCGAATCCGTATTTTAATGCCAGTCTCAAAAGACCGGACGATGCAGGAAGGTGTGGATTCCAGATGGAGAATCTAAGGGGCGGCGAGATCGGTAAATATTTTGCCTGGGAGGGAGAACTGAAGCGCGATATTCAACTTTTCCAGCTCAGTATTGATGACGGAGAGAAATGTCGAGGGGTTGTCGTGAGACATGGAGAGTATGCCTTTGCCTTCCAGTAAAGAAGGAGATTTGCGGCGGATCTCGGCGGAAGAATTACGGTAGAAAAGATGGACCTTTTTTTGCCATATGTCAAGAGAACTCACAGAGGGTTCATATCTACGTCAAAGTTTTCTAAACTATTGGAATGTCGAAGGGCGTCTCGGAAAGTGACTTTTTTCTTGTCGACCAACAACGCCCTTTTCTTTTCCTGAGAGTTCAAAATATCTTTGAGCTTTGGGAAGAGATACGGTAAACTTTCCATCCATGGCCCGATTCCTCCGATATTTCCTCGTCACGACTGAACCCTGAATAGAAGGAGAGCCCTCATGCCCAATCTTTTGGATCAGCTCAAGGCCCATTCCACCGTCGTCGCGGACACGGGTGATTTTGCCAGCATCAAGGAGTACCAGCCCCAGGACGCCACCACCAACCCCAGCCTGATTCTCAAGGCCGCCGGGATGAAGGAGTATGGGGAGATGGTGGACGGGGTCATTGCCCGAGCCCGGGATGAAGCCGGATCGACGGAAGCGTTTCTGGCCGAGGCCGTGGACAAGCTGTTTGTGGCCTTTGGCGTGGAAATCCTGAAAATCGTGCCGGGGCGCGTTTCCACCGAGGTGGACGCCCGGTTGAGCTTCGACGTGCAGGGTTCGGTGGACAAGGCCAGACGTTTGATAGAGCTGTACGAGCGAGCCGGAGTGGATCGGGAACGGGTGTTGATTAAGCTGTCCAGCACCTGGGAAGGGATCGTTGCCGCCAAAATCCTGGCCAAGGAAGGCATTCGCTGCAACATGACCCTGCTGTTTTCCTTCGCCCAGGCCGTGGCCTGCGCCGAGGCCGGGGTGCAGCTGATTTCCCCCTTCGTGGGCCGGATCATGGATTGGTACAAGAAGCATGAGGGCAAGGACGGATATGCTCCTCAGGACGATCCCGGCGTGCACTCCGTGACGCGGATCTACAACTACTACAAAAAACACGACTACCCCACAGAGATCATGGGGGCCAGCTTCCGCAACGCCGGGGAGATTCTGGAACTGACCGGCTGCGACCTGCTGACCATCAGCCCGGATCTGCTTCGGGAACTGCATGACGGCCAAGGCACGCTGGAGCGCAAGCTGAGTCCCGAGTCGGCGCGGAGCCTCGGGGAAGAGAAGCTGTCCCTGGATGAAAAAGCCTTCCGTTGGATGCTCAACGAGGACCAGATGGCCACGGAAAAACTCTCCGACGGCATCCGGCTGTTCGCGGCGGATGCGATCAAGCTGGAGCGGATGATTCAGGACAAGGGCTGACTTTGTAAAAAAACGGCGGCAACAGAGGGGCGTACGCTATACGCCCCTCCCTCTCAAAACCTTCCCAGCCCCTCCATGATCTCTCCATCCGGGGCTGAGCCGAAGCCCAGGGAGAGGAGGAAGCGTTCGTCCTCGCTCCATCTGGACCGGATCTTGACCCAGAGTTCCAGATAGACCTGGGTTCCCAGCAATTCTTCCAGTTCCAACCGGGCGTTTTGTCCGATCTGCTTCAGGTTGCGGCCTTGCTTGCCGATGACCATGGCCTTGTGGCTGTCCCGCTCCACGAAGATCACGGCGTGGATGCGGGTCAGGCCGGGCTTGCTCGTGTCGTCCCAATTTTCGATGTCCACCGCGGTCCGGTAGGGCAGTTCCTCGTGGAGATTCAGAAAGAGCTTTTCTCGAATGATTTCCGAGGCCATGAACCGCAGGGGCACGGTGGAAAGCTGGTCCTCGGGAAACAGCGGCGGGCCCGTGGGCAGGGCCTTGGCGATGCCGGCGATCAGGGTCTCCACGTTTTCCCCGGTGGCCGCGGACAGGGGAATGATCTCGGCTTCCGGCCACGTCCCGGCGACCTGCTCCATCAGCGGCAACAGTCGCTTGCGATCCTTGACCTTGTCGATCTTGTTCACCGCGACCAAAAGCGGCTGAGGCAGACGAACCCGTGAACCGTGCAATGGTTGGAGTTCCTCGGAAAAGAGGTGCGGTCGGCTTGTGTACAGCGCTCCATCCAGGACGATCACGGCCATGTCCGCCCGGGACAAGGCCTGCCAGGCGGCCTTGAGCAGAAAGGCGTTCATCTTGCCCCGCAGGCGGTGCAGTCCGGGGGTGTCCAGAAACACGACCTGCAAATCGTCCCTGGTCAGAATCCCGGTGACCTGGTTGCGGGTGGTCTGGGGTTTGGGGCTGACAATGCTCACTTTCTGACCCAGCATGGCGTTGAGCAGGGTGGATTTTCCGGAGTTGGGAGGGCCGAGCAGGGCCGTCCAGCCGGTCCGGAAGGTATCGATGTCGTGCGCTTGTTTTTCTTTGGTCAGATCATGGGCGAGGGAGGCGTCTTGATGGGACATGGGGTTATCCTTTTGAGAAAATGCAGTTATCGGGATCGAAATAGGATTATTGGTGAGCAAACAGTATCGATCCCGATTTCGATACTGAAAGAGAAGCTTCGAATAATAAATCGTGTCATGGGATCGGCGTCGCGGTGGCGGCCTGCCGCCAGACCAGTTCGTCCAGTTGGCGGACGATGCGGCCGAACAGGCCGCCGTATCCGGGAAAGCGGCCGATCAACTCCCGGCGTTGTTTCTGGACCTGGTCGCAGGCGCTGCCTTCCGGGGAGGAGGGCGTACGCTGCATGACCAGGCGTTCGGCGATAAGGTAGGCTTCCATTTTCCGGCGAAACTCGAGGGCCAGGGTTTCCACGTCATCGGCGTGACGCGCCCAAAGGGCCTCGGTTTCGGCATGGGGCGGCAGGGAGCGAATGGTTTGGACCTGGGCGGTGAGGGTGGTCAGCACGAAGCCGGGGATGCCGCGCCGCCAGCCTAAAAGCCAGGGATGTCGCCAGAACAGGAGGAAGTGCCGCATGCCCAGGGCGATGATCGCCTCCAGGTGAGCGGCGATGCGGGCCAGATGGGGATCATCCCAGGCCACGGGCGTTTCGGCGAGGTTCCAGGCCGGCGCTTCCCGGTTCTCGAAAAGGCGCGGGGGTTGCCCCATCAGGAAAGAAAGCATATGGCCCAGCCAGGAATTGGCCGCCGGGGAGCCGGGGGTTTCCAGGTGGGCATAGCTCAGGATATATCGTCCCGTTCCCACCGGGCCCGTGACGATGCAGGGTTCGCCGCGGAGCAGTTCCGGGTCCAGGTTGATCCCGTAGAGCCGTTCCCAGGCGGATCGCTCCGGTGCCGCCACCTGCTCCAGGGCCAGGTCGGAGACCCAGAAATCCGGTCCGGGGCGGACATAGGCGGCCAGAATGTCGATGCCTCCGGTGGTCGCGTCCTCCGGGACGGCGAACTGGGAAGGCCACCAGACCGGAAGGTCGATCAGGGCGGGGACGTTTTGCGGAACCAGCGGGTGGCCTTGTTGCGGCGCGCAAGCCACCGAGCCGCTGAAATTCGGCAGGCGTTGGGCCATGGGCTTGCGGCACAGCGGGCATACGGCCAGCCCGTGGTTGTCCGGCAGGGCCAAGCCGGCTCCGCCGCACAGGCCAACATAGACGCCGCCGGAACGAAGGTAGTCGCCCACGGCCTTGCGCCCATCCGGCCCCAGGGCCTCGGCCTTGAATCTGGCCCATCCTCCGGGTACGAACAGGGCCGTCGGCGGCTGGTCACGCAGCAGGCCCGCCGCGATTTCCGAAGCCCTGGCCAGTCGCAAAGGGACGCCCCAGGCAGCCAGGCACCTCCAGAGCAGGATCGCCCAAAGATGCGACTCGTCCCACAAGAGACAGATGGAGCCCGAGCCAGAGCGCGAGCCTGACCCAAGGGGGGCGGGGCGCGGAAAGTGCCTTTTGTCCAAAGCGTCCATGGGCTGATGGAGTACCAGGACCGCCGACGCGAAACAAGCCATGGCACGGGTTCGCAGCAATCGGAGCTTTTCAACGGGCTGTTACCGTACACGACGAAAGAGAGGGAGAAAATATCCAAATGACCGAAACCAAACTGCCCAAGGGGTACGAACCCCGTGACGTGGAAGCCAAATGGCTGGAATACTGGGAGGAACAGGGTACGTTCACCGCTCCGGCCCAGGCGGAGCGACCAACCTATTCCATGGTCATCCCGCCGCCCAACGTCACGGGCTCCCTGCACATGGGCCATGCCCTGAACCTGACCCTCCAGGACATCCTGGCTCGGTTTCATCGCCAGCAGGGCCGCGACGTGCTTTGGGTGCCGGGCACCGATCACGCCGGGATCGCCACTCAGAACGTGGTGGAAAAATCCCTGGCCGCTCAGGGCAAAAGCCGGGAGGAATTGGGCCGGGAAGCCTTTGTGGAGCGGGTCTGGGCCTGGAAAGAAGAGTACGGCGGCAAAATTTTGAACCAGGTGCGTCGTCTGGGGGCCTCGGTGGACTGGACCCGGCTGCGCTTCACCATGGACGACGGGTTGTCCAAGGCCGTGCGGGAAGTGTTCGTCCGGCTGTACGAGGAAGGGCTGATCTACAAGGGCGACTACATCATCAACTGGTGCCCCCGGTGTCATACGGCCCTGGCCGACCTGGAGGTGGAACACGCTCAGGCCGACGGTCGGCTGCACGCCATCCGGTATCCTTTGGCCGACGGCTCCGGGGATCTGACGGTGATGACCACCCGGCCGGAAACCATGCTCGGTGACACCGCGGTGGCCGTGCATCCCGAGGACGAACGCTTTGCGCACTTGGTGGGCAAGGAAGTCATCCTGCCTCTGGTGGGCCGCAAGCTCCCGATCATCGCCGACGCCTACGTGGACCGGGAGTTCGGCACGGGCTGCCTGAAAGTCACCCCGGCCCACGATATGAACGATTTTGAACTGGGCCGACGCCACGATCTGGACGTGGTCAAGGTCATCGACGATCACGGCCGGATGAGCGCCGAGGCCGGGCCGGAATACGCCGGTCTGGACCGCATGGAGTGCCGCCAGCGCATCGTCGCGGACCTGGAGGAAAAAGGGTTTCTGGTCCGCGTGGAAGACCACCCGCACAGCGTGGGGCATTGCTACCGCTGCCGGACCGTGATCGAGCCCGCGGTCTCCAAGCAGTGGTTCGTGGCCGTGGGGCCTCTGGCCGCCAAGGCCCGCAAGGCCGTGGAGGACGGAAGGACGGCGATTTATCCCCGGCAGTGGGAGCGGACCTATTTCGACTGGCTGGACAACATCCGGGACTGGTGCATTTCCCGTCAGATCTGGTGGGGCCACCGTATCCCGGCCTGGACCTGCCAGGCCTGCGGCGAGATGATCGTCTCCCGGGAAGACCCTAAAAGCTGCCCCAAGTGTCCGGGCAAGCTGATCCAGGAAAGCGACGTGCTGGATACGTGGTTCTCCTCGGCCCTCTGGCCCTTCTCGACGCTGGGCTGGCCGGACGAGACCCCGGAGCTGAAGAGCTACTACCCCACCTCGGTGCTGGTCACGGGTTTCGACATCCTCTTTTTCTGGGTGGCCCGGATGATGATGATGGGCCTGCACTTCCGCGACGAGGTGCCCTTTGAACACGTCTACATCCATGCCCTGGTCCGGGACAGCGACGGCCAGAAAATGAGCAAATCCAAGGGCAACGTGATCGACCCCCTGACCATGATCGATCAGTACGGCACCGACGCCCTGCGGATGACCCTGACGGCCATGGCGGCCATGGGCCGGGACATCAAGCTGTCCGAGGACCGAATCCAGGGTTACCGGTTTTTCGTGAACAAACTCTGGAACGCGGCCCGTTTCGCCCTGATCAACCTGCCTCAGGACGGGGCCGGGGACGCGCTTCCCGCTTCGGCGGACCTGGATTTGCGCCACCGCTGGATTCTGACCCGTTTGGAGCAGGTCAAGCAGGAAAACGCCGCGGCCATCACCGAATACCGGTTCAACGACGCGGCCATGGGGCTGTACCAGTTCATCTGGCACGAACTCTGCGACTGGTATCTGGAGATGATCAAGCCGGACCTGCCCGGGATCGCCCAGCCTGAAAAGGACGAGGTTCCAAAGCAAGATCAAGCTCAAGCTCAAGCCCAAGCTCAAGCTCAAGCCCAAGCCCAAGCTCAAGCCCAAGACCAGGGCCAAGACCAGGGCCAAGATCAGGGTCAAGATCAGGGTCAAGAGAATGCCCGCTCCCAAGACACGGCCCAGGTTTGCCTGCAAACCGCGCTTTCCGAAGTGCTGCTCCTGCTCCACCCCATCATGCCCTTCGTGACCCAGGAAATCTGGAACTCCCTGCCCGCTCGCGGTACGAATTCCAATCTGGCCGCCCAACTCTATCCTCCGGCTCGGCCCGGACAGGTGGACGAGCAGGCCTTGCGGGATATGGGGCTGATCCAGGAGATCGTGGTCAGCGTGCGCAACATCCGGTCCGAATTGAGCATCGGGCCGTCCCAGAAATTGGACGTGCTGGTGCGTTGCCCGGAGGCCGCCCTGGCCGAAGTGCTCTCGACGAACCGGGAGACCATCGTTCACCTGGCCCGTCTTGGGGGATTTCAGGTCGAACCGGACCTGAACCCGCCCAAGGCTTCGGCTTCCGCCGTGGTCCAGGGGGTGGAGGTGTTCGTGCCCCTGGCCGGGGCCGTGGACTTTCAGACCGAACTGGCCCGCCTGGACAAGGAATTGAGCAAGGCCGCCAAGGAACTGGACATCGTCACCCGCAAAGTGAACAATGACGATTTTTTGGCCAAGGCCCCGGCCGAAGTGGTGGAAAAAGAGCGGACCAAGGCCAGGGATATCGCCGCAAAACAATCCAAACTGCTGGCCCTGCGCGAACGGTTGCAGGGGCTGATGGAGTAGGAGCATTTCATGTCCAAAGTCTACCTGCTGGGCGCCGGGCCCGGCGATCCGGAGTTGATCACGCTCAAGGCCAAGCGGTTGCTGGAGAGCGCGGATACCGTGGTTTACGACTACCTGGCCAATCCGCGATTTTTGGCCTGGTGTCGGCCGGACGCGGAAATATATTACGTCGGCAAGAAGGGCGGCGACCATACCCTTCCTCAGGACAAGATCAACGATTTGCTGGTGGAGCGGGCCAAGGCGGGGAAGGTCGTGGCCCGACTCAAGGGGGGCGACCCATACGTCTTCGGGCGGGGGGCGGAGGAGGTCGAGGAGCTGTTGGAGCACGGCATCGAATTCGAGGTGGTCCCCGGTGTGACCTCGGCCGTGGCCGCTCCGGCCTATGCCGGGATCCCGCTGACCCATCGCCGTTTCGCCTCTTCGGTGTCCTTCATCACCGGCCACGAGGATCCGACCAAGGCCGAGAGCGCTCATGACTGGGAGGCCTTGGCCCGAAGCACCAGCACCCTGGTTTTTTTCATGGGCGTGAAGAACCTGCCGGAGATTTCGGCCAACCTGATCAAGGCCGGACTGCCCGGAAGCACTCCGGCGGCCCTGGTCCGCTGGGGAACCACCTGCCGGCAGCGCTCGCTGATTTCCACATTGGCCGAGATTGCCGAGGAGTCCCAGAAACAAGGGTTCAAGCCTCCTTCGCTGCTGGTGGTGGGCGAGGTGGTCAGTCTGCACGACAAGCTGAACTGGTTTGAGCGGCGGCCTCTGCTGGGCAAGGGCGTGGTGGTCACCCGTTCCCGTGAGCAGGCCAGCGACGTGGTGGCCTCCCTGGAGAGCCTGGGAGCCTGCTGCCACGAGTTTCCGACCATTGCCGTGGAGCCCATGGAGGATGCCGCGCCTATTCAGGAGGCCGCAGGACGGCTGGGCGAGTACGACTGGGTGGTCTTCACCTCGGTCAACGGCGTGCGCATGTTCTGGGACGTGTTGGAGGGCCGAGGGCTGGATGCCCGGGCCTTTGCCGGAACCCAGGTGGCGGCCATCGGCCCGGCCACGGCCGAGGGGCTGGCCCGGCGGGGCATTCGGGCTGATTTCGTCCCGGAAAAGTACGTGGCCGAGGACATCGTCCAGGGGCTGCTGGTCAGGGACGTGGTGGGCAAACGGGTGTTGATTCCCAGGGCCGAGCAGGCTCGGGAAGTGCTGCCCGAGGAATTGCTCCGGGCCGGGGCCCAGGTGGAGGTGTTGCCGGTGTACCGGACCCTGCCGGTGGCCAAGGGCGCACAGGACGTGACGACCGCCCTGGAGAACGGAGAGATTCACTATATTACGTTCACCAGTTCCTCCACGGTGACCAACTTTTTCGCGGCCATCAGCCCGGAGTTGATCCAAAAGCACCGCGCCGCGCTGAAATTGGTCTGCATCGGCCCGGTCACCGAACGGACACTGCAAAACCAGGGCTTTCAGGGCGACATTCAGCCCGAGGACTATACCATTCCGGCCATGGTGCAGGCCATCCTGGACCATGCCGGCCAGGGCCGACACGGGGGCGCGGGGGCATGACTCTGCCCGTTGGCGTACTCATTTCCGGGAGCGGGTCCAATTTGCAGGCCCTGATCGACCGGATGGAAGCCGGGGTGCTGGACGTGACTATCCAGACGGTGATTTCCAACATCCCCGGGGTCAAGGGGCTGGAACGAGCGGCGAATCACAATATCCCGGCCCAGGTCCTGCCTCATCGGGATTACCGGGACCGTGAGTCCTATGACCGGATAGTGGTCCGCGCCCTTCGCGACGCCGGAGCCCAGGCCGTGGTCCTGGCCGGATTCATGCGTCTCGTGGGGTCGGAACTCCTAGCCGCCTTTCCCGGACGGGTGCTGAACATCCATCCGGCGCTGCTGCCGTCCTTTCCAGGACTGCACGCCCAGGACCAGGCCGCAGCGTACGGCGTGCGTTTGGCCGGATGCACGGTGCACTTCGTAGATGAAGAGGTGGATCACGGTCCGATCATCATCCAGGCCGCGGTCCCGGCCTTGCCCGGTGAGGAAGCTGAAGCACTGGGCAGTCGCATCCTGGCTTTGGAGCATCGTATTTTTCCTCAGGCCCTCCAATGGCTGGCCGAAGGCAGGCTGGACGTCCAAAATCGTCAGGTGGTGGTCCGTCCCGGAGAGCGGTCCTTAGCCTCCAGGAACGAGCTGCCGCCGTGTCTGGTTTTTCCGCCGTTGGAAGAGGGGTTTTAGGGAGAACGAACATGAGTGACTTTGAGTTTGAACTGTCCCAGGCAGAGCGAGATTATCTGCGGGAATTGGTCCGGCTGAGCATTGCTTCCCGGTTTGACGCGAACGTGATGCTGCCGAAACCGATTTCGGAAAAGCTGGAACAGCCATTCGGCGCGTTTGTAACCCTGAAAAAGCAAGGCCATTTGCGCGGGTGCATCGGACATATCGTCGGCGACCAGCCGATCCGGGAGACCATCATCCGCATGGCCAAGGCCGCAGCGTTCAATGATCCCAGGTTTCCTCCCGTGAACAAGGAGGAACTGAACGATCTGAGCGTGGAGATTTCAATCCTCAGCCCACTCGTGTCCTGCGCCGCCGGGGATATCGTTCCGGGCCGGCACGGACTGCTGGTGCGCCGCGGTCCGCATTCCGGCCTGCTTTTGCCCCAGGTGGCCGCGGAATACGGCTGGGATCGGGAGACGTTTCTGTCGCAGACCTGCCGAAAAGCCGGACTCCCCGGCAATGCTTGGCAGCAGTCGGGCACGGAGATATTTTGCTTCGAGGCGGTTATTTTTTAGCTGACCTGCAAGGTCGTTTCGGTGTTGTATGGAGGTTTTGTCATGAATTCAGATTACGACCAAGAATCCCCTTTGATCCTCATCGTTGACGACGAGGCGGTGAACAGGTTGATTCTGGAGTCCAACCTGAAGCGACAGGGGTTTCGGACCGTCTCGACGTCGTCGGGTCAGGAGTGCCTTGATCTGGCCCGACGGGAACAGCCGGATCTGGTGCTCCTGGACATCATCATGCCCGGAATGGACGGGTTCCAGACCTGCCAGACCCTGAAGGACGCGCCTGAAACCCGAGACATTCCGGTCATCTTTCTCTCCGCTCTCACGGACACCGGGGTGAAGACCAAGGGGTTCGAGGCCGGCGGGGTGGACTACGTCAGCAAGCCCTTTGACGCCAAGGAACTGCTGGCCCGGGTGCGCACGCATCTGACGTTGCGCAACCAGGAACGGCAGCTGCGGGTCTACTCGGAGAGGCTTGAAGAAATGGTCGACGAGCGAACCACCAAGCTGAAACAGGCCGAGCTCGACTTGCAGCGCAACTATGACATGCAGACCGCCTTGAATCATCTGCTCCAACTCTCCCTGCAGGAATTGCCCCTGGAAGAACTGTTGCAGCAGTGCCTGGACAGCATCCTGGGCATTTCCTGGCTGACGTTGCAGAACCGTGGCTGCGTCTACCTCCAGGAGGACGAAGGCGGCTGTTACCGCATGGTGGCGCATCGCAATTTACCGGAGCACGTCCAGGAGCAGTGCAAGACCATGGTTCCCGGCGATTGCGCTTGCGGCCGAGCCATCGGGGAACAGCGGGTTCTCGTGGTCCCGGACGAGGAGGTCGACCACAATAAACTTTTGCCGGAAGGCGTCGAACCGCACAGCAATGTCTGCGTTCCGATTCGATCACAACATGCGACCTTGGGAATCTTGAACCTCTCTATCCAGCGGGGCGCTCGGCTGACGCAGCCGGAGTCGGCTTTTTTCGGGGCCGTGGCCAACACCCTGATGCAGATGATCCTCTACAAACGGGCCGAGCAGCGTATGCTGCACCATGTCCTTCATGAGCCGTTGAGCAATCTGCCCAACAGGACGGCCTTGCTGGACGGCCTGAACGTTGAGATCAACCAGGCCCGGGACGTGGAAGGCTACCGGTTCGCCCTGGTGTTGATCAATCTGGACCGCTTCAATCGGTTCAACGAAAGCCTGGGCTACGACCTGGGCGACAAGTTGATTCTCTCCAGCATTCAGCGCATTCTTGATGAACGAAAAGTGGACGAGGATGTCTTTCACCTGGGTGGTGACGGGTTCGCGGTGTTGATCCGCCGACTGCGGGAGGTCGCAGATCCGCTACTCCTGGCTGAACGGATTTTGGACGGCCTGAAGCAGCCGCATCAACTGGACGGCCATGAAATCCAGACCTCGGCCTCCGCCGGGGTGGTGCTCTCCGATGTCCGGTACCACCGCGGCGAGGATCTGCTTCGAGACGCGGATATCGCCCTGCATCTGGCCAAATCACGGGGCCGGGGCCGATTCGAGGTCTTCAGCCACGTGATGCACGAAAAAGCCAGGCAGGCCATGCAGACGTTCATGGACCTGCGTTTGGCCCTGCAGCGGGAAGAATTCGTCCTGTTTTATCAGCCCATCATCTGTCTGACCACGAAGCGGACCATCGGAGTGGAAGCCCTGATCCGTTGGATTCACCCCGTCCGGGGCATGATCAGTCCCGCGGAATTCATCCCTCTGGCCGAGGAGACCGGGTTGATCCTGCCCATGGGGCGCTGGGTCCTGGAAAAAGCCTGCCTGGATATGCGTGTCTTCACCGAGAGCAAAGATTCGCCGAAATCTTCGAAGCCGTTCATGGTCAGCGTGAACCTGTCCGGGAAGCAGTTCGCTCAACCGGATCTCTACGAGCAGGTGGAGGCCGTGCTTCAGGAGACCGATTTTCCACCGGAGTGCCTCAAGCTGGAAATCACGGAGAGCGTGGTCATGGAAAACGCCGAAGCGGCCACGCGGATTTTGGAGCGCCTCAAGCGCTTGAAGATCAAGATTTCCATCGACGATTTCGGCACCGGCTACTCGTCTCTCTCCTACCTGCACCGCTTTTCCGCGGACATCCTGAAGGTGGACCGCTCTTTCGTCAGCCGGATGCACCTGGGCGGCGAAAACCTGGAAATCATCCGGACCATCGTCACCCTGGCCCAGGCGCTGAAGATGGAAGTGGTCGCGGAAGGCGTGGAGACCGAGGAGGAACTGAAGACCCTGACCATGCTGCGTTGCGATTACGCCCAGGGGTTCTATTTCGCCAAACCCATGCCGCTTGAGCAACTGCGCGAGGGGCAGTTCGGCCTCTCCCGGGACGAGCAATCAGCGGCCATGGACAGGCGCGGCGGTCCGCCTGATCGGCGTGAAACGCCTGGACGGCGCGAGATGGACGGTTGACCCGGGTCGATTTCGGCCTTGTTTTCGGCTTGCCCCAATGGGCTTTGCGGGGTAAGGAAACCCCCTCACTATGATTGACCAGAAAAACATTCGCAACTTCAGCATCATCGCGCACATTGACCACGGAAAATCCACCCTGGCCGACCGCATCCTGCAGATCACCGGCCTCGTGGACGCTCGCCAGATGAAGGAGCAGTACCTGGACCGGCTGGACCTGGAACGGGAGCGGGGCATCACCATCAAGGCCCAGAGCGTGCGCATCCCCTACAAGGCCAAGGACGGCCGCGAGTACATCCTGAACCTGATCGACACCCCGGGGCACGTGGACTTCAGTTATGAAGTCTCCCGCAGCCTGGTTGCTTGTGAAGGCGCTCTACTGGTGGTGGACGCTTCTCAGGGGGTCGAGGCCCAGAGCCTGGCCAACGCCTACCTGGCCCTGGAAAACAACCTGGAGATCATTCCGGTTCTGAACAAGATCGACCTGCCCAGCGCGGAGCCGGAGCGGATCAAGACCGAAATCGAGGAAGTGATCGGCCTGGACTGCCGGGACGCGCTGATGATCAGCGCCAAGACCGGGCAGGGCGTCCCGGAAGTTCTGGAACGGATCATCACCGACCTGCCGCCGCCCAAGGGCGACGAGAACGCTCCGCTCAAGGCCCTGATTTTTGATTCGTGGTACGACACCTATCTCGGGGTGGTGATTCTGTTTCGGGTCATGGACGGCCGAATTCGCAACGGACAGTTTATCCTGCTGCATTCCAACAAGGCCCGGTTCGAGGTCGCCAAATTGGGTGTTTTTTCTCCCGAGCCTCTGGCAGTGGACGAACTGGGACCCGGCGAAGTCGGTTTTCTGTGCGCCGGGATCAAGAATCTGACCGACGCACGGGTCGGCGACACCATTACGGACCCGGACAACCCGACCCCCACGCCCTTGCCCGGATTCAAGAAGATCACGGCCATGGTCTTTTGCGGAATGTATCCGGTGGAGCCCAATGAATACGGCTCGCTCAAGCATTCCCTGGAAAAGTTGCAGCTCAACGACGCGGCCTTCTCCTTCGAGCCGGAAACCTCCCATGCCCTGGGGTTCGGTTTCCGTTGCGGCTTTCTCGGCCTGCTGCACATGGAGATCATCCAGGAGCGGTTGGAGCGGGAGTTCCAGGCCCGGCTGCTGGTCACCGCGCCTTCGGTGATCTACGAGGTCAAGACCCTGGAGGGCGAAATTCTCTCCGTGGACAATCCCAGCAAGTTGCCTCCGGTGAGCAAGGTCGAGTACATCGCCGAACCCTATGTGCACATGGAGGTCCACGTTCCCAATGAGTATTTGGGCGCGGTGCTGGCCCTGTGCGAGGAGTGCCGGGGCAAGCAGAAGGATCTGCGCTTTCTGTCATCCACCAGGGTCATCGTGACCTACGAACTGCCCTTCGCGGAAATCGTCTACGACTTTTTCGACCGGCTCAAGTCCGTAACCCGCGGCTATGCCTCCCTGGACTACGAATTCATCGATTTCCGGCCCTCGGAACTGGTCAAGCTGGACATCCTGATCAACAACGAGGGCGTGGACGCCCTGTCCATCATCGTGCACAAGGAAAAGGCCTACGCCCAGGGCCGGGAGCTGGCGAGCCGCCTGCGCCAAGTCATCCCCCGTCAGTTGTTCGAGGTGGTCATCCAGGCCGCCATCGGGCAACGGGTCATCGCCAAGGAACGCATCGCGCCGATGCGCAAGAACGTCACGGCCAAGTGCTACGGCGGGGACATCACCCGCAAACGCAAGCTCCTGGAAAAACAAAAAGAAGGGAAGCGGCGTATGAAACGGATGGGCAACATCGACATTCCCCAGGAAGCCTTCCTGGCCGTGTTGCGCAAGGAATAGGACACTTAAGGAGTCTTCATGAACCCCCGCTGGCAAACCGCGCTCAAGGAATATTCCGAGGCCTTGATCATCGCCCTGATCCTGGCCCTGATCATTCGCACGTTCATCATCCAGGCATTCAAGATCCCCTCCGGCTCCATGCTGGAGACCCTGCAGATCGGAGACCGTCTGTTCGTGACCAAATTCGCCTACGACATCAAGCCCCCCTTCACGGACTGGAGCATCCTCTCGACCCAGGACCCCGCGCACGGCGACGTGATCGTCTTTCGCTATCCGGAGGACCCGTCCAAGGACTTCATCAAGCGCGTGGCCGCGATTCCCGGTGATGAAGTGGAAGTGCGGGACCAGGCCCTGTACATCAACGGCGAGGCGGTGGACGAGCCCTATCTGACCCTGCACCCCGGCCCGACCCGGGTCCATTTCGGGCCGCGAACCGTACCCGAGGATCACTACTTCGTCCTGGGCGACAACCGTTTCAATTCCCACGACTCCCGATTCTGGGGGTTTGTGCCCAGGTCGCAGATCCGAGGCAAGGCGTGGCGGATATACTGGTCCGCCAGTCCGCGCTGGTTTTTGAGCGACGTACGCTGGGACCGGCTCGGCCAGCGCATTGAGTAGAGCCGTTTCGCGCATGTCCAAATCCCTGGCGACCACCCTGGGGGAATACGTCAAGGCTATTCTCCTGGCCGTGATCCTGGCCCTGCTGATCCGGTCCTTCGTGGTCCAGGCCTTCAAAATACCCTCCGGCTCCATGCTGGACACCCTGCTGGTCGGCGACCATCTCCTGGTCACCAAGTTCGCCTACGACGTGAAGATTCCGCTGACCGGGGCCGTCATCGAGCTGGATGAACCGCAGCGCGGGGATATCGTGGTGTTTTTGTTCGGTCAGGACGTGCCAGTCTTTACCGAGGAACCGGCCCGGTGGCTGCAATGTTCCCTGCCCGTGGCCGACGAGGCCTGCCCTCAGGACTTCATCAAGCGCGTCGTCGGCCTGCCCGGAGACATCGTGGAAATCCGCCGGAAACGGGTTCTGGTCAACGGGCGAGAGCTGGACGAACCCTATGTCCGGTTCCGGGACGCCACGCACCGTGAGGTCCAGCCTCGTGATCGCCTCGGCCCGCTTAAGGTTCCCGAGGGCAAATATTTCGTGCTGGGCGACAACCGTGATGAATCGCTGGATTCCCGCTTCTGGGGGTTCGTGGATCGGGAACGGATCAAGGGCAAGGCCTGGCGGATCTACTGGTCCTGGGAGGCGGGGGAGGGCCCTCGCTGGGAGCGGATGGGCCGCATTTTACGATAAGCCGACGACCTATACGGGAGGAGCATGCTGGCCAAGATCGCCACCTCCGCGCTGATGGGCATCGAGGCCTTTCACGTGGAACTGGAAGTGGATTTCGCCCGCCAGGGCATGCCTTCGTTTACCATGGTCGGTCTGGCCGAGGGCGCGGTGCGCGAAAGCAAGGAGCGGGTTTTCGCGGCATTGAAGAACACCGGCTTCAAGCTGCCCCCGGCCCGAATCACCGTGAACCTGGCCCCGGCGGACATGCGCAAGGAAGGCAGCGCCTACGATCTGCCTCTGGCCGTGGGCCTGCTCACCGGGGTGGAGGTGCTGCGTCAGGAACAGGTCCAAGACTTTTTCCTGGCCGGAGAATTGTCCCTCAACGGCGAACTCAAGCCCGTGTCCGGCATCCTCCCGCTGGCCTTGAAGGCCCGAACTCAGGGAGCGCGAGGGCTGATCGTCCCCGCGGACAACGCCCAGGAAGCGGCGGTGGTCAAGGAATTGTCCGTGTACGGAGCGGAGAGCCTGGCCCAGGCCGTGCGTTTCCTGCTGGGCGAGGAAGTCATCCCCAAGGCGGTCTGCGATCTGGACGAACTTTGGAAAAATCGCACCAAATCAATCCTGGACTTCAGCGAGGTCAAGGGCCAGGAGCATGCCAAGCGGGCCATTGAAATCGCCGCAGCGGGAAATCACAACCTCCTCTTTCTCGGCCCACCGGGCAGCGGCAAGACCATGCTGGCCAAGCGGCTGCCTTCGATATTGCCGGCCCTGGAGTTCGAGGAAGCCCTGGAAGTGACCAAGGTCTACAGCGTGGCCGGGATGCTTTCCAAGGACCAGCCGCTGGTGGTGATCCGGCCGTTTCGCTCCCCGCACCACACCATTTCCGACGCCGGGTTGATCGGAGGAGGACACTACCCCAGGCCGGGAGAAGTCTCCCTGGCCCATCGCGGCGTGCTTTTTCTGGATGAACTGCCGGAGTTCAAGAAGCATGTCCTGGAAGTGCTGCGTCAACCCCTGGAAGACGGCGTGGTGACCATTTCCCGAGCCGCCATGTCCCTGACCTATCCCGCGGACCTGATGCTCGTGGCGGCCATGAATCCCTGCCCCTGCGGCTACCTCACCGACGAACAGCACCAGTGCACCTGCTCGCCGCAGCAGATCCAGCGCTACCGCTCCCGCCTTTCCGGGCCGCTTCTGGACCGGATCGACCTGCACGTGGAAGTCCCGGCAGTGCCGTATAAGGAACTCCGCAGACAACGTGGCTCCCGCGATTCCGCGACCATGCTCGAAAGCATCGAACAGGCCAGGGCCTTGCAATACCAACGCTTTCGCAACTCTCCCCTGCTGACCAACAGCGATCTGGACGGGAAGTGGTTGAATGCATTCTGCCCACTGGGCGATGCGGAACATGAATTTCTGGGGGCCGCGGTCCAGCGATTGAGCCTCAGCGCCCGGGCCTACACCCGTGTGCTGCGCATCGCCCGGACCATCGCGGACCTGGAAGGGAGGGAGACGCTGTCCGCGGACCACCTGGCCGAGGCTATCAATTATCGGACCTTGGATCGACAGGCCCAGACGTGGACCTGATCCGAATATGATCTGACCAAAAAGTAACTATTCAGCATAGAGTAATGCCGTTGTCGGAGTCGGGATCGGTATCGGGATCGGGATCGAAAACGCTGGGAAGCGTTCAAAATTTTTCCTGTTCCGATTCCGATAGCGACCCCGACTCCGATTGCCGGAGCAAGGGCGGATACAAAATGTGCTGAGTAGATACACCAAAAAGGGCTTTGCCCGTGCCAAATGCCTGGGCCAGATGCCTGAGCCAGATACCTGGGCCAGATCCTGTGCTTGGCCTGGGCTTTGCGATTTTACAAACTCCAAGCCCGACTCGATCAAGATACCGACCAGACTCCTCCCATGACTTCTCCCCTGAGCATCACCGACCCGGACACCATTCAAGGCTTACTGCAAGACGCCCTGGATTTGCGCGCCAAGTTCATCATATCCCTGACTCGCGAACAAGGCAGCCGGTTCGACGTCTCCGGAATGCTCCGGGAGATCAGGGACAGGAATCTGACCGTCGAGGTTTCCGGGCTGAGCGCCAATCCCAAGTCCTGGGTGGGGCAGGTGGTGACGTGTTATTTCAAGGTCCGGGACAACTCTCGAAAGGCGGACATTTTTTACAACTTTCCCAGTCCGGTCCTGGATGCCGCCGCCTCGCGATTCGACTTCAACCTGATCCTGAAACGCCCCGTCGGCCTGGACATCGGCCAGCGTCGGTCCAGCATCCGTCTTGATCCGGCCTCAGGCGACATTTTGAATTTTTCGCTTTGGGAAGATGGGAAAATGGTCTTCCGGTGCCCCGAGGCCGGTCGGGCCAAACTGCGTCCGCCCATGGTTGGGGGACAGCACTTCGAGCAGGGTCTCGTGACCATTCAGGACGTTTCGGCGGGCGGTATCCGGATGCGGTTGGCCGCGAAGTTGCTCAAGGACATTTCCGCCGAAACCCTTTCGAAGGGGGAGATTCCCGCCGCGGAGGGCAAGCCCGTGGGCCCCGCCGCGTGGACGAAGGGAGCGAGACTGGTCGTCTGGATTGTCTTGAGCGAACAGGCCGATAACGGCCATCAGGTCTTCTGGTTGAAAGGGCGGATCAGCTACAGGCGGGAGGACTATCTGAACAAGGACGTGGAGTTCGGGCTGGAAATCACCCATCACGGAAAAAATGACCAAAGCGGTAAGACCGCTTGGACCCCCGTGCGGGAGAACGACGTTCTGGAGCTGGGAACCTGGGTCTACCAGCGCTATCTGGAGCGGTTTCGTCGAGGGATCGCCTAGTGAATCCGGGTCGGTCCTTCAGCCTCGCAAAAAAGAGAGCCGCTCAAGTATTCTTGCGCGGCTCTCTTGCTATACGGAAGTATCGTCCCTGTCCGGGGCTCAAATGAGATGCCAAGATGGATCGAAAGCGGGAAAGGCGTCAGATCCGCAGGCCGGTGTTGCGGATGACCTCCAGGAGCAGGCCCTTGTCGATGGGTTTGACCAGATACGAGCTGGCACCGCCTTTGTAATAGGCGTCCACGACGTTTTTCGGATCACCCAGGGCCGTGAGCATGATCACTCGTGTTTCATCCTTGGGGCTGACGCCTTGGGAGCGTTCGTACTCCCTGATTTCCATCAGGGCTTGCTGGCCGTCCTTGACGGGCATCATGATGTCCATCAAGACCAAGTCGTAGGGCTGCCCTTCCTCGTGGGCCATCTTGAAGGCCTGGACCGCCTCTTCGCCATTCACCGCCAGATCGCACTGCGCGTAGGGCTTGATGATCCGTTGAAGCATCAATCTGCTGGTAAAGTCGTCCTCCACGATCAGAAAGCGCATACCCACCTCGTTGGTTTCCGGGCTCGGTAGCCGAGCACGTTAATGGAACAGAGCCCTACCCCAAGTCTTGCCCTGTCGCAAGCTGGAAGGCATTTTTCCGCGCCCGAAGTCCGTGACCAAATTTCAGGCTCTTGACACTTCCCGTGTCAGAATTCCTACCTTCGCGCAGGGTGAAAAGTCACGACAGCTCTTTACTTCCCCTTTTTCTGCTTTTCCTTCTTGGCATCTTTCTGCTTCTTGTCCTTGGCCTTTTCCTTCTTGCCTTTCGTGTCGCCCATGAGATGACTCCTTTTTGGTTCAGTCAGGTTGTGGGAGTGGTGTACTCAGCCGTTACTGCCCGATCTCATTCAACTCATCCCGAAATTTGCTTTGTCTGCCTGCACCGTGATCGTGTCGGTGACCTGGATGCCGAAGACCTTGCCGGACTAGGACCATTCTGGATATGGAGGGGGTTAACCTCATAAATTCTGACCGGTTCCGTATCACTCATCGTAAAGGCGCGCAAGCAGGTTCGCCAATTACGAAAGGGCAGATTTGGGCTCACGCGCTCTCGGAGCGGTATCGATAGTGATCGCGGTTTGGATTTTTAATGAGAACAGATTTACAACAAAAAAGGCCTCTAGAAATTCTAGAGGCCTTGATTGTCTTGGCTCCCCGGGACGGACTTGAACCGCCAACCTAGTGGTTAACAGCCACCCGCTCTGCCGATTGAGCTACCAGGGAATGCGTTGAAGGAAACGTGTCTATATAAGACTCACCCTCTCGTCAAGTGGTGGAAGCGGAGAAAGGGTTTCTTTCATCTTTGATGTATTCGGTCAAAACGACAAGAACAGTCGCTGCGAGGTGAAACAAAGGGGAGGCCTGGGCCTCGATCATCCGCTTGCGCAGTTCGCCGACCCAGGGCGAGAGCACGTGGCGGGCGAATTCGGAGGGTGGTTCGCCGGGCGAGTTGCCAGATGGTGAAGCAGTCGGAGACAAAACCGGCGATGGTTGTTGTTCCGGAAAAAGGGACATCAGGTAGACCAACTCAATGGCAATGTGGTCCGGGGGCATGCCCAGCGTCATGTCGACCTTCAGGCCTGCCCGATCCAGCCGGGACTGCATGGCCACGGCTGGATCGCCCATCATCAGGCCTTCGCCTGTATAACACGATTGGCACAAAGGAACGCTCGTCCCGCCGCGGTGGTTCACGAACAGCCGGACGTATTCCGCCTCCAGGTTTTCCGGTGTCATGGCCGAGGCATTCTCGTCTGCAAGGAGGTGGACCTGTTCGGCCAGATCGAGCAGGTCGACGTCAACCAGTCCCCGTGATTGCAGGAAAAGAAGAATCCCGGCCAACTTGGGCAGGCAGTCGGTCCGGACCTGGGACCAGCGCCCTCCGTCGGCTCCCCGGAAGACCCAGGCCACGGCCTCCAGCCCCCACAGCAGAATGTGGCGGGCATCATCGCTCATCATGGACGTTCTCCCGTAGGGTTCCTGGGTTCAACGGTTCACGGTTCAACGGTTAAAAGATGTACGGTACGGTGGTCTCGTCGCTGAAACGTGAACCAACCCCAAACCTAAATCTTCCGATCCGGCAGAATCAGGTTCAAGATAATGCCCGCGATGGCAGCCAGGCCAATGCCCTTGAGCACGAACTCGCCGGTCTGGAAGGCCATGCCGCCCATGCCGAAGACCACGATCACGGAGATGATGATCAGGTTGCGGGGCTCCATAAGGTCTTCCTTGGCCCGGACCAGGGTATTCAGTCCGACCACCATGATTGCGCCGAAAAGAAGAACCAGGATGCCGCCCATGACCGGAACCGGGATGGTCTGCAGCAATGCGCCGAGCTTGCCCACGAAGGCCAGGACGATGGCCGCGATGGCCGCCCAGGTCATGATTGCCGGGTTGAAGGCCTTGGTCAGGGCCACGCCGCCGGTGACCTCGGAATAGGTGGTGTTGGGCGGACCGCCCAGGCAGGCGGCTACCGTGGTGGCCAGACCGTCGCCGAACATGGTCCGGTGAATGCCCGGATCCTTGACGTAGTTTTTACCGGTCAGGCTGCTCACGGCCAGGATGTCCCCGAAGTGCTCGATGGCCGGGGCAATGGCGATGGGGACGATGAACAGGATGGCCTGCCAGTTCCATTCCGGAAGGACGAAGTTGGGCAGGGCCAGCCAGGGGGCCTCCCGGACCGGCGTGAAATCGACCAAGCCGTACAGCAGACAGAGCACGTATCCCACCAGGATGCCGAACATGATCGGCACCAGGCGGAAGACGCCCTTGCCCAGCAGAGTGACCAGGATGGTGGTGGTCAGGGAGGCCAGAGCGATGAACAATGCCAGGCCTTCGCTGATCAGTTGGATGGACCCGTCCCCGGTCTTGCCCAGAGCCATGTTCACGGCCACTGGAGCCAGAATCAGCCCGATGACCATGATCACCGGAGCATAGACGATGGGCGGCAGGAAGCGCATCAGGATGCCCGGCCCCTGCCACTTGATGAACAGGCCCAGGAGCACGTAGACGAGACCGGCCGCGGCCAGGCCGGACATGGTGGCCGGAATGCCCCAGGTCTGGACGCCGAACATGATGGCCGGAATGAAGGCGAAGGAGGAAGCCAGAAACACCGGGACCTTGCCCTTGGTGATGATCTGAAACAGCAGTGTCCCGACGCCGGCGGTGAACAGGGCCACGTTGGGATCCAGGCCGGTGAGCAGCGGGACCAGAACCAGGGCGCCGAAGGCGATGAACAGCATTTGCAGGCCAAGCAGGCTGTCTTTGAGCCGAAAATTGTATTCCGGCGTGGAAATCGTCGAAGTTGTTTTTTCCGTCATGATGGCTCCCTCGATATTATTTAGTACCGAATATCTTGTCCCCGGCATCTCCCAGCCCGGGCAGAATGTAGCCTCGGTCGTCAAGGCGTTCGTCCACTGCCGCCAAGTAGATTTCCACGTCCGGATGGGCCGCTTCCACCCGGCGCAGGCCTTCGGGCGCGGCCACCAGGAAGACGCCCTTAATCCGGCGACAACCGGCTTCCTTGAGCAGGTCGATGGTGGCCAGCAGGGTCCCGCCGGTGGCCAGCATCGGGTCCAGGATCAGGGCCATCCGTTGGTCGATGTTTCCGGCGGTTTTGACGTAGTAGCGGACCGGTTCCAGGGTTTCCTCGTTGCGGTAAATGCCGATCACGCTGACCTTGGCCCCGGGGATCATGTCCAGCACGCCGTCCAGCATGCCCAGACCGGCCCGGAGTATGGGCACCACGGTGATCTTTTTGCCCTTGATCCGCTGCACTTGAACGGGCCCGCACCATCCCTTGACGGTCCTGGTCTCGGTGACGAGATCCTTGGTCGCCTCGTAGGTCAACAGTCTGGCCAGTTCCGAGGCCAGTTCCCGAAAGTTCTTGGTGCTGACGTCATGCTGGCGCATGACCCCGAGCTTGTGCTGCACGAGCGGATGATGAACCACATGGACGGACACTGACACCTCCTGGGCGTTAATGGGGCTTAACAGTCCGTTGAAAAACTCCCAATTGCCGCGTCGCTGCAAAAAGTTCAAACTCTCGCGTATTACTAACTACGCTTCAACCTTAAACTTTTCTCGCTCCTTGCACTTGGGGTTTTTGAACGGACTGCCGACAAGAACTGGATGGACGCGAAAATCTCCGATTCCTAAACCGTATTGAAAACCCCGGTCAAGCTGAACATCGCGGCGCGTTCGGCCCGCGTCGTCGATTTCTTGACGAATCGGCGGACTTGGCATACGCAATCACGTTGTCGTTTCGGCTGATCGCGGACCAAATAATCGCGAACTCGCGACGACTCGTCGCACTCCGTGGATGGCCTCATTCCGGCGCAGGATTTCCGCCTTCATGAACAGAGCTTCTCTTGTCATGCCGTCTACGTCATCAGTCACCTCGCCCGCTTTTCCCGAATCACCCCATCATGGTCGGCGGCCATGAACAACTGAGGAACGATTTTGACTACCGAGCAGAACCAAAACTTGAGCCAGCTCCAAAAACAGCGACTGGAGAAATTCACCCAGCTTCAGGCGTCCGGAGTGGCCCTGTATCCCAACGATTTTCGAAAGAACACCGAACTGGCGCGGATCAAGGCCGCGTACCAAGACCATGACGAGACGGCCTTGGAGGCCTTGGAAGAGACGTTCGCCGTGGCCGGACGGGTCATGAGCCAGCGCTCCTTCGGCAAGGCCGCTTTTTTGCACCTTCAGGACGCCACGGAACAGATGCAGGTTTTTGTCCAGCGTGATACAGTGGGCACGGAAAAGTACGCGCTGTTCAAGAAATTCGACATCGGTGACATTGTCGGCGTGAAGGGCGGTTTGTTCCGGACCAAGACCGGCGAACTGACTATCAAGGCCGAAAGCGTGGACCTGGTCAGCAAGGCTCTGCGTCCTTTGCCCGAAAAGTATCATGGCTTGAAGGACGTGGAAGTCCGCTATCGTCAACGCTACGTGGACCTGATGGTCAACCCCCGGACCCGGGAGATTTTTCAACGCCGGACCCAGATCGTGCGCTTTCTGCGTTCCTACCTGGACAACGAGGGCTTCATGGAAGTCGAGACGCCGATGATGCAGCCCATCCCCGGCGGCGCCACGGCCCGACCCTTCACGACCCATCATAAGGCCCTGGACATGAAGCTCTATCTGCGCATCGCTCCGGAGCTGTACCTGAAGCGGCTGCTGGTGGGCGGATTCGAACGGGTCTACGAGATCAACCGGAATTTCCGCAACGAGGGCATTTCCACCCAGCACAACCCGGAATTCACCATGCTGGAGTTCTACCAGGCCTATGCCGACTACCGGGATTTGATGGACCTGACCGAACGGATGTTCGCGGATTTGGCCCGTACCGTCACGGGAAACGAGGTGGTTCCGTATCAGGGCGAGATGATCAACCTGGGCGGCTCCTGGCAGCGGCTGACCTTTTTCGACTCCCTGGAGACCTTGGGCGGGCTGCGGCCGGAGCAGTACATGGAGTACGACCAGGCCAGAAGCCTGGTGCTCAAGCTGGGGGAAAAGGCCCATGTGAATGAAAAGCTGGGCAAACTCCAGGCCAAGCTGTTCGATCTGCTGGTGGAACCCAAGCTGATCCAGCCCCATTTCATCTATCACTATCCCACGGATATTTCTCCTCTCTCCCGGCGCAACGAGGACGATCCCCAGGTCACGGACCGGTTCGAGTTGTTCATCGCCGGCAGGGAAATGGCCAATGCCTTTTCCGAATTGAACGACCCCATGGACCAGCGCGGCCGCTTCGAGGAGCAGGTCAAGGAGAAGGAGGCCGGAGACGAGGAAGCCCACTTCATGGACGACGACTATGTCCGCGCCCTGGAGTACGGCATGCCTCCGGCCGCGGGCGAGGGCGTGGGCATCGACCGATTGGTGATGCTGCTCACGGACAGCCCCTCGATCCGCGAAGTCATCCTGTTTCCGTTGCTGCGTCCGGAGGTCGGCCCAAACCCATGAGATTCGAGCGCTTCATCGCCCTGCGCTATCTCCTGACCCGAGGCAATCACGCCTTCATCTCCGTTATTTCCTGGGTTTCCGTGCTTGGCGTGGCCCTGGGGGTGGCGGCTTTGATCGTGGTTCTGGGGGTGATGAACGGTTTCAGCAACGAGCTGCGCGACAAAATTCTCGGGGTGAACGCCCATATCGTGGTCACCAGCCTGGAAGGCGTGATCCGGGATTATGACCATCTGACCGAGCGCGCCGGGTCCGTGCCCGGGGTGGTCGGGGCGATGCCTTTCGTCTTTTCGGAAGTGATGCTGAGCACGGGTATGGGCGTCAAGGGCGTGGTCCTGCGCGGGATCGACCCCGCTGCCGCTCGCGGCGTGATCACCCTGTCCCGTGACTTAATCATGGGCGATGTCCAGGATTTGGTGGATGATCCCGCTGGACGGGGAATTTTCGTGGGGTCAGAATTGGCCGGGAGGCTCGGGTTGCGGGTAGGTTCCGAGGTGAACCTGCTTTCGCCCGCGGGGCAGCGTTCCGCGGCCGGTTTTGCCCCCAGCGTGGAAACCTTCGTGGTCCGGGGAGTGTTTCGCACCGGGATGTTCGAGTACGACTCATCCCTGGCTTACGTGACCATTCCAGCGGCCCAGTCCGTGCTGGGGTTTCGCGGCGATCTGGTCACCGGCCTGGAAGTCCGGTTGCGCGACGTGGACGCCGCGCCGCGTGTCGCCCAGCAACTGGAAATATCTTTGGGTGGCTTTCCCTTGCAAGTCCGGACGTGGATGCAGATGAACCAAAACCTCTTTGCCGCGCTCAAGTTGGAAAAAGCGGCCATGTTCGTGATTTTGGTGATGATCGTCCTGGTCGGCTCCTTCAGTATCATCACCACGTTGGTGATGCTGGTCATGGAGAAGACCAGGGATATCGCCATCATGGCCTCCATGGGCGCGGGGCCGAAACGGATCGCCCGGATTTTCATCCTCCTGGGCACGATCATCGGAGCCGTGGGCACAAGCCTGGGCTTCGCCATCGGTTTGCTGCTCTGCTATCTGCTCCAGCGCTATCAGTTCATTCAGCTGCCCATGGACGTCTATTATCTGGACCACCTGCCGGTGCAGCTCCAATGGACGGACATGACCATCATCGCCGTGGCGGCCATGGGGATGTGTTTTCTGGCCACGCTCTACCCGGCCCGCCAGGCGTCCCGGTTGCAACCCGCCGAGGCTCTGCGGTATGAGTGACGCGTTGTTGCTTGACGTGCGGGGACTCGGCAAGGAGGTGCACAGCACGGCGGAGCGGTTGACCATCCTCAAGCACGTGGACTTCACCCTGCGGTCCGGAGAAACCGCGGCCGTGCTCGGTGCGTCCGGATCGGGGAAATCCACCTTGTTGCACATCCTGGGTACCCTGGACCAGCCCACCTCCGGCTCGGTTTTTTTTGCCGGTCGGGACACGACCACGTTGACGCGGGCTGAAAAGGATCGACTGCGCAACGAGAGCGTCGGCTTCGTGTTCCAGTTTCATCACTTATTGCCGGAGTTCTCCACGTTGGAAAACGTGGCCATGCCCGGTCTGATCGCCGGGCGATCCCATGCCTGGTCCCGGCGTGAGGCCGCCACGATGTTGGACATGGTCGGCCTGGCGGACCGCGGCAGGCATCGGGTGACCACCCTTTCCGGCGGCGAGCGCCAACGGGTGGCCATTGCCCGGGCTTTGCTGCTCAAACCCAGGCTGATCCTCGCGGACGAACCCACCGGAAATCTGGACGAGGAAGCCGGAGAGAGCGTGAAACGCGTCCTTTTGGAATTGAATCAAACCCTGGAAACGAGTTTGGTCGTCGTGACCCACAATCAAGATCTGGCTCAAGCCATGCGGCATCGATACGAGTTGCGTGGCGGTGAACTGTTTTCCTTGTAACCGTTCGAAATCCTTACCCGACAGTTTGTTCAAAAACTCCAAGTCCAAGGAGCAAAAAATGTTCAAGGTCGAAGCGTATTCGTTCATACGTGAGAGTTTGAACTTTTTGCGGCCACGCGGGGAGTTTTTCAACGGACTGGTAACCCTGGCGTTGCTGCGAGGCACTTTATGACCCCAAAATTCCGTCCGTTTTCGCTCAAGTCGAACCGCCTGAGACCGATCGGCGGCGTTCTCTTCGCCATGGCCTTGTTTTCCGTGTTTTGGCTCATCGCGCCACTGCAGGCCGCGGCGCAGACCGGAGCCCAGGCCACAGCCCAGACCGGTTCCGCCATGAAGTTGATCGTCCTGCCCTTCGAAATCAACGCCGCGCCGGATCTCGACCATCTCCATGAGGGCCTTCCGGAGCTGCTGCGGGAAAGGCTGCGGGCCAACGGCTTCGAGGTCCACCCCGGAGACCAGACCACGCAACTGTTGCGCGACCAGGAATTAATCGAGTTGGACCTGTCCGCGGCCCGGGACATGGCGTTGCTTTCCGCTTCCGCGCACGCCATCTACGGGAGTTTCAGCCAGATCGGCGAGAACATCAGCCTGGACGTGCGCTTGGTGGAGGCTTTTGGTCTGAAACCGGCCAAATCGTTTTTCGTGGTCCGGGACGGGTTGATCAACCTGCTGCCCGCGGTGGAAGAGCTGGCCGAGCTGGTCACCCGCGAGTTGCGCCAGGTGGAGACCATCGCCGAGATCCTGGTGGAAGGAAACCAAACCCTGGGATCGGACGTGGTTCTGCTGCGCATTCGCAGCCAGAAGGGGGATATTTATGACCCTCAGATTGTCAACGAGGATATCCGGCGTCTTTTTGAATTGGGCTTTTTCGACGACATCACCATCCGGGTGGAGGACGGCCCCAGTGGCAAGATCCTGACCTTCGAAGTCACCGAGCGTCCTCGAATCCAGGCCATCAGCGTGGTCGGGGCCAAGGAAATCAAGGAAGGGGACATTCTCAAGGCCATCACCACCCGCACGGGAAGCATCATCAATCCCAGGATATTGTCCGACGACCTGGGCAAGATCAGGGAATTGTACCGGCAAAAGGGGTACTATCTGGCCCAGGTGGACTACAATCTGGAACAGACCGATCCCCGTCAGGCCAGACTGAACATCACCGTTGATGAAGGCAACCGGTTGTTTATCCGCGATATCGTCATCGAGGGGGCCCAGTCCCTGAGCCAGCGCGAGTTGCGCAAGGAGTTGGTGCTCGGTGAGCGGGGGCTTTTTTCCTGGATGACCGGTACGGGGATTTTGCGGGAAGAACTGCTGGAACGTGACGCCGCGGCCCTGGAAGCCTACTATGCCAACCGCGGTTTTCTGGACGCACGGGTCGGCCAACCTGAAGTGGAATACCTGGAAGAGGGCATCCGCATCACCTTCAAGGTGGAAGAAGGGCCCAGATACAAAATCGGAACCATCGCCTTCCGCGGCGATCTTCTGGACCCTGAAGAAGAACTTCTGAAGCTGATCTCCCTGGACGATCTTCAAGCACGAGGCACGTACTTCGACCGATCCGTCCTGCGTCAGGACCTGCAGACCTTGGCCGACCACTATACTGAGTACGGATACGCCTTTGCCCAAAGCGACGCTCAGTTGGACATCCAGCGGGACGAACTGCTGGTCAACGTGATTTACGTCCTGGACAAGGGCTCTTTGGTCTACATTCGTCGCGTGCTCATCGAGGGCAATACGAAAACACGGGACAACGTCATCCGCCGGGAAATGCGCCTCGGGGACGGGGATTTGTTCAGCGGCGCCAAATTGGCCCGTTCCAATGAACGCCTCGTCCGGATGGACTTTTTTGAAATGGTGGACATTGAAACCCTGGCCACTCCTGATCCCAGCGAATTGGACCTGAAGGTCACGGTCAAGGAAAAGCCCACCGGAATGCTCAGCGCCGGTATCGGCTATTCCAGCCTGGACAAGGTCTTCGTTTCCGGCCAGGTCCAGGAGCGCAACCTGTTCGGCAGGGCCTACAATCTGTCCCTCAGAGGCACGTTTAGCGGACGCAGCACGATGTACGACATCAGCCTGACCAACCCGGCTTGGCGGGATACGCTTTTGGGCGTGGGCACGGACATTTATTACTGGACGCGGGATTTCAAGGATTACGACCGGAAGGCAGTGGGCGGTCGATTTCGCCTGTCCTATCCGCTTGGCGAGTACACCAGGTTGTACTGGAACTATCGCCTGGAGCGGTACACCATTTTCAACATCAAGGAGAACGCGGCCCAGCGCATCCGGGACGCCGAAGGCACCAAATGGGCCAGTTCCACCTATGCCGCAGTCAGCCGGGACACCACCAACAGGATATTCAATCCGTCCCGCGGCACGGTGAACACGCTGTCGGTCCAGTATTCCGGCGGTATTTTGCAGGGCGACGACCATTTCATCAAATCCACTTACGATACCCACTTCTACTACCCGCTTTTCTGGGACACGGTCTTCCACTGGCGAGGGCAGGTGGGCTTCCTGTTCGACAACGACGGAAATGAGGCCCCGGTTTTCGAGCGGTTCTATCTTGGCGGCATCGACAGCGTTCGCGGCTATCCGGGGATGGAAATTTCGCCGCGCGATCCGGAGACCAGGGATCGAATCGGTGGGACGCAACAGTTTTTCACCAACTTCGAGTACCTGTTCCCCCTAAACCAGGAAATGGGCTTGGTGGGCTTGGTCTTTTTCGACGCCGGCAACGTCTGGGACGACGGAGAATCCTTCGGGTCCAAGCTTTATAAAAGCGTCGGCACCGGTATCCGCTGGTACTCGCCTCTGGGACCGCTGCGTCTGGAATACGGTTATGGACTTGATCGCCTCGAAGGTGATCGCCAAAGTGGAATAGAGTTTACCATTGGCCAGATTTTCTAGATAAGGGTAAGTATTCAGATTGATTAACTGGAAAAAGGTAACTTTCAAAAACTTGCGGCAAGCATGACCTGGATTCCCGCCTTCGCGGGAATGACGTGTTTTCCAATGCCATCTCCGAGTCAGTCATACCCGCGAAGGCGGGTATCCAGGCCGTTTTTACTCGGATGAGCTGAGTAGTTACGATCAGGAATAGTTTTTTGCGTCACCCAACTAATCAGACAACAATCCAAGGAGTCAGTATGCGTTTTTGTTTTCGTGCGTTGCTCGTCGCGGCGCTGTTTCTGGCGGTCGGAGCGGCCACTCCGGCCTGGGCCCAGGTCAAGGTCGGCATCCTGGACATGCAGGCTATCATCGCGGAGTCGATTCCCGGCCAGCAGGCCATGAACGAACTGCGCACCCGATTTGAATCCATGAAGGGTGAATTGGACGCGCAGAACGAGACCATCACCAAGTTGCGCGACGAGCTGCAGCGTCAAAGCATGGTCCTCAGCCAGGAAGCCCAGCAAGACAAGGAACTGGAGTACCGCCGGAAGGTGCGTGACTTTCAAGACCAGTTTCAGGCGTTTCAGGTGAAGATGAAGACTGAGGAGGATCGTCTGAGTGAGCCGATCCTGGAACTGCTGATCAATGTCATCGACACGTACGGCAGGCAAAACAATTTTACCATGATCATCGACGGCAACGCCTCCGGCTTGGTGTATGCCGACGACGCCGTGGTCATCACTGACGCCCTGAAAGAAGAATTGAACAAGGCTTGGCAGGCCAGGTAACGGTCATGGCCCATACGCTCTCCGAACTGGCCGGGCTGTTGGAACTGTCCATGCAGGGGCCGGACTTGGCCATTCACGGGCTGGCCGGCTTGGAAAGCGCGGGGGCCGACGAACTGAGCTTTCTTGCCGGACCGAAGCATTTGTCCCAACTCCGAATGACCAAGGCCGGGGCGGTGATCGTCCCGGCCGAGTTTGCCTCGGAGGTCGGCTCGGCCTTGATCAGCGCCAATCCTTACCTGGATTTCACTCGGGCTCTGCGTCTGTATGCCGTCCCACAAGGGCGATTTTCCGGTCACGACGAGGCGGCCTGGATCCATCCGGAGGCCCGTGTGGATTCCTCGGCGACCGTGTATCCTTTCGTCTTCGTGGGGCAGGGCGCGGAAATCGGAAAGGATTCTCGGCTGTTCAGCGGCGTGTACGTGGGCGAGGACTGCCGGATCGGTGATCGGGTGACCATCTATCCCAACGCGGTGCTCATGTCCGGGACGGTGGTGGGCGACGACGTGATCATTCACCCTGGGGCCGTGTTGGGCAGTGACGGCTTCGGCTACACTCCCGGCCCCCGAGGTTTGGAAAAGGTACCCCAGATCGGCAACCTCGTGGTCGAGAATCACGTGGAGATCGGGGCCAACACCACCATCGACCGGGCCACCTTGGGGGCCACCCGAATCGGAGCCGGGACGAAAATCGACAACCTCGTGCAGATCGGACATAACGTGGAGGTCGGGCCCCATTGCATCCTGGTTTCCCAGGTGGGCATCGCCGGGAGTTCCAGGCTGGGCGAGCGGGTCACCCTGGCCGGCCAGGTTGGTATCGCCGACCATCTGCACCTGGGCGACGGCTGCCGGGTCGGAGCCCAATCCGGGGTGAACCGGTCCCTTGCCGGAGGCCAAGATTATCTCGGCTCTCCGGCGGTGGAAGCCAGGAAGTTCCTCCGAGTCGCCGCTACCTGGAACCGCCTGCCGGACATGGCCAAGCGTTTGGCCGCGCTGGAAAAAGAACTCGAAACTTTGAAAACGAACCTTTCCAAGGAAGAATCATGAGCAGTACCGACCCTTCGCGTATCGATATCCGGGGGATCATGGATCTGTTGCCCCATCGTTACCCGCTTTTGCTGGTGGACCGGGTTCTGGAATTCGAGCCCAAGACCTCCATTCGGGCGATCAAGAACGTTACGTTCAACGAGCCCTTTTTTCAGGGACATTTTCCCGGCTATCCCCTGATGCCCGGAGTGCTGATCATCGAGGCCCTGGCCCAGACCGCCGGATTATTGCTCATGGTGAGCAAGCCGAAGGAAGAGCTGCATAACAAACTTTTTCTGTTCACCGGGTTGGAGCGGGTCAAGTTCCGTCGGCAAGTGGTGCCCGGAGACCAACTGGAGTTGAACATGAGTCATGTAAGAAACAAGATGAACGTCTGGAAAATGGCAGGAACGGCCCAAGTCAATGGACAGGTGGTGGCCGAGGCGACGCTCAGCGGCGCGTTCGTGGATCGGGAGCAGGCGTGATGGGTACCCAGATTCATCCCACCGCCGTTGTTGATCCGGGCGCGCAACTGGGGCAGGACGTCCGGATCGGACCGATGTGCGTCATCGACGCGGACGTGGTCATCGGTGACCGGACCAAGGTCGATGCCCATGTCCGCATCCACGCCCATACCCGTCTCGGAGCGGACAACCACGTGCATTCCTTCGCCTTCATCGGCGGCGATCCCCAGCATGTGAAGTACAAAGGCGAACCGACCCTGCTGGAAATCGGCGACCGCAATCTGATCCGGGAATACTCCACGCTGCACCGAGGCACAGTGGGCGGTGAAGGGGTGACCCGCCTTGGCTCTGACTGCCTGCTGATGGCCTATGCCCACGTGGCCCACGACTGCGTGGTGGAGGACAAGGTCATCATGGCCAACGCGGCCACTCTGGGCGGACACGTCCACGTCGGCACCAAGGCCGTGCTCGGCGGGTTGTGCGCCGTGCATCAGTTCGCCCGGGTCGGGGCCTACGCCTTCATCGGCGGCAAGGCCGGGATCAGTTTGGACATCCCTCCCTACATGATCGCCACGGGCACTCCGGCCAAACTGTACGGTCCCAACGTCATCGGTTTGAAACGCCAGGGGTTTTCGTCCGAGGCCGTGGCCAACATCGAAAAGGCCTACAAGATCATCTGGCGTTCCGGAAAGAAGCGCCAGGACGCCATCGAAGAAGTCCGGCAGATCTGCCCGGAATCCTCTGAAGTCGCTTTTCTCCTTGAATTCCTTCAGGGCACGACCCGGGGCGTTTCCGCGGACAACCAGCTCGAGGTCAACGGGCAGGACATTCCGGTGTATTGAGGCGGAATGTTGCAGACAGGATTCAGAAAACACGGGATGTTCAGAATTCAGGAGTCAGGAGTAAGGAGTCTGAATTCTGAATACTGATTTGCCTGGAAAGATCTGGAGGCGGGGTAGGCGACGATGGATTTTCTTGGCCAATCGGGCACGGTGGACGCACGTTCCGGGACTCTGGCGATTATTGCCGGAGGTGGCCGTCTGCCGCGGTTGGTGCTGGACGGGGCGCGGGCCATGGGGTTGCGCGTGGTGGGAGTGGGGTTTGGCGGAGAGACCGAAGCGGACCTGCCCCGGGATATGGATGCGTGGCAATGGCTGCACCTGGGACAGTTGGGCAAACTGATCGCCTTTTGCAAGCAGCAAGGCGTCGGGCGGATCGTCATGGCCGGCAAGGTGCATAAGGCCCGGGCCGTGGATTTTCGACCGGACTGGCGAGCGGCCAAATTGCTCTGGAAGGTTCGGAACACGCAGGACGACGTGCTGTTGCGGGCCATCACCCAGGAATTGGAGAGCGAAGGCATGGCCGTGGTCGCGGCCCAGGAGTTTCTGCCTCATCTGAAAACCCCGGAAGGCGAACTGACCCGGCGCAAGCCCACGCCGGAAGAGCGGGCGGACATCGATTTCGGCTGGCCCCTGGCCCGGCAAATGGGCTCCTTGGACGTGGGGCAGTGCGTGGTGGTTCGTAAGCGCAGCGCCGTTGCCGTGGAGGCCCTGGAGGGCACCGACGCCACGATTCTGCGGGCCGGCGAGTTGGTCGGGCCGGGATGCGTGGTGATCAAAGTTTTCAAGCCGATCCAGGACCCGCGACTGGATCTCCCGGCCATCGGTCCGCAAACCATCCGGACCATGATCCAGGCCCAAGCGTCCTGCCTGGCCGTGGAAGCCGGCCGCAGCCTGTTTCTGGATCTTCCGGAAAGCCTCAGCTTGGCGGAGTCCCACGGGATCAGCATCGTCGGCCTGGCGGGATGAGACCGACGACCGGGCGTCGCTTTACGGCTCGGTGATGATGCGCCGGGGCGCGTTGAAGATGTTCAGCCGTCCCGGACGGGCGTATCCGACGAGCGTCAGATCGGCCCGCCTGGCGATGTCCAGCCCCAAGGAAGACGGGGCGGTTCGGGAAAGCACGATGGGTATGCCGATCCGGGCGCATTTCAAGACCATGTCCGAGGTCAGCCGCCCGGTGGTGTACACGGCTCCGCCCGTGGGAAAACGCCTCAGCAGGATCGCCCCGATGACCTTGTCCACGGCATTGTGTCGCCCGACATCCTCGAAACATCCCAGAAAACGTCCCTCGGCCCAGTAGCCGCAGGCATGCACGCAGTGGGTGTCCTGCTGCAAGGTGGAAGCGTTCAAGGTCCCGCGAATCAGCTCGCCGACCTGGGTCAGATCGATCCGGCTCTCCGCCGCCGGCGAAAAGTCCTCCTCCAGCATCCGGCGGCTGATTCGCCCGGTTCCGCCGCAACCGGAGGTGATGATGGTCTCCGGCTCCGCTTCCCGATCTTCCCCCCGCTCTCCGTCTCTTTCATTTGTCCGCGCGTACACCGTGACCCGGCCCTGCTCGCAGAGCACGACCTCCACGATGTCGTCGGGCGTGGTCACATATCCTTGTCCGAAAAGAAATCCGGCCCCGAACACGTCCAGGTCACGGGCCAGAACCATGGCCGTCCCAATGACCCGCTCATTCAGGGCGACTTCCACGGGTTGCTCAACAAGAACCTGTTCCTGAGCCGCCTTCTGCCCGTCGCGGGCGATGATCAGCGTGGAAACGGCGATATCCAAAGGTTGGGCGTGCATGACGAGGCGTATCTCCTGTATTCAAAAATTTTCCAGGCTCTAGCAGATTCCAGGTAAAGCCGAAAGGACGAAAACCGGCCCGGCGGCGATTGACGGAAGAAAGGTCGAAAGGATAAGTGGACGAGCAGTGCCCGGGTGGTGGAACTGGTAGACACAAGGGACTTAAAATCCCTCGCTCAGAGATGGGCGTGCCGGTTCGATTCCGGCCCTGGGCACCATATGACAGTCCGACCGAGCAAAACCGGCTCGGAATGAAATGGGCGATGGTACAAAAGGCGAGGTCGGGCGGGCAGCTCGGCCTCGCCTTTTTTGGCTGTTCGAGTTGTTCGCTGAACTCCCCCCGCTCAAAGCGGGGTTCAAAGCCCCGACGCCGACAATTCCCGTATCAGGGCCGAAAAGGCCCGCATTTCCCGGTCCACGGTCAACGCGGCCACGCTTGCGGCCACTTCTCCTGGGCGGCGGGACGATGTGCGCAGCCAGTGCACCGCGTCGGTCAGGTCGCCTTCCAGTCCACTCTTGAGCACGTATCCCGTCCGTCCATGGGCGATCACTTCGGCGGCGCCGTTGTTGGCGGTGGTGAGCACCGGACAGTCGCAGGCCATGGCTTCCAGGCAGGCGTTGGCAAAGGGGTCGTAGAGCGTGGGCAGGACCATGATGTCCGCGGCTTGATAGAGTCGGGTCAGCTCCGATCGGACGCCCAAAAAGCGCACCTGGGAGTCAAGATTCCATTTTTGAAGCAGTGATCGGAATTGTTCCGGCCTGCCCTTGCCCACCACCAGCAGCACGCCCCGTGGCTCATTCGGCACAACGGCTTGATTATAAGCGGCCAGGAGTTCCAATGCTCGGGCCAACCCTTTGCGTTGCCAGCCGCTGCCCACGAAGAGAAACAGTCGGTATGGGGTCGGCAGGTTTAATTCCGGCAGGTCTGATATTGGCGGGTTGAGCGCTCGGACAAGCTGCCTGGTCGGATCGGGGTTTGGAAAGAAACGCTGCGGATCAAAGCCGTTGAGCGCCACCCGCAATTTATGAGCGGCCTGGGGATACGTCCGTTCCATCTCCCGACGGACCATTTCCGAGTTGGTGACCACCAGGCGGGCGGAGGCCACGGTTTTGGCTTCCAGGCGAGGGTAGAGCCAGTGCAGGGGGTTGGTCATCCACAACGGGGAGCTGCCAAAACGCAACGAGCGCCAGCGCAGATGCACCCCGTCCCCGGCCCGGTAGATGTGACATTTCGGCCCCCGTTCCAGACTGAGAATCACGCCAGGCCGGTCCGTCAGGGCCGCATCCACGTCGGACGCGAAGCGCAGCGCTCGCCACCAGCCCGGCCCCGCGCCGCCGGCCAGTGCCCGTCCGGCGATGCGCGTTCCCGCTGCAAGCCGATGAACCTCCCAGAATGCGGACAAATGCTTCACCAGCCGCGCCGCCGCTGTTTCGGCCCCGCCGCCCGTGGACTGACGGCGGACCACGTAAACTGCTGGTCGTGGTGGGTCGCAAATGGGAGGCTGCATTAAATCAGACATGGGGAGTTAGGATGCATTAAAATGGTGGGACAGGCATCTTGCCTGTCCACGCAGGCAGGATGCCTGCGCCACAAATCAGCAACAGCCATATCTCTAACGCTCCTCGGCTTTGACGGGCCGTCCGGCATCCAGATCCGGGAGCAGTTCGGCCAATCGGGTCAGGACGAGGTCCGGAGTAAGGCTTTGAAGGCAGTTCAGGTGGCCCTCCGGGCACTGGCGTTGAAAGCAGGGGCTGCATTGCAGGCTCAGGGAGACGATGCGCGAGGTCGGGCTGAGCGGCGGGGTGAAGCCGGGGTCCGAGGAGCCGTAAACCGCTACGAGGGGACGATCCAGGGCCGCGGCCACGTGCATCAGGCCGGAATCGTTGCTGACCACGGCCCGGGCCAGGGAAATCAGGTCCACGGCCTGGGCCAGGGAGGTCCGTCCGGCCAGATTCACGGCCGCCGGGCCGACCAGATCGCACACGGTTTGGGCTGCTTCGCGGTCCTTGGCCGACCCCATTACCCATACCTTCCAGCCCCGTTCGGCCAGGATACTGCCCACTTCAGCAAAGTGCCCGGCCGGCCAGCGCTTGGCCGGACCGTACTCTGCCCCGGGGCAGAGGACCAGGATGTTCCGGGCCGTGTCCAAGTTCAGCTCGCCCAGGGCTTGTTGGACGTCCGCGGCAGGGACTTCGAGGCGCGGGGTGGGCACGTCCGGAGGCTGCTGCGCGTCCTTGGGCAGCCCCAGGGCCACGAACCGTTGGACGGTCATGGGCAGGCGGTGCTTGTCCAGTTTTCGCGGATCGTTCAGCAGGCCGTATCGGCACTCGCCGAGATAGCCGGTGCGCTGGGGAATGCGGGCCAGGAACGGTACCAGGGCGGATTTCAGGGAATTAGGTAGGACCAGTGCCTGGTCATAGCTTCCGCGCAGGCGGCGGGCCAGGGCCAGCCGCTCCCGCAGTCCCAGCCGTCCGTGTCCCGCGGAGAGGGTCACGGCTCGGCGCACTCCGGGCATCCGCGCTACCAGGGCCGCGCTCCAGGCCGGGGCCAGGACGTCCACCTCTCCGTCCGGGAACCGCCGGAGCAGCATCTGCACCAAGCTCTGGGCCATGACCATGTCCCCGACCCAGGAAGGGCCGACAAGTAGAATTCTTGAGGGGCTCAAACCCATGTGAACCGCCCGCTCCCGATGGTTGCTCAAGGCACCAGGGACGCCAAGGATAACATTATGAAAAGCAATGATGGTCTTTCGGTGTCGCTATCGGAATCGGGATCAATTTAAGGGAAAGGCGATCAAAGTATCGATACCGATTCCGATACCGACGCCGACTCTGATAGCTGCATTTTCTCAAGCGAGTAACGCATTATCGAATTTGAATTGGTAGGAAGCGAAGCGATCGGTTGTTCCAACAAGGCGGCCCACGCCTATTCGTCGTTCAGCCACTGCCGCCACAATGGTTCGTACGCGCCCTGAGCCGTGAGGATGAACCGGATGGCTTCTCGGGCCGCGCCGTGGCCCCCGGCGACCTGGCTGGTCCAGACGGCCAGTTCCTTGATCTCCGGCTGGGCATTGGCCACGGCCATGGGCAGGCCGACCAGGCGCAGGGGGGCCGCGTCCACCCAGTCGTCGCCGAGATAGGCCAGTTGGGAAAGATCAAGCTCCCTGCTCCGGCAGATCTCGCGGATGATCGGGGCTTTTTTGACCTGGCCGGGGTGGTATTCCGTGATGCCCAGTTCCTTGGCCCTGGCCGCCACGGCCGGGGAGTCCAGGCCGGTGATGATGGCGAACTCCAGCCCCGCTGTCTGGGCCATCTTGATTCCCAGCCCGTCCTGGACATTGAAGCGCTTGCTGACCCGCCCCTGGGCGTCGAAATACAGCCCGCCGTCCGTAAGCACTCCGTCCACGTCCAGGATCAGCAGCCGAACCCGTCGGGCACGTTCTTCAGCATTCATGGTCAAGCCTCCAGATCCGCAGCAGATCACCCAGCAGCGCGGGCAGTTTGTCTAAAGGCCAACTATTGGGCCCGTCGCACAGAGCCTGATCCGGCCTGGGGTGAACCTCCAGGAACAGGCCGTTGCACCCGGCGGCCACGGCGGCCCGGGTCAGAACCGGAACGAATTCCCGTTGCCCGTCCGAGGCGTGCCCTTTGCCGCCGGGGAGTTGGACCGAATGGGTGGCGTCAAAGATCACCGGATGACCGGATTGGCCCAGCAGCGGAAAGGAGCGAAAATCCACCACCAGATTGTTGTATCCGAAGCTGTTGCCCCGCTCGGTCAGCCAGATCAGGGAATTGCCCGTGGAGCGGACCTTGGCCGCGGCGGGCAGCAGGTCCCAGGGGGCCACGAACTGGCCCTTCTTGATGTTCACGATCCGTCCGGTTTCCCCGGCGGCCAGCAGCAGGTCGGTCTGGCGGCACAGGAAGGCGGGAATCTGAATCACGTCCGCCACCTGGGCCACGGTGGCCGCCTGCCTGGGCTCGTGGATGTCCGTGACCACGGGCAGGCCGGTCCGTTCCTTGATCGTGGCCAGCCACTCCATGCCGCGCTCCAGGCCCGGGCCGCGGAAGGATTCCAACGAACTACGGTTGGCCTTGTCAAAGGAACTCTTGAAAATCACGGGGATCTGTTCGCGCCGGGCTATGTCCGCCAGAGACTCGGCGACCTCCAGGGCAAGTTCCAGGCTCTCCAGCACGCACGGTCCGGCGATGAGAAACGGCCCGGCTTTGGATCGTTCATACAATTGTTTCGGGTCGATCATGGCGTGTCCGTTACTGCTTGGTTGCATTTTTGAAGGCCAGGGCCGCGCCGATAAAGTCTCGGAACAGGGGGTGCGGCGCCAGGGGGCGGGATTTGAATTCCGGATGGAACTGGCAGCCCAGAAACCAGGGATGGTCGGTCAGTTCGACGATTTCCACCAGGGCGTTGTCCGGGGAGAGTCCGCTGAGCACCATGCCGGCGGCTTCAAAGCGTTCCGCGTAGCGGGAATTGAATTCGTAGCGGTGGCGATGGCGCTCCTGGACCAGTTCCTCGGCGTAGGCGACGAAGGCTTTCGTTTCCGGTCTGATCCGGCAGGGGTACGCGCCCAGACGCATGGTCCCGCCCTTGGCGCAGCCCGCGTCGCGTTTCTGGAGGCATTGCCGACGATGGTCGTACCACTCGGACATCAGATAGATCACCGGGTCAGCGGTGGTGGGGTCGAACTCCTCGGAGTTGGCCGTGGGCAGGTTCAGGACGTTGCGGGCGAATTCGATCACCGCGCACTGCATGCCCAGACAGATGCCGAAAAACGGAACCTGTTTTTCCCGGGCATGCCGGATGGTCTCAATCTTGCCTTCCACCCCGCGATGCCCGAAGCCTCCGGGCACCAGCACCCCGTGCAGCCCGGCCATGGCCTGGGCCACTGTGGCTTCGGTCAGATCCTCGGAGTTGACATACTCCAGGTGCACGGAGACGTCGTGGGCCACGCCTCCGTGGATCAGGGCCTCGTGCAGGCTTTTGTAGGACTCCCGCAGATCCACGTATTTCCCGACAATGGCGATGCGCACTTCGTCCTTGGGGGCCTTCAGCCTGGCGACCAACTCCTTCCAGCGCGGCAGGTGCGGGTTCTTGGCCGGAAGTCGCAATAAAATGGCAATCTTCTGGTCGACCCCCTCCTCGTACAGGGCCAAGGGCACTTCGTAGATACTTTTGACGTCAATGGCCGTGAACACCGCGTCTTCGTCCACATTGCAGAACAAGGCGATCTTGGCCTTGATGTCCTTGCCCAGGTCGACTTCGCTGCGACAGAGAATGATGTCCGGCTGAATGCCGATGGAGCGCAGTTCCTTGACGCTGTGCTGGGTGGGCTTGGTCTTCAGCTCTCCGGCGGCGCGCATCAGCGGGACCAGGGTCAGGTGGATGTACAGGACGTTGTCCTTGCCCAGATTGGAGCGCAGCTGGCGGATGGCCTCCAGAAACGGCAGGCTCTCGATGTCGCCCACCGTGCCGCCGATCTCGATGATGGCCACGTCCTCGTCGTTCTGGGCCACGCTGAGCACCGCGCTTTTGATCTCGTCGGTGATGTGCGGGATCACCTGCACGGTCCCGCCCAGATAATCCCCGCGCCGCTCCTTGGTAATCACGGAGTTGTAAATGCTGCCCGAGGTGTAGTTGTTGCGCTGGGACATGGAAATGTTCAGGTAGCGCTCGTAATGGCCCAGATCCAGGTCGGTCTCCGCGCCGTCGTCAGTCACGTAGACCTCTCCGTGCTGGAACGGGTTCATCGTGCCCGGGTCCACGTTGATGTAGGGATCGAGTTTCTGGATGGTGACCTTCAACCCCCTGGCCTGCAACAGCGCCCCGATGGACGCGGCGGCCAGCCCCTTGCCCAGCGACGAGAGCACCCCGCCGGTGACGAAGATAAACTTGGTTTTCATGCCGACTCCTTATTGAAGGAAATGCGCCGTGGCTCGACGATTGGAAGCCCGTCCGGGGAAACCGCGTCCCCCCAAAACCAAATTATATTGCCCCAAAAGGTCGTGAAAATCTACCGAGGCCATGGTTGACGAATTTCAAGGTTGTCTCTATCTCCTCAATTTCGTGGCAGTTGTGGATTCAAGCTCGGGTTGTTTTTTTCTGGAGGCAATGTGCATGAGCAACGTCAACGTGCTGGTGATCGCGGGATATGGGACCAACTGTCAGCGTGAAACCGCTCATGCGGCCACGCTGGCCGACGCGGACCGCGTCGTGGTGGCGCATTTTTCCGAACTGCTCGCCGGAGACGTGCGGCTGGGCGATTTTAATTTTCTGATCTTTCCCGGCGGCTTTTTGGACGGGGATGACCTGGGGGCGGCTCAAGCTGCGGCCTTGCGCTGGCGCTACGCGAAAACAGCCTCCGGCGCACCCCTGGTGGACGAGTTGAAGCGCTTTTTCGACGCTGGCGGCCTGATCCTTGGCATCTGCAACGGCTTCCAACTGCTGGTCAAGCTGGGCATGCTTCCCGGTACGGATAAAGGCGCGTTTGAACGCCGAGTCAGCCTGAGCCACAACGACTCGGCCCGGTTCGAAGACCGCTGGGTGCACCTGCGAACCAACCCGGACAGCCCCTGCGTGTTCACTTCCGGGCTGGACGGGTTGTACCTGCCGGTCCGGCACGGCGAGGGCAAGCTCGTGCCCAAGGACGGCCCGACCCTGGACGCCCTGGAGCGCGACGGCCTCGTGGCTCTGCGGTACGTTGATCCCGAAACCGGCCAGCCCACCATGGAGTACCCTCACAATCCCAACGGGTCGCCCGGCGGCATCGCTGGCCTGACCGACCCCACCGGACGCATTCTCGGGCTGATGCCCCACCCCGAGGCCTACAACCACCCGACCAACCATCCGTCCTGGACTCGCGGAGAGCATGCCCCGCTGGGCGTCTCGTTGCTGGCCAACGGTGCGGCCTATCTGCGGGCGCGGAAGTAATGAGCCGGTTCTTGACAGCCATGAAGCCATCTCGTACTGCTTCCCACTTGTTCTTTGAGAGTGACGCGAACGTCCTGAGAAGGGGTCCGCGAGCATTGCCCGGCCTGAAAAGCAGGTGAGCCGTCCATGACCCGCGGCGGTAGGAATCCTTGGGAGGAGCCCATGCGGCTGGCCCTGGCCGAAGCCCAGGCCGCTAGGGACCACGGAGAAGTGCCGGTGGGCGCGGTGGTTCTGGACCGCAGCGGATCGCTCCTTTCCACCGCACACAACAGGACCGTAACGGGCCACGACCCTGTCGGGCACGCTGAAATCCTGGCCCTGCGCGAAGCCGCGATCAAGGTCGGCAACCATCGTCTGACCGACTGCGTCCTGGTCGTCACCCTGGAACCGTGCCTGATGTGCCTCGGAGCCTTGATCCAGGCCCGCGTCGCCGGTGTGGTCTTCGGCGCACGGGACCCCAAGGCCGGAGCCGTGCTCTCGCGGATCAACATCAACGACCTGGACTGGCTGAACCATCGTTTCTGGGTGATCGAAGGCGTCCTGGCCCAGGAAAGCAGCGACCTGCTGAGTTCCTTTTTCGCCGCGCGCAGAAAATAATCAATCACAGCAATCGCCCAAACCTAACTGTCGAACGACAAGCAATCGTTCTCTGATCACGCCGTCACCGGAGAGGTACCGAAGTGGCCGTAACGGGGGCGACTCGAAATCGCCTTGTCCCTTAACCGGGGCACGTGGGTTCGAATCCCACCCTCTCCGCCATATCAACAAACCAAGATAGTCTAAGGTTTTCTAAGTAAAGCCCCTAGCCCTTGCGAAATAAGGGTTCAGGGGCTTTCTTTTTGTCTCAAATAGTCCAAAACAGCCTTTGCAATCTAAGTCCGGAGTGGTGCAAGACTGGTGCACACGCGCCGCGAGGGGTGGCGCTTGCACCATCCGAGATTGGAGGTTGCGCTATGTCTCTGACAGTTAAGAAGATCGACACGCTGAAGCCGAAAGAGAAAACTTACTTGGTGATCGACGCTGACGGGCTTTACCTGGCCGTCTATCCATCCGGGAAAAAGGTCTGGAGGTTTCGGTATCAACTGGATGGCAAGCGTAATCAGATTGTTCTCGGGCAATACCCGGACCTCTCGCTTGCCGATGCCAGGAACAAGGCCGGTGAAAAGCGTAACCTGCTGGCCGAGAAGATTGATCCATCAAAAGCAAGGTGCAAAGGTGGTGCAATCACCACTTTCAAGGATGTGGCCCTGGCGTGGCATGGTGCAAACAGAGGGAGATGGACTCCCGACCATGCGGACCTGACGCTTCGGCGGATAGAGCAAGACCTGTTCCCGTGGATCGGTGCAATGTCCATTGAGGAAATCAGGGCCTCGGACATGCTGACCACGTTGAGACGGGTGGAGAGTCGCGGGGCCTGCGAAGTGGCCCGGCGGTTGCGCGGCATCGCCTCGAATATTTTTCAGTACAGCATCGCCGAGGGGCGGGATCACAACGACCCGGCGGCCTCGGTGCAAAAGGCATTGGTCCAGCGGACCGTCAAGAGTTTCTCCGCAATCACCAAACCAAACGAGGTGGCCGAGCTACTGCGCAATATTGCCGCCTACAAAGGAAGCAACGTTGTCCGTCTGGCCCTGCTGTTCAGCGCGTACACGTTCGCAAGGCCCGGCGAGGTGAGGCACGCCGAGTGGAACGAGATCGATTTTGATACGGGCTTATGGACGATCCCGAAAGAAAAGACGAAGCGCCGGCGCGAACACGTGGTACCCTTGGCCCGCCAAACTCTGGAAGTACTCAGAGAGTTGCAGCCTCAAACAGGTGGCGGGCAGTGGCTTTTTCCCAGCAACCGGGGAAAGGGGCGGTGCATGAGCGAAAACACTGTCCGTATTGCGATCCGGAGCATGGGCTACGACCAAGACCAAATGACGGCCCACGGGTTCAGGTCAACGGCATCCACCCTGCTTAACGAGTCAGGCAAATGGGATTTTCAAACCATTGAATTGCAACTTGCACATGTCCAGAGGGACAAGGTGGCGGGCGTCTATAATCGCTCAGAAAGGATGGATGAGCGACAGGCCATGATGCAATGGTACGCGGACTATCTGGATCTGCTCACGTCCGGCGGTAAGGTGCTGTCGTTCCCGAGCAAAGACGCTGCTGTAAACGAATAGCCCAAGAACGGAACGGCCCCAAGCGGGTGGTGGAGCACCCGCCTGGGGCCTGACCAAGCCATAAGAGAGGTATGGAATGGCTGAGACTTCACTATCGAACGTGGTGCAACTTGAAAAGCCCGAGAACCAGACGGTCCTTCTCGAGGACAAGGCCAACAGTGATTTCCCGGAGTTTCAACTAAAGTACGTGCTCCCTGCAGGCGACAACCAAGCTCACTTCGAGGCTTTCCTAAATGGCCTGCGGGCGTTCTACCTTTTGATTGATAGGCATAACTCATCCGGCACAGAGGATGACCCGCCTTTGCCATCTGCTGGCCTGCTGACTTGGGCGGAAGCCTTGCTTGGCCAGTACTGGGCACTTTGGGAACGAGGCTTTGACTTTTTTGAAGATACTTCCGGAAAGGTAGGCTTTTTTGGGGTAAGCGGGGGCTTGCGTGCCTTGGTGCAAGTTCTCCGCTCGCAAGACGAAATTACCCATGGTGCCGATGTTGTTTGGGTCGTTGAAAGGCTTGAGGAACATCGTTGTCAGATCCTCGAAGGACTTGGGAGTCTGAAAAAAGAGGCTGTAAACGGATGAACAAAAAATCCCCCAGCCACTCTTGGAAACCCTGACCTCCTTCATGGCTCAGGCTGACAATCTGGCCGGTTCGGCAAGGCTGGCTGCCACGGCCATGAGTGACGAAAACCCCGACGCTGCTGGTTGCTCCGCGGCTTTGGCTCACGGGCGTACTGAAATCGCTCGTCGGCTTGACGAAGAGGTGGTTAACGTCTGAACAAATTTCCCGGCCTACTCGCGGCCTGATCAGTTGCGGGGAAAAACCGCCGACCCTGGGCGGCCTGGCCGGGTTCACCATCAGGGGAAGTGAGGGGCTTCGATGGAAGAAAAATTGTTGCGGTATTGGGAGAGAGAGCGCTGGTTTCCCGGCTACGGCCTGAGGCAAGTGTTCAGACTCTTGGAGCGGGAGCTTCTAGGCTTTGTGAAAGAAGGTTTGCCTGTATATGACCGTCAAGGTAACCCTCTAGATTACAGAAAAACTAATTGCTGGCACTCTGACGGTAGCCCTTACGTTCCCTCAATCCATTACGGACATGATGAAGAGAGGCTGTTGAAGACGGTCGATAGTCAAAAGTTTTTGAAGGATGAAGTCATTGCGTTTTTTCAAAAGACTGGTCGTTCTGAAATGCTCCCCGCCCGTGCACCCCGCCCGGCTGGAGTTGTGAACCCCGAGGTGCGGATTGATCCTCCGCGGAACAATCGAGAGGATCAGACTTCGAGTGAAGAGGCCGGTCCACATGTAAAGGTTCCTTGCTCTATCCCAAAGGAAAAATGGCCCTTGTTTGTCGAAGCTGAAAGGAAAGAGCTGTCAGCGCGAGGTATACCGGCAGGGCACGGCGAAAACACTTTATGGAATATCATGCAAAAATACGGTTTTTTTCAGGAAGAATTTGATAGTGGCCAGATGAAGAGAGATTCAGCCATCCGGAGCATGCAAAGGCTTCTAGGTCAGGCAGCCCCAAAATAATAGCTGTCACCCCTGACATTGACATACCCCATGACACAGGAGGCGTTCATTACGGACGCCTCTTTTTTTTGTCTATCACGAACATAACCATTCAGAATATCGCGGCATGTTTATTTTCGGTAGGGCGCGTGGCAATTATTGACCGTCATGCCCCGTGTCATGGTTCCATTGTCTCCAACACATCCACCACAATCCAGGAGACACACATGGATCACACGACACCGTCGGACAGACTAGTCAGAATCAATGGAATCATCCCCGAAAAGTTGCCAATTGGGAAGTCCACATTTTGGTTATGGGTCAAGCAGGGGAAAATGCCTCCGCCTGTAAAGCTCTCTCCCCGTGTTTCGGCTTGGTGGGTGAGCGAAATCGACGCGGCAATTGCTCGGTTAGACCAAGCGGCAGGGAGGTGATCGCCATGCCTCCTGAAAATGAAAACCCCGGCGCAGGGAGGGCACCGGGGCTTGGGGAAAAGCTGTGTGGAACAGCTTCAGAATGCCCCATTCCCCCCGAGAATGCAAGCTTTTCCACTGACGGAATCCTGGAATCCCTGGCCTCCATCCGCTCCGATTTTGAGCGGCATGGCTTGAACACCGGTGAGCTGATTCCGGACGGCAACCTGTACCGCTGCCCCACTGCCGACAAGCCAGAATCCCTTAACGGCTGGTGGCTCGTTTGGCCGGACGCAAAGGGCGCGGTCTGCGGCGATTGGCGGGCGGGCTGGTCCCAATACGTCTCGGGCAATGGCTCCGCCCCTCTCACCCCGGCTGACCGGGCGCGGATCGAGCAGGCCCGGCAGGAGGCCCGCCGGGCGAGGGCTGCTGATCAACAGGCTGCGGCGGAACGTGCGCAATCCCTGTACGACCGGGCGCGGCCTGCATCCCCGGATCATCCATACCTGGTCAAGAAGGGCATCAAGCCCCTGCCCGGCCTGCGTCAGTCCGGAAAACTGCTGATCGTCCCGATCATGAACGACTCCGGAAAAATCGTCTCGCTGCAATACATCGGCCCGGACGGTCAAAAGCGCTTCCTCAAGGGCGGCCAGACCGGCGGCGGCTTGTTTGCGATCAAGGGCGGCGAAACCCTGGCGATCTGCGAGGGCCTGGCTACCGGCGCATCCATCCATGAGGCCACCGGCTGCACCGTCCTTGTAGCCTTCAATGCAGGCAACCTCCGGCGCGTGGCTGAGCTTGCCCGCAAGAGATACCAGGATCGGCGGATCACCATCTGCGCGGACAATGACACCGAAACCCAAGGCAACCCCGGCCTGACTGCTGCCCAGGACGCGGCGCGGACGGTCTCCGGCCTGCTGGCCGTGCCAGACATGGGCGGGAAGCCATGCGATTGGAACGACCATCACCTTGCCCACGGGCTGGAGCGCACCCGGGCGGCCCTGGAGCAGGTCCAGGAACCCGGACCGGCCCAGGCCCCGGACGAGTGGCCGAACCTGATCCCCTATGGAGACCACGAGGCCCCGGCCATCCCTTGCGACACCCTGCCCGGGTGGGCTGGGCAATATGCGGCGGACATGGCCGAGGCGATCCAGGTACCCCAAGCCCTGGCCGTCTGCTCAACCCTTGGCGCGATTGCGACGGCTGCGGCTGGAGCAATCCAACACATCGAAATCCGGCACGGCTACACTGAACCCGTCAACCTCTACCTGCTGGCCCCCCTGCTGCCCGGCGAACGGAAATCGGCGGCCCTGAGCGCTGCTTTTGGCCCCCTCTACCAGTGGGAACAGGAGCGACGGCTTGCCATGCTGGACGAGATCACGGCGGCACGATCCCGGCGCAAGTCCATGGAAAAGATGATCGAAGCCAAGCGGGCAAAGCTGGCCAAGATCAAAGACCGCGACGAACTGCACCGGGAAATTGAGGCCATTGCCCAGGACGAGCTTGACCTGCCCGACATCCCCGCACCCCCGCAGCTACTGGCCGACGACGTGACCCCGGAGCGGCTGGCCAAGATCATGGCCGACCAGGGCGAGGCGCTGGGCATTGCGAGCGCTGAGGGCGGCTTTTTCGAGAGTTTCGGGCGATATTCAACCAACAACATCCCAAACCTCGACCTCTTCCTGAAGGCCCATTGTGCCGAGCCCTATCGAGTGGACCGCATGGCGCGGGATTCAATCGCCTTGGCATCCCCCAGGCTGACCCTGACCCTGACCCCGCAACCGGAAATCTTGGAGGCCCTGACCAACAAAACGGGATTCCGAGGGCGTGGCGTGATCGCACGCATCCAGTACATACTCCCTGACTCCCGGCTGGGGCATCGAGACATGGAGGCCCGGCCCATCCCGGAGCATACAGCCCGGACCTATGCCGAGGGCATCCGGCGGCTGCTGGACCTGCGAGGCGCGGCCCTGACCCTGGACTTGTCACCGGGAGCTTATGCCCGCTGGCTGGACTTTGCGCGGACCGTGGAGGCCGAGCTTGGCCCGGACGGCGCTTTTTCCACCATGACCGATTGGGCGGGAAAGCTGCCGGGCGCGGCGGCCCGGTTGGCCGGGCTGTTCCATTGTGTCACGGCGGACATTCCCAGCGAGCGGACCGTATCCACCGAAACCGTGGAACAGGCCCTGACCCTGGCGGCCCTGCTGGCTGACCATGCAAGGGAAGCGCTGGGACGCATGGGCGCGGACCCTACCCGACGGGCGGCCATTAAGGCTCGGGACTGGATTAGGCGCACCCGGGCACGGACGTTCACGGCGCGGGAATGCTGGAGGGCGCTTCATGGATCATTCACCTGTATGGATGACCTGCGGCCTGGCCTTGAGGCCCTGGAGGAGCGCGGATACATCCGGCCCCTGCCTGCAGCCCCAGGGCGTGGAAGGCCATCCCCGCGATATGAAACCCGGCCCGAAACCCTGGAGGCGACACCATGATATTTGCGAACGCTTGGGCGCAAAAAACGAAAACAGAAATCCCGAAACACCGTGCCAAAAGTGCCAATAATCAGGGCAAGGAGGTTTCTGGCACTTTTGGCACGGTAAACCGGGATTCTGGAAAAAGCGTTGATGGTAATTTGGGCACTTTTGACACGGTAAACCCCCTCTCTGAAAAACAAAACATCAACTGCCCCAACGGAAACAGTGTTTCAATACCAGAAATCAGAAATCACCGTGCCAAAAGTGCCAATAATCAGGGCAAGGAGGTTTCTGGCACTTTTGGCACGGTAAACCGGGATTCTGAAGAACGTACAGGTAACCCGGCCCGTGAATTCATAGAACTGGCCCAGCGTGGAGCAGTAACCCTGCACACCGATCAGAGCGGCGGGCTTTGGTGGGCTGCCCCAGGGTTCCGTGACGATCCTGATTCCCTGGCTTGGTTGGCTGGCCTTTGGTCAGAGGCGTGGCCGGATTTGTTTCGGCTGCTGGATGTGGGCGACCTGGACCACCTGCTTGGCAAGCGGCGGATCATCTAGACCATAATTCCGATGGAGAAAATAAAGTGACAGAAAATCAAGAAATTAGCGTACCCGAAATTCCTGGTGGATATGTTCTACTGTCCCGGCAAATCATTGAATCCGACCTGATGAACAAGCAACCGATGGTCTTTAAGTTGTGGATATGGCTGCTATGCAAGGCGCGTAGGAAGCCCACAAGCAAATATCGAGTTGGTGAAGTTTTTACCACGATTGAAGAGATGAGAGACGCAATGTCTTGGTTCTCCGGTTATCGAAAAATCAGGCCCACAAGGGATGAAGTACGGAGGGCGTACGGAAGCCTTGCGGAAGCCTTGATGGCGACCACAACGAAGACCACACGCGGCATAGTGATAAACATCTTAAATTTTGAGAAATATCAAGACCCAAAAAATTACGAAGCCCACACCGGCGGCCACGCGGCGGCCACGCGGCGGCCTCACGGATCGCCATACTATACACAACAGGGGAACAGGGGGGAAAGGGGTGTTAAAAGAGATACGGTCATCGACCCCGAGTTTGTCCGGTTCTGGGATGCCTACCCTCGCAAGCTGAAAAAGGCGGAAGCCCTCAAGGCATGGCAGCGGGCCATGAGGAAGCCCCCGATTGATTACATCCTGGAACAGCTCGAGAAATGGAAGGCGTCCGGAGACTGGACCAAGGAAGGCGGGAGGTATGTCCCCCATCCTACCACCTGGATCAATGGCGAGCGGTGGAACGATGAGCCGTATGGATACGGGAGCACGGGCTATAACTGGCGTGAGGAAGAAGACAGGCCGAAGGACTGGTCCACGGTTCCCAACTCGGACTGGATTCTCGAGGAAGAATGGCCGGAAGATATAAAGCCTCAATGACCTGCAATTCGAGGCAAGTGAGGGGCAAGTTTTGCATGGGTCAAACAAAGGGAACGCGGAAGAGTGCAAGGGAGCAAGGAAACATGAGGAAGGAAAGGGAAGATCAAGCAGGGCGGCGGGGTTTCTTGCGCAAGTCGGGCAAGGGTTCGGGCCTGGAAATGGGGCTGGGATCGAGCGTGATCGGGGCCGATTTCGGGGAGGATTCCGGACATAATCCGGACAGGGCCATGTCCGATCCTGCATCTATGCGGGTTCCGGGTGTCCGGCCTGCTGATTACGTATCAGTTGCGCGGGGGTTCGGACGGGCTCATGGGCTCTTGGGGCTGCGCGTCCACCTGGCCGGCGGCGGCGTGGCCGGCGTCCGGGCCGGGTCCGACGGGTCCGGGGTCTGCCCCCCACCCCCCGCCCCCTTCGACCCCCCACGCCCCCGTCCAGGCGACGCGGAAAAATTTTTCCCCATAGACTCCCCCTCTTGGAAACGTGACTGGATTTTTTGCCGAAACCTTTTGGCCGGAACCGACCCGGCCCGAAAAATTCCCGAGCGCAACATCCTGGAAAAGAAATCGACCATGGCGATCAGAGCCCGCAGATTTTCCGACGACGAGCTGATGGACCTCCTTCGTTCCGGGAAGCCTTTGACCGAGGCGGCGGACATTTTTGGTGTGAATTGTTGTAGTAGCGTCTCGCTCCGGAAGGCCTGCGTCATTGGCGATGCGTAATTAGTAAGCAAAAAACCTTCAAACACAATTTTACCAGTTTCACGAACACTAGCCGCACACAGGCCCCGAAAGTTATTTTTTACCCCCCGGAACGCTTTAACGAGACAGGAGAAAGAACATGAAAAAATTGCAAGCCACGCTAAAGGATTGCTTGGCTCTGAAGTGTTTGGATTGCTGCGGCGGCGATTGGGATGGCGTCTTACATTGCACGTCGCGGGATTGCCCGCTTTTGACCACAAGGCCAACGGGTAGAAGAGACAAGCTTAAAGCCAGGTTTTGGAGCGAAACCGGGGGCCACCTTAAGGCTCTGCCCGTGCTCAGAAGGCGCGAAGTTTCGGTAGAGCAAAGAGCGGCGGCAGCCCTTCGGTTGGCAGAGGCCCGAGCAAGAATCAGCCGTGCATGATTACGATTTGAACGACCCATTCGGACATCCCAGCGCGTGGGATGAGCCGACGGCCCCCCGGGTCAGAGGTTCCGTCTGTAGTGGTGATGATATTCCCAAGATCCAGGATCGTTCCGCCCTTGGGGTAGATCCACAAGCCTCTGGTCCGAAAGGAATTGGGCCTATTTCTCCAAGCTTGGCCGAATTAGCAAAGGCGTGGCCAGAGTGGGTCACACGGTCCCAAGCGACGAGCATATTCCCCGGTTTGTTCACAGCCCGTTATCTACGGCGTTTGGATGCCCGAAGTAGAGGCCCGACGCCATTTCGATATGGGCCGCGAGGGCGGGAGTATCTGACCATAGGCCTTCTGGCTTGGATCGAAAACCGCTGGCTGTAATCACAGTTATCGCAAACACCAGGAGAAAACCGTATGCCTATTGATCCTGAACGTATTCTTTGGGACGAAGAGGAACACAATCACTTCCTGAGCAGTCGCCAAGCTGGTTTGCTTGAGCGTCTCCTTGGTAGGCCGCTATCGGAACAAGAACGCGCCAATGCTGTTGTCGCCATGGAGGCGCGTCGCAGAGGTGAACCGGCGCGTCCCGGATATGATCTCGCCGGTGGCGTCAGGGATGTTGCCGGGCTTTTGTTTGACGTGCCGGTTCATGTTGCTGGGGCCTTTGGGCATTTGCTTGAAGATTCAGATCCACGCGCACGGCACACTTGGCAAGATCGATCCCGCGAGGCTTCAGAGCTGCGGCATTCCCAGCGACGTGAAGAACTCGGGGATAAGGCGGCAAAGCATGTCTTTCCTTCGATTCTTGGGCTGACCCCGCCGATTACAAGGGGCGATATTGTTGACGCATCGGCCAGCACTGGAAGCACGGGCGTGACCATGGGGGCAGGATTGGCCGGAGCGGTTGCCGGGTCCTTGGCGGGTCCGGTCGGGACCGTTGCCGGAGGCCTGGGTTTGGCTGGCGCTTCCGCTTTCATCATGGACAGAGCCAGAACACGCGACCTTCTGATTGATTCGATGGACGAGGCCCTGCGCTTGGAGCGTGGCCGACCAATGAACGACGAAGAGCGTGAAGAGTATTTGCAAAGGGTCAACATGGATGTGGTGAGACATGCCTTGGCCGAAGCCGGTCCGGAGGCGGTTGGCAACCTCCTGGCCCTGTCTGGCATCGGATCAATCTTCCGGGGAGTCGGAAAGGGGTTCGGAAAGAAAATCCTTCACGGAGTTGTGAAAATCTATGGAGGAGAGCTGGGGACCGAGACCGTTACCGCGAAACTTCAACATCCGATCCTGGCCCGGCATGGCCAAGCCGAAGGGGATTTATCTTGGCGTGACGCTTTTCAAAGCGTTTACCCCTCGTCAATGGTCCTGTCCTCCCTGGCTGCCGGTGGTGGTGCTCTTGCGGGCAACGCGGCCAGGAACAGGGGCAAGCAGACGGAGCAGGGTCAGGTGGTCCCTTTGACTGAAGACATGGTGATTTCTCCGGAGAGTGATGTCATTGCCTCCGCGAAAACAGGTCAACCTTTCGAAATTGAGGCTTACCGCGGCGAAGGGGCAAGCCTTGCTGATGTTTACGGGCAAGAGGCCGTGTCCGAAGGTCGGGCTGTTCCCGTTCTCGGTGACGGAATGTATGCTGCATTCTCCGAGGCTGACGCCAGGCCCTACGGTGAGGTTAAAAGAGTCAAGGTCAGTCTCAAGAATCCCTTGGTTATCTCGTCGGCCCGGGAGTGGATGGCCTTGACCGACACAGCAAAGGCCCCGCATCTGCAATCAACAAGCATCGAGGCCTACAACGACCCCGCGGGCATACCGGCTGCGGCAAAGCGCCTGCAAAAGCATGTCCGAGGTCTCGGGCATGACGGAATTATCGTGCGCAACGTGATTGACAACAAGCGTCTGCGCGAAACCTTTGTGTCCGACCAAGTGATTCAATTCCCGCAACAACATGGGGAAACGGACCTGCAGGTTTTCCGCGAAGCCTTCAAAGACTGAAAAGATTGAAAGGTCTTGCCTCTCAAACCGTTTCATGTTTGGTTACGGAGAGCCCGCTCCCAGGTCGCGACGACTACAGACAGGCGCGGCTTGCGTAGCTCCGGATGAGCACAAACCTCACCGGCTGCACCGGGCTTTCCTTCTTCCCCCTCCAACATGGATCACGCCATGCAGCCAGACAAAGGCAATCGCCTGACTCCCGCCGAGATCGAGGCGCTGAGACAGGACGCGCAGAGAGTCTTAGGCTACGGGAAAGGCAAGTTCAAGCACTTGTTCGAAGGGCTGACTGAAGCCCCGGCCAAAGGGAAGGATGACAGCCCCGCGTCCTCAATCAATCGTCTCTTGACGCCCTCCGAGATCGAATCACTCAGGAGGGACAAGAAAGAGGCCCACGAGCAGATGAAGGGCAGGTCGAAACACCTGTTCGAGAATCTGTAGAGATCATCTTTTCATGCGCGAAGTGGCAATCCTCGACCAGGCCAGCCGTGGCAATCACGTTGTCCGGACGTGTGTTGACAAGGTGACGAGGCTCAAAGTCGCCCAGACTGGCGATGGGCGCATTGCGTTCTTGGAATAGGATCTGACCTCTCGTTTTTTGGATGTGTTCCCAGCGGCGGTTCCAGTATCGTTACTGAGCGCAGTCGCTGAAGTTGCTCCACCCCTGCATAATCACAACGGAGCTTTCCAAGGTGAATGCTCTCTATGACTGCATGATGGTTCTTTCAGATAGTCTTCAGCATATTTAACGCCATCATTTTCAATTGTTATTTTTGCTTTTTCAAGCATTTCTTTCACCAACCAATTAACACAATTTGAGCAAATATATTCAATTTTTGCGGTTCCTCTATAAATCAAAGCAAGCTTTCCTGTTCTCCGAATTGGGATTGACATACCCCGAGAATGCATCAAAAATTCTGGATAATATTTTCCACAAGCAAAACATTCCAGAAATTTTCGCCCAAGCTTTTTCTCTTGATTAACTCGAAAAAAGTCAGCCCATCGCATTGCTGGCAATTTCATTTTCCAACTCCTAGCTCATAATAATTTACGAATTTAAAAATGATCCAGTCGATTGTGGCAAAACTCCTCGAAAGTCAACCGTGTTGCTTACAATATAACTTAATTTCCGTTGGCCTAGTTGTTTGTCGGCAGTATTTCGATTATCGAAGCCCGCTCCCAGGTCGAAACGACTAAGTGTAGGTCTGGTCTGCTTAGCCCCGGACTGTGTACCAAACCTCGCCTGTGGCATTGGGCTTTCTTCCTTCCTCCAACCCGAATCATGCCATGAGTCAATACCCTACGCCTTACCGCAAACCCCGGACCAAAATCTTTGAGCGTGTTGCCTTAGGCGGCCAGACCGGCGCGGACCATGGCGACCTTGATGCTGCGCATGCCCTCGGGGATGAGTGCGGCGGCTGGTGCCCGAAGGGGCGCTTGTCCGAGGTCGGCCCTATCCCGGACAAGTACCCGGAGAAGGACTGGCGGACGAAGGGCTACCCGGCCAGGACGAAAGCCAATGTTCCTGACTCCGACGGGACGTTGATCTTCTGCCACGGTAAGCCCACGGGCGGCACGGGCATGGGCCTTATCCTGGTGCATACCCTGGCTGCGTATCCGGTCAAGGCCGAGGCCTGCCATGGATAACGGCGTGGGAGCAATGTCCGTGGGCAAGGCGGCCCGTGAATTGGGGCTGCATCCGGACACAGTCCGGGGTTATCTCCAGACCGGAAAACTGGATGGCTGGCGTCTGCCCAGCGGGCAATGGCGGATTGACGTGGATGTGATCCACGCCTTTAAGCGCCGCTCCCGCCTCGAGGAGGATCAGGTGGCCTCCCTGGCTGCGGAAATCCTAGCCAAGATATATTCCAAGCCCAAGCCCAAGCCCAAGCGCAAAAAGTCCCCAGTGAAGCCTTGCCAGGGGTGACGTTCAGCGGGGACTTTCATCCTGGCTGCAACCAGTGACTGCCAGGATATGCCCTTGTATCATCGCCATGTCGTTCAGGCAGCCTTGCGCGAAGTGTTGGGCGAAGGGATCATCTGGTAACATAGGCGGCTTGATAATCGAGGTCCATTTTTTTGCCGCATGGATCACGATATGGTGCAAAAATATTTTATTTATAATTTTTATTTAATTATAATATGTATTTGAAGATGTTTTTTGTGTGACACCCTCTCCGCCAATATATCCAAAAATCCGCCGTTTTCCTTGAAGAAGGAAGCGGCGGATTTTTTTTCGGGCGTGGAGTGGAGGATTACAGGTAGACCAGCACCGTTCCGGCCAGGGCCAGGAAGACGTTGGCGAAGGTGTAGGTTCCGGCGTAGCCCAGGGCGGGGATGGGGCTTTTGGCGGCTTGGGTGATTACGTTCAGGGAAGGGGTGCTGGTCATGGCGCCGGTGATGGCTCCCAGGAGCAGGGCGGGTTGGATGCCGAGCACGAAGCGGCCGAAGAGCAGGCCGACGACGACCGGGGTGAGGGTGATCACCATTCCGCTGAGAAAGAGCGGCAGGCCCACGGACAGCAGGGCGTCCACGATGCCCACCCCGGCCTTGACCCCAATGCCGGCCATGAAGAAAAGCAGGCCCAATTCCCGCAGAATCCAGCGCGCCGCGGGGGGGACCCGGCCGAAGGTCGGATGCATGGAGCGCAGGAAGCCGATGGTCAGCCCGGCGAAGAGCAGGCCCCCTGCAGTGCCCAGTCCCACGGCCACGTCGCCGATTTTGACGCTGATTTGGCCCAGCAACATGCCGCCGACAATGCCGAAGCAAAATGTCAGCAGATCGGTCTGCACGAACCGGCGTTCCACGTATCCGAAGGCGCTGACCAGCCGCTCCAGACGGTTCTTCAGGCCTGTGACCACCAGTACGTCACCCTTTTCCACCTGAAAATCCAGGCTTACCGGCAGTTCCACCTGGGTCCGGATGACCCTGGTGATGAAGCAGCCGTAGACCGCGGGAATGTGCAACTCGCTGATCCGCTTGCCCACGGCCTCTGGCTTGCTGACCACCACGGCCACGGTGTCGATGGGGGTTTCCAGGAGGTGGGCGTCGAAGGTTCCCGGACCGATGGAGTCGGTCAATCCTTCCAGCTTGGCCAGCGGCCCGGCCACGGCGATCAGGTCGCCGTGTTGCAGGGTGGTCTGGGCGTCGGGCAGGAATAGTTCGTCACCGCGTCGAACCTGCTGAATCACGCACCCCGTGGTCCGCACGAACTGCAAGTCCCGGAGCGGTTTGCCGATGATTTTCGGATTGACGACTTCAAAGGCTCGGACCCGCAGGCTGCGGCTCTCTTCCAGATCCTGCTCCTCGCCATCGTCCGTTCCGAAGCCGCTCCGGCTCTCCCGGGTCAGCTTGGCGGCCTCGGCCGGCAGGTCGATGCGCAGCAATCTGGGCAGGAACCGGATGCAGGCGATCAATCCGGCCAGTCCGAAAAGATAGGTGATGGCGTAGCTGGCCGTGAGGTCGCCCAGGAGGACTTCGATTTGTTCCGGGGACAGGGCGTGGGCCAGGCCGTCGCGGATTCCGGCCTCGGAGGCGGCCAGGGTCGGCGTGCTGGTCAGCGCGCCGGCGACCATTCCGGCGATCATGGCCGGGCCGAGTTCCAGCATGGCCCCCAGGAGCAGGGCCGCGCCCATGGCGCTGAGTACGACCACCACGGACAGGGCCAGGTACTTCAAGCCGTCCTGAGCGAAGACGCTGAAAAAACGGGGACCGGCCTGCAAGCCCACCGAGTAGATGAACAGGACGAACCCGACTTCCTGCACGGCGTGGGGCACCTGAAATCCGAAGTGGCCGAAGAACAAACCGGCCAAGAGCACCCCGGAAGTGGCGCCCACTTCGAACCCGCGCCAGCTGAGATTGCCGACCAGGTAGCCCAGGCCAAGAACAAGGAAGAATACCAGCAGGTTGTTGGCGTGGAGCAGCGAGACGACGTCGATGACCATGGAAGCGATCCGTAATCGCTTTCCAGCGTCATTGCAAACCAGCTTCGCGATCGGATATCCCAAACGTGTATTGATATTGACGAATCAACGTCGTCATGCCCATACTTGGAGGATGGACACGCGAACCCACGGCGGAAACATCTGGCAACTGGCCCGGAACTTGGGGTGCAAACCACGGGAGATTCTGGATTTTTCGGCCAGTATCAACCCTTTTGGGCCGCCCTCCTGGCTCGGTGAAACGATCCGGAACGCGGTTTCAGACCTGCGGCACTATCCCGATCCGGACTGCTCCGAGCTGCTGGAGGCCGCTTCCGGGCATTATGGCATTTCCGCAAACGAATTGGTGGCGGACAACGGCACGGCGGAGATTCTGCATCGTTTGCCCCCCCTGCTGAAGGGGGGGGGGCCAGGCGCTGGACCGGACGCGGGGCTGGGGCGGGCCGTTATCCCCGGGCCGGCCTATGCCGATTACGCCGCGACGTGCGCGGCCCACGGGCTGGAAGTGGAGCATCTCCCCCTGGAGCCGCGTGACGATTTCGCGCTGGATTGGGACCGGCTTCACGACAGGCTCCGGGAGGGTTCGCGCTCTCCGAACCTGATCTTTCTCGGACAGCCCAACAACCCCACCGGGCGGACCTTTTCTCCCGACCGTCTGCGGACCCTGGCCGCGGAGCATCCCGAGTGCTGGTTCATCGTGGACGAGGCCTTCGCGGACTTCGTGCCCGGTCTGGATCGGTTGCTTCACCGGCGTCCGCCCAACGTGATTGTCCTGCTGTCCCTGACCAAATTTTACGCCCTGCCCGGACTGCGCATCGGTCTGGCGGCCATGGAACCAGCTCTGGCCTCGCGCTACCGGAAGCGCTCGCCGGACTGGTCCGTGAATACCCTGGCCCAGGCCGTGGGAACGCGGTGCCTTCAGGACGCCGCGTTCCAGCGGGATGGGCGGGAGCGCGCGGCCAGGGAACGGGACCGGTTCGTCGCGGCCCTGGCCGGGTTGACGGGACTGATGGTTTCCCCTTCGGAGGCCAATTTCCTGCTGTGTCGCGGAATCGGCCCGGAATTCGACGCTGGCTGGCTGGCCGGGAAGCTGCTGGAGCAACGGATCGCCATCCGGGTTTGCGCGAACTTTCCGGGTTTGGATCGATCGTATTTCCGGCTGGCCGTGCGCCAACCCGAGGAGAACGATCGCCTCCTGGAAACCTTGGGCCAGCTCCTGGAACCCGCGAACCGGACCAACTTCCCGGGTCAGTCCCAGGGCCAGTCCCAGGGTCAGTCCCGCACGCGATCCCGCAAGCGAACCACTCCGGCCCTGATGTTCCAGGGCACCTGCTCCAATGCCGGAAAAAGCCTGCTCACCGCGGCCCTGTGCCGAATTTTGCGCCAGGACGGGTTTTCTCCGGCTCCGTTCAAGGCCCAGAACATGGCCCTGAACTCCGGGGTCACTCCGGACGGCGGGGAGATCGGTCGGGCTCAGATCCTTCAGGCCCAGGCTTGCGCCCTGGAACCGGACCGACGGATGAACCCGATTCTGCTCAAGCCCAACTCCGAAACCGGTTCCCAGGTCATCGTCCTGGGCGAACCACGGGGCAACATGACCGTGGGGGCCTACATCCGGGCCAAGGAGGAACTGCGGGGCCTGGTCCACGATGGTTATGACAGTCTGGCCGCGGAGCACGACGTGATGGTTCTGGAGGGGGCCGGCAGTCCGGCGGAGATCAACCTCAGGCATCACGACCTGGTGAACATGGCCATGGCCCGCCATGCCCGGGCCGCGGTCTATCTGGTGGGGGACATCGACCGGGGCGGGGTGTTCGCGGCCCTGAGCGGAACCATGGACATGCTGGAGGAGTGGGAGCGGGATTTGGTCCGCGGGCTGGTGATCAACAAGTTTCGCGGTCAACGCTCTTTGCTGGACCCGGCCCTGGACTGGGTCGCTCGACGCACGGCCCGGCCCGTGCTGGGGGTGGTTCCTTATCTGGCGGACCTGGGGCTGCCCGAGGAAGACTCCGTGAACTTCAAGCAGGGGGCGCTGTTTCGCCCGGACCGGACGCGCGGGGCAGGCGGACAGGCCCAGGGTGAGGTCCAGGGTCTGGCCCAGGGTCTGACCCAGGGTGTGGCCCAGGGTGAGGCCCTGGACGTGGCCTGTCTGGACCTGCCGCATATCTCCAATTTCACGGATCTGGACCCCCTGGCCGCTGAACCGGGCGTGATCGTCCGCCTGGTCCGCCATGCCGGGGAACTGGGCGCGCCGGACCTGCTGATCCTGCCCGGAAGCAAGAACGTGATGGCGGATATGGCCTTTGTCCGCGAGCGGGGCCTGGCCGGGGCCGTCGTCAGGCTGGCCGAGAGGGGTACGACGCATATCCTGGGCATTTGCGGCGGATACCAGATGCTCGGCTCGCGGATCGAGGATCCTCACGGCCTGGAGTCCCCGGCCCGGGCGTCCATCCCCGGCCTGGGGCTGCTTCCGCTGACCACCCGCCTGGAACCGGACAAGACGCTGCGCCGGACTGTGGCCGAACATCGCGCCTCGGGACTGACGGTCGCGGGGTATGAGATCCATCATGGGCAGTCCATTCCGGAGCCCGGACGCGACGATCCGGCAGTCGCCCTGAAGACGGCCGATGGGCGGGTCATCGGCCTGGAGCTGCACGACAAGCCAGTCTGGGGCTCATATCTGCACGGCATCTTCGATGATGCGCCGTTTCGACGCTGGCTGTTGAACACGATCCTGACCGCCAAGGGCGAATCGCCCCTGACCGCCCTCGGAGTCTGGGATACGGAGGCGGCCCTGGACCGCCTGGCGGACCATGTTCGTCGGCACCTGGATATTGCGAGGATTTACAAAACCCTGGAGGTGCGTTGACATGGAACAGAATCTGTTGCTGGCCTTCGCTTTGACCACCTTTGCCGGACTGTCCACCGGGTTCGGCAGTTTTCTGGCCTTTTTCGCCAAACGGGAGAGCAAGCTCTTTCTGTCCACGGCCCTGGGATTTTCCGCCGGGGTGATGATCTACGTCTCCTTTGCGGAAATGCTACCGGAATCGCTGAAACTGCTGGAACCGGTCCATGGTGAGCCCGGGGCGGCCTGGCTGATGACCGCGGGGTTCTTTGGCGGAATTTTCTTCATCGGGATCATCGACCGTCTGGTCCCGGAATACGAGAATCCGCACCACGTGCGTTCAGCGGATGAAATCACGTCCCCGCCGGATCCCTCCAAAAAGAAGTTGCACAGGATGGGGATCTTCGCTGCCCTGGCCATTGCCATCCACAACTTTCCTGAAGGCATGGCCACCTTTTTCGCCACCCTGCACGATCCGGCCCTGGGCGTGGCTATTGCCGTGGCCGTGGCCCTGCACAACATCCCCGAAGGCATCGCCGTGGCCGTGCCCATCTACTATGCCACGGGCAGCCGGATGAAGGCCTTCTGGCTCTCCATGCTCTCCGGGCTGGCCGAGCCCTTGGGCGCGGTGATCGGCTATCTGATCCTGCGCCCGTACTTCTCGGACACCGTGTTCGGGCTGGTCTTCGCCGGGGTGGCCGGGATCATGGTCTTCATCTCCATCGACGAGCTGTTCCCAGCGGCCAAGGAGTACGACCAGGGCCACGCCCCGGTGTACGCCTTGATCGTCGGCATGGCGGTGATGGCATTGAGTTTGCTTTTGTTGATGTGATGATGACGTGAGGTTGATGTAAACATTGCCAACCGGTCTTTTCGCCTTACAGTAGACTTTACATCTCCGTGCGAACGGGGCATGGTAACGTCAACCTCATCGAAAAGTCGGGTCGGCATTGACGATCCCCGACTCAAGCCATAAGGAGAGGGCATGGAAAAAAACAGATGCAATCGAGACGTCAGCTGTAAGAGCAACCCCCCTGTTGCCGGCTTGAATCGTCAGCATTCCCCGAAGAACGGCTTTGATCCGGAATTGATGTTCGTGGAATGTCATCGTTGCGGTCGCCCGTTGGTCTGGAACCAGGGTGAAGCCAGTCAGATTATTGAACAGTCCGGAATCGACACTAAAAAGCTGGATGCCCAGTGTCTGATTCTGGCCGAGGGATGCCCGCAGTGCGCTCCCGGCGAAGGGGGCTATATGGTGCGCGTGGTCCGGCTCCGGGAAGACGGGTATCGCGACGTCAAGGAACAGGGCCATTAGCAGGCCGGTCACGGCATATTTTCCCACCAATCCCTGACTTCCTCTCAGCCGCACGGGGCGAACCAACGTTCGTCCCGTGTATTTTTTCCACCCATGCAAACCACCACGTCGTCAACCGTCGCAACGCCGATCGCCCAGCGTAAACCGCCGTGGCTGCGTCGGCCGCTGCCCCAGGACCGGCGTTTTTCCCAACTGAGCGAGGATCTTCGCGGCCTGGGTCTAGCCACGGTCTGCCGGAGCGCCCGGTGTCCGAACATCGGGGAATGCTTTTCCAGCGGGACGGCTACGTTTTTGATCCTGGGCGACGTCTGCACCCGGTCCTGTGCGTTTTGCAACATCCCCTCCGGCCAGCCCGGCCCGGTGGCCGGGGACGAGCCGTTCCGGGTCAGCCGGGCCGTGGCCCGGATGGGCCTGCGCTACGCGGTGATCACCTCCGTGACCCGCGACGACCTGCCTGACGGCGGAGCCGATCACTTTGCGCGGGTGGTCCGGCAACTCAAGGCCGAACTTCCCGGACTGGCCGTGGAAGTGCTGATCCCGGATTTTCAGGGCAGCCGGGCCGCTTTGGAAACCGTGCTGGAATCCGGGGTGGACGTGCTCAACCACAACCTGGAAACCGTGCCGGATCTGTACCCCCTGGTTCGTCCCCAAGCCGGATACGCCCGCAGCCTGGAACTCTTGGCCCGGAGCCGGGATTGGGCTAAAATCCGAAACCAGGTCGTGCACACCAAGAGCGGCCTGATGCTCGGGCTGGGCGAGACCCGTGAGCAGCTGCGTCGGGTTTTCGCCGACCTGGCCGCCGCGGGATGCGCCATCCTGACCATGGGCCAGTACTTGGCCCCGTCCGTGGCTCATCACCCGGTGATCCGCTATCTGCCCCCCGAGGAGTTCACCGAGTTGGCCGAACTGGCCAGGGCCGAGGGCATCGGTACGGTCTTTTCCGCTCCGCTGGTGCGCAGCAGCTACCACGCCTCGGAGGTGGCCCACGCGACATGCGCTTCAATGGCCAAATCGTGACCTCAGCTTCAATCCCAGCTTCAACCTCAGCCTGAATCCGGAACGCCGCTCCATGAAAACACACGCCGTTTCCCCGTTCCTTGTCGGTCTGCCCCAGATTTCCATTCCCACCGATCCGGCCCAGAGCCTGGCCAAGGCCGAAGAGTTCGTGCATCAGGCCGCCCGCCAGGGTGCGCAAGTGGTCTGCCTGCCGGAGTTGTTCCGGTCGCCGTATTTCTGCCAGCACGAGGATCCGGAGTTCTTCGCCCTGGCCGAATCCATCCCCGGCCCATCCACCGAGGCCTTGGGCCGCGCGGCCAGGGAGGAAGGGGTCGTGGTCCTGGCCTCCCTGTTTGAGCGCCGCGGGCCCGGGGTCTATCACAACACCCTGGCGATCATCGACGCGGACGGGTCGCTGCTCGGCGTGTACCGCAAGATGCACATCCCGGACGATCCGGGCTATTACGAAAAATATTTCTTCGCTCCCGGCGACACCGGGTTCAGGGCCTTCGACACCCGCTTCGGCCGTATCGGCGGTCTGGTCTGCTGGGACCAGTGGTACCCGGAAGCGGCCCGGCTCACGGCCTTGCGCGGGGCCCTGGCCCTGTTCTACCCCACGGCCATCGGCTGGCATCCCGAGGAAAAGGACCGCTTCGGAGCGGAACAGCAGGATGCCTGGGTCACGGTGCAGCGGGGGCACGCCGTGGCCAACGGCGTCTACGTGGCCGTGGTCAACCGCGTCGGGCACGAAATCCCGCCCGGCGGTGGACCGGGCATCGAGTTCTGGGGCAACTCCTTCGTCGCCGGTCCCATGGGCGAGCTGCTCTGCCGGGCCTCGACGGACAAGGAGGAAATCCTGCTGGCCGAAATCGACCCCGCCCGCCTGGAAACCGTCCGCCAACACTGGCCCTTTTTCCGCGACCGCCGCATCGACGCCTACGGCGGGATCGCGAGCCGCTATTTGGGGGATGAGGCATGACCGTCCGATATCGCCTGCCCGCCGAGTGGGAGCCCCATGCGGCTACCTGGCTGGCCTGGCCGCACAATGCCCGGGACTGGCCGGGCAAATTCGCGCCCATTCGATGGGTGTACGCGGAAATCGTTCGCCATCTGGCCCTGTCCGAGCCGGTGCGGATTCTGGTCCGCTCCCCGGAGCAGGAGCGGGAAGTCCGCAATTTGCTGGAACGCTCCCATGCGGACCTGGGCCAGGTGACGTTTTTCCCCATACCCACGAACCGCGTCTGGACCCGTGACTATTGTCCGGCTTTTGTTCATGTCCACGACGGCCAGAACAAACGGACGCACGCCGTGCGTTTCGGCTTCAACGGCTGGGCCAAGTATCCGGACCATGAACTGGATGCCGCAGTGCCGGAACACATCGCCCGGGCCTTGGACATCCCCCTGACTCCGCTCCGCCACGGCGACCGGACGGTGGTCCTGGAGGGCGGAGCCATCGACGGCAACGGGCGGGGCTCGCTGCTGACCACCGAGGAATGCCTGTTGGACCAGCAAACCCAGGTCCGTAATCTCGGCCTGAGCCGCGAAGACCTGGAAGCGACCCTGCTTGAGTATCTGGGCGTGACCAACGTGATCTGGCTGGGGGACGGGATTGCCGGGGACGACACCCACGGCCACGTGGACGATCTGTGCCGGTTCGTGAATCCGACCACCGTGGTCCTGGTCCAGGAGGACGACCCCAAGGACGCCAACTACCGTGCCCTGCGGGAAAACCGCGAACGCCTGGAGTCGGCCCGGCTGGAAGACGGCTCCCGGCCCGAGGTCGTGGCCCTGCCCATGCCCGCGCCCCTGTACTTCGAGAACACCCGCCTCCCGGCCAGTTACGCCAATTTCTACATCAGCAACACCACGGTCATCGTGCCCACGTTCAACGACCCGCAGGACCGGATCGCTCTGGGCATCCTGGCCGACCTGTTCCCGGACCGGAAAGTGGTGGGCGTCCATGCCGTGGATCTGGTCTGGGGCTTCGGGACACTGCATTGCCTGACCCACGAACAAGCCGCGGAGTAACCTCCGGGCGAGATCATCCCGCCGTGGTCACCGGCAATCCGACGGGCGCCGTTCCTTCCGCCGTTTACCGGGCGGACCGGAGCCTGATCGTCCAGGAATTGGGCATCAGGCCCTATGACCAAGCCCTGGACATCCAGGCCGAGGCCGTGCGGGACGTGGCGATCGGAGGAGCGGAGCGGCTCTTGGTGCTGGAGCATTCGCCGGTAATCACCCTGGGTCGCAACAGCGGCGCGGAACACCTGCTCGTTTCCCCGAAAATTCTGGCCCAGCGCGGCATCCAACTCGTCCACGCGGCCCGCGGAGGCAGTGTGACCTGCCACTTCCCCGGCCAACTCGTGATCTACCCCATCCTGCGCCTGAACCAGCGCCCCGGAGGACTGCGCCGTCTCGTCTTCGACCTGGAGGAAGCCGTGATCCGGACCCTGACGCCCTACGGCCTGCCCGCCGTCCGCCAGTCCGGCCGCCCCGGAGTCTGGATCCGGGACCGCAAAATCGCCTCCATCGGCCTGGCCCTCAAACACTGGGTCACGTTCCACGGCCTGGCCCTGAACGTGACCCGGAACACCAGCCTGTTCGACCTGATCACCCCCTGCGGCCTGTCCGGGGTCCGGGTCACCTCGGTCCATGGCGAGTTGGGACGCGAGAAACCGAAGATGGCCGAGGTGAAGGAAGCCCTGGTCGCCGCTTTGCGGGAAAAGCTTGCATAGACGTGGAGAATGGGGGATGTTTGACGAAGGTTGTTGAGCAGGAAGGGGCTGTGAGGGAATTGTCATGGTGATGGGTACAAAATCAAAGGAAGGTGCGGCATGACGACGGTCACTGTCACGGATCATGATTTTTCCAACAATTTTTCGATGTTTCTTGAAGACGTTCAGAAAGGAAAAGAGATTGTGATTTCCGTCTCAGGGAAGCCAATGGCTCGACTGGTTCCGTTTGCCAGTGACGAGAATACGATCCGCTTTGGTGTGTTGCGCGGCAAGGTTCGTATCGCCGAAGATTTTGACGCCCCCTTGCCGGACGAGGTTCTCGACGCATTCGAAGGTCGAGTATGCGGCTCTTGATCGATACCCAGATATTCATCTGGACGGTAATTGGAAGTGGGTTCTTGTGCGATCAGGCGCGTCGGACCATGCTTGAAGCGGAAAGAGTTTGCGTGTCTGCGGCATCAATCTGGGAAATCGCGATCAAAACGAAAATCGGCAAGTTAGAGGGCAACCCTCATGATTTTTGCAAGGCCATCCGGCAAAGTGGATTTCAAGAGCTTTTCGTAACCGCTCGCCATGCTGCAACCGTGCATGACTTGCCACTTTATCACCGGGATCCGTTTGACCGTATTCTTGTCGCACAAGCGATTTGTGAAGAATTGTGGTTGCTGACTGCCGATAAATTGCTGAAACAGTATTCAACGCGGATTATAACCGTTCCCGGATAGATTATAACGCAGCCAAATTGATACCATTGCATCGAGGTGAACCATGTCGCGAATGATGAGCGTTCAGGTCCAGACCGGGCAGCTCCGGTCTTCCCCGTCCTTTTTGGCCGGGATTGTCGGGGAGGTGGCGTATGCCCGGCAGGTTCAGGTGTTGGAAGAGCGGGCCGGATGGGCGCGGGTGGCTGTTTCCGGTACGTCGCTGTCCGGCTGGATGCACGGCTCGGCCTTGAGCAGCAAGCGGATCGTGCTCCAGGCCGGGGCCGAGGACGTGGAGCGGGCGGCCACCACCGGCGAGATCGCCCTGGCCGGGAAAGGATTCAATGAGGAGGTGGAACGGGAGTTCCGTTCCCGGAATCCGAACCTGGATTTTCGCAGGATCGATCAAATGCAGGCTTCAAGCCCGACCATGGCCCAGATCCGGCGATTCGCCCAGGAAGGGCAATTGCGCTTGGCCTAGAGGAGGTTCTGTTTATGAATTCTTGGTCCAGACGAGATTTTTTGGCGTGGTCGGGCAAGGCGGGATTGGCCGGGGCGTGCGCCGGGCCATTGCTGGCAGGGTTGCTGTCCGGGTGCAAGACTGCGGAAATTGCCGCGGATCTGGGGCGCGCGGCGGGGGTGTTGGACGAGCAGCAGGCTCAGTCCGTGGCCCGGGTGGGCACGGCCATCGGCCGGAGCTTCGAGGACATCACCCCGGAGCAGGAATACTACATCGGCCGGACCGTGGGGGCCACGATCCTGGAATCCTACAAGCCCTACGCCGACCAAGGGGCCAACGCCTACGTCAATCTGGTGGGCACCCTGGTCAGTCTGTCCTCGGACATGCCGGAGACCTTCGGCGGCTATCATTTCCTGATCCTGGACTCCGACGAGATCAACGCTTTTGCCGCGCCGGGCGGGCTGATCTTCATCACCCGGGGCATGCTGCGCGGCTGCGCCACCGAGGACGCGGTGGCCGCGGTCCTGGCCCATGAGGTCGGCCATATTCAGTACCGCCACGGCATTCAGTCCATTCAGCGGGCCCGCCTGACGTCGGCCTTTACCATCCTGGCCGCCGAAGGGGCGCGAACCCTGGGCGGCGCGGACCTGGCCCAGCTGACGGATATTTTCGAGGAATCCGTGTCGGACGTGGTGAACACCCTGGCGGTCAACGGCTACTCCCGATCCGCCGAGCGCGAAGCGGACCGGGCCGCGGCGGTGATTCTCGACCGCGCCGGATACGACAGCGCGGCCCTGGTGAGCATGCTGGAGGTCATGGACACGAGGCTGACTCCCGGCGGTCCGGACTTCGCCCGCACCCATCCCTCGCCCGCAAGCCGGATCCGGGACATCCGTCCGTCTCTGCCCGCGGCTCGGGCCTCGGACCCGGCCCTGCGGCAGCAGCGCTTTCTGGCCGCTCTGCATCGGATTTAGCTGTCCCCTCATGGCCTTCCCAGCCGCCAAGGTTCTCCGTCAGGCCGCGATCACCGGCCTGGCCGCCGCGTTTCTGGCGCTTCTGCCCTGGAGCCTGGGGTTTTGGGAGCAATGGGAGGCCAAGACCTGGGACATGCGCGTGGCCTGGCTGGCCGCTCCGGGGTCGGCCACGGAGGACATCGCCCTGATCCTCCTGGATCAGCAGAGCCTGGATTGGGGGCACGAGCAAGGCGGTCTGGGCTGGCCCTGGCCCCGGGAGGTCTACACGGCGGTGGTGGATTTTTGCCGCCGGGGCGGGGCGGCCTCACTGACCTTCGACGTACTCTTCCTGGAGCCCTCGGCCTACGGGGTTGAGGACGACGCCGTGCTGGCCGAATCTCTGGCCTCCTTCGGCCCCACGACCCTGGCCCTGTTTCTGAGCCGTGCCGCCACCGGCGGCCTGCCCGCCTGGCCCGAAGGACTGCCCGAACCCGGCTGGGCCGTGGTCGGCCTGGATGAGTGGTCCGGCGCGGCCCCCCATCTTCAACCCACCCGGATCAGCCCGCCGCGCCCCGAACTGGCCGCGGCGGCGCGCACCCTGGGCAACGTGCAGGTTCAGCCGGACCTGGACGGCGTGTTCCGTCGGATGCGGCCCCTGGATATCTTCGACGGCCGGGCCGTCCCTTCCCTGGGCCTGGCCGCGTTCCTCGCCGCCACTGACACAGCTTCTGGCACAGCCACTGACATAGCTTCTGACACAGCTCCTGACGCCGTCATTGATGCCACTTTGGGTTCGGACCACTCACCCCCTGCCGCGAAGCTGGACCGTCGCGGTCTGACCCTGTCCGACCGATTCGTGCTCCTGGACGCCGACGGCGCGGCCATTTTGCGCTTTCGCGGACCTTCGGGCACCCATGCTGCCTTCAGCGCGGCGGCCGTGATCCAGTCCGAGCTGCGACTGCTGGAGGGCCTGCCCGGCGTGGTCGCTCCGGACGAACTGCGGGACAAGCACGTGTTTTTCGGCTTTTCCGCGCCCGGGCTGTTCGACCTGCGACCCACGCCGGTCAGCGGGGTCTATCCCGGGGTGGAGATCCAGGCCACGTTTCTGGACAATCTGTTGTCCGGGGATTTTTTGCGCGACCTGCCCGGCCCGGTCACGGTGGGCCTGGTCCTCGGCCTCTGCCTGCTCGCCGGTCTGGCCCTGGCCGTCTGGCGCTCGCCGCTGGCCGGAGCGCTGGCATACCTGGCGCTGCTCGCCGTGCCCGCGGTCCTGGCCTGGATTGCGTACCTGAACGGCTGGTGGGCGCCATTGGTGGTGACCGAGGTCGGCGTGGGCATGGCCGGGGTTTTGGGCCTGCTTTTCAATTACGCCACCGAAGGCCGACAGCGGCGGTTTATCAAGAACGCCTTTCAACAGTATCTCAGCCCTCAGGTCATCGAACAACTCATCGCCGATCCGAGCAAGCTCAAGCTGGGCGGAGAGCGCAAGGTGCTGAGCATTTTCTTTTCCGACCTGCAAGGCTTCACCACAATTTCCGAAAACCTGGACCCCGAGGCCCTGACCGCCCTGCTCAACGACTACCTCACGGCCATGACCGAGATCATCCATGAGGAGGGCGGCACGGTGGACAAGTTCGAGGGCGACGCGATCATCGCCTTCTGGAACGCGCCTCTTGACGTGCCGGACCATGCCTGGCGCGCGGTCCGGGCCGCCTTGCGCTGTCAGGCCCGGCTGGCCGAACTGCGGCCGGGGTTTCGGGAGCGCACCGGCCATGATCTGTACATGCGCATCGGCATCAACACCGGCGCCGCCGTGGTGGGCAACATGGGTTCCCATTCCCGCTTCGACTACTCCATGCTCGGCGACGCCGTGAACCTGGCCGCCCGCCTGGAGGGCGTGAACAAGCAGTTCGGCACCTTCTCCATGATTTCAGAGGCCACCCGCCTGGCGGCTTTGGAACAGTCCGGCGACGCGACGCCCATGCGCGAACTGGGCCGGGTGGCCGTGGTCGGTCGGGCGGAACCAGTGACCGTGTACGAGCCCCTGGATGAAGACTTCGTCCGTGCCAACGCCTCGATGCTGGAGCGCTTCGATGCCGGTCTGCGGGCTTTTTACAGGGCCGACTTCATCGAGGCCGCGCGAATCTTCGCCGACCTGGCCGAGGTCGATCCCGCCGCGGCCGGATACCTGGAAATCTGCCGCGACCATCCTCCGGTCGCGGCTGAGGATTGGGACGGGGTGCGCCGAATGCGGACGAAATGACGGGTTGGTTCAGAGCCTGTAGGCGATTTGAAAAGTGAACCGCCCGCTTCGCTCAGGACGCCAAGGTCGCAAAGAAGAGGTTTTTGAAAGCAGCTTTTTCCCTGCTTTCAAAAATGTTTTTCTTGGCGACCCCCGTGCCTTGAGCGAAGCGGGCGGTTGATTCGGACGAGACTATTTCGACGTCACGGTCACCAGGGAAGGCTCGTAGCCTTCAGGCGGAACGAGGCCCAGCAGGGTGCAGAGGGTCGCGGCGACGTTGGCCAGGCCGGGGTCCGGGACCTGGGAGAGGCGAATGGCGTTGCGGCCGCAAAAATCCTTGACGATGAACGGTACCGGGCTCAAGGTGTGGGCGACCATGGGGGAGCGGTTACCGCTTTTTTCGGTCCACATGCAGTCCGCGTTGCCGTGGTCCGCGGTGACCACGGCGATCCCGCCGGCCTGGGCCACCGCGTCCAGGATCCGCTCCAGGCAGGTATCCACGGTGGCCACGGCGATCCGGATCGCCGGCTCCACCCCGGTGTGGCCGACCATGTCGCCGTTGGCCAGATTCAGGCGAATGAAGCGGTGCCTGCCCTGGGCAATGACCTCCACGACCCGGTCCGTGATCTCGGCGGCCTTCATCCAGGGCCGCAGGTCAAAGGCGATCCTGTCCGAGGGGATCTCCTCGTAGGATTCGAGATTTTTATTGATGTATCCGGACTTGTTGCCGTTCCAGAAGTAGGTCACGTGGCCGAATTTCTGGGTTTCCGAAATGGCGAAGGACGTGATCCCGGTGGCGCAGAGGTGCTCGCTGACGGTTCCGATGATGGTCGGCGGTTCCACGAGGAAGTTCTTGGGGATCAAGGCGTCCCCGTCGTACTGCATCATCCCGGCGTAAAACACGTTCGGACGGCGGACCCGGTCGAACTCAGCAAAGTCCGCCTCTTCGAATGCCCGGGAAATCTCGATGGCCCGGTCCCCGCGGAAGTTGAAGAAGACCACGGCGTCGCCGTCCTCGATGGTTCCCACCGGCCCGTCGGAATCCACGATCACGAAGCTGTCCATGTATTGGTCGGTCATCTTCGGGTCTTCCTTGTAATAGGCTGAAATGGCCTCCGAAGCCGACCCAAATGCCCGTCCCCGGCCCAGGACATGGGCCTGCCAGCCCTTTTCCACCACCTGCCAGTTGGCGTTGTAGCGGTCCATGGTCGTGACCATTCTGCCCCCGCCCGAGGCGATCCGGTAGTCCCTTCCCTCCGTTGACAGCCCGGCCAGGCGGGCTTCCAGGGGTTCGATATAGCGCAGCGCGCTCTTCTGATCCACGTCCCGGCCGTCCAGCAGGGCATGCACCCGGACCCGGCGCACTCCGGCCCTGACGCAGCCGTCCAGCAGGGCGTGGAGTTGGTCGATATGGCTGTGCACGTTGCCGTCGGAAACCATGCCGATGAAATGCACCGTTCCTCCGTCCAAGCCAGCCCGGATCACACGCCGCCACGCCTCGCCCTCAAAGACCCGGCCCGAGACGATGGCCTCGTTGACCAGTCGGGCACCCTGGGGAAATATCTGCCCCGCGCCCAGGGCGTTGTGCCCTACCTCGGAATTGCCCATATCCTCGTCCGAAGGCAGCCCCACCGCGGTTCCATGCGCTTTGAGCCGGACCATCAGCGGTTCGCCCAGCAGCGCATCCAAAACCGGCGTGTAGGAAACGAAGACGCCGTCGCTGGCGTCCCGAGGGCCAAGGCCGACTCCATCCATGATCACGAGGACCACGGGGCCGGAACAGTGTTGAACTCCGGGAAGGGGAGCGAGAGGTGTCTTGATCATGGTTATGTTCCTTTGCTTGAAGTTTTGTATCTACTCAGCACATTTTATATCCGCCCTTGCACCGGCAATCGGTGTCGGGGTTGGTATCGGAATCGGAATCGGAACAGGAAGAACTTAGAACGCATCCCAGCGTTTTCGATCCCGATACCGACCCCGATTCCGATTCCGACAACGGCATTACTCTATGCTGAATAGTTACGAAGTTTTTTCGAGAAGACCGCGAATTGCGGTTTCACGTTCCAGGAAGAGCGTATCAGCGGAACTGGCCGGATGCAAAACAGGGAGGGCTGGCCCGTGCGGGTCATCTCCCGCGCCAGATATTCCAGTAATACCGAAGTCTCGGTTTCCAGAGCGCCCCCAGGGGGCCGCGCTCGTCGTGCAGTCCGTCGCCCTGGAGCCGGTAGAGCGGGCCGCCGCCGGGGTTGCGCCAGCCGTGGTTCAGGGCCGCGCCGATGCGCATCCGGTAGGGGTAGTGGCGGGCCGTGAGGCGGTCGATCCGGCGGTTCACCAGGCCCGAGGGGTAGACATAGGTGTTCGGGAATCGGCCCAGATGGTCGGCGATAATTTGTCCGGCGCTACGGATTTCCCGGTCCAGGTCCACGCCCGGGCCGGTCAGATCCTGGTGCCCGGCGGAGTGGCAAGCTGCCAGGGCCGTTCCGCTGTCCTGCATTTCCCGCAGCTCCCTCCACGTGCAGAAACAGGCCGTGTTCCCTTTGCGTCCGGCTTGGGAAGAGACGCGCAGGCGGTCGTGTATCGGGGCGGTGGTTTCCTCCCGGATCACGTCCGTGGACACGCCGACCACCGCCCTCAGCCCCAACTCCCGCAACAGCGGATAGGCGAAATGAAAGAAGCCGACGTGGGCGTCGTCAAAGGTCAGGCAGACGTTCAGCTTGCCCGGCTGGAGCGGCTCCCCCGGAAGGACAACGGGGTGGTTGGCCCGCACGTATTCGAGATGAGCGCGGAGCAGGTCCGGGTCGTTGGCGTACTTGCCGCCGCCGGGGACCACGTCATGGTACATCAGGACGGCGAGCACGCTGGTTGGCCTCGTACAGCTTGAGATACTTGTAAAACGCGGTGTGGCCGTTGTAGGCCGAGATGAGCAGGCCTTCGTAGCCTTGGAGAAACCCGCGCTGGAGCAGGTAGGACTTGAAAAAGGCGAAACCGCCGCGAAGCGCGGCCTTCAGGGGGCTGGAGGATTTTTTTCCGGCATGCTGGGCCGCGAACTGGTCGGTGTAGCGCTGCATCTTGGTCAGGAAGTCCGCGACGCGGGCGTAGGAGTAGTGCCGGACCGGATGATTGAGACGGATCTCGCGCAGGCTGGCGGTGATCACGCCTTCATGTACTGCCGCGTCCGTGAACCGGGTCCGCCGGCGATGGAACAGCCGGACGTGGCGGTCCGGATGCCAGCCGCAGGTGGTGATGCGCTTGCCGTTGAAGTAGTTTTCCATGGAAAAGGAGTAGACGCAGCCCGGGTCCAGGGCTTGAGACGTGATCTCGGCGAAGAGTTCCGGGGTGACGATCTCGTCGCTGTCGATGGACAGAATCCAGTCGTGGGCGGCCAGTTCCGAGGCCCGGTTGTGCAGGGGGCCGAAGCCCGTGAAGGGCTCCTGGAAAACGCGGACATTGGCGAAGGTCGCGGCGATGTCCAGGGTGGCGTCGGTGGAGCCGTTGTCCAGGACGACTACGTCCGGAAAGCCGGAAACGGCCCGCAGGCATTCGGCGAGCAGGCGCTGGGCGTCCCTGGTCAGGATGGTGACGCTGATGGGCGGGGCGAGGGGAGTGGTCATGACAACTTGGCTGGGGGTGACCGGTGAGGGCGAGGGCTGAAAAACGTCCTTCCAACGCTGGACGCGGCGCGCTGCATCCGGCAAAAAACTCCCTTGCCCAAGCAAGCCGTGAAGTCAACTCCAACCCGACCACAAACATGCAGCACACCAACTCTTCCGCTTCCCTGCCGACACACCTTCGCGACCTGAAGGGCGTTCTTGTGGATCGTTCCGTTTTGGATGCGCCCATGACCAGGCGGGTGTTGGGGCGGCTGGCTCATCTGCCCGTGGAGGTCCGCGACCATGATGAAGGGGCGGCAGGTTCGCTTCGGATCGGGCGGCACGGGAGAGGCGCCGGGCACGACGCGGACGAAGCCGAGGCCGGACAGGGTGTGGTGTACCTGAAGCACTACAAAGGCCGATTCCTGCGCTCCTGCCCGGGCACGCGGCACTACCATTGCTGCGGCTACCGGATCGTGCACATTGGCGAGAACTGCCCCTTGTCCTGCTCCTATTGCATTCTTCAGGCCTACTTTCAGGACCGGGTGCTGAAGGTCTGGGCCAATCAGGCGGATTTGTTCGCCGAGCTGGAGTCGGCCTTTAGGGAGCGAACCGGGCGGCGTTGGCGACTGGGTACCGGGGAATTCACCGACTCTCTGACCCTGGAACCGCTGACCGGCTACAGCCGCGATCTGGTCGGGTTCCTGGGCGCATATCCGCAAGCCTGTCTGGAGCTGAAATCCAAGGTCGTGGATCTGAGCTGGATGGACCGGGTGGCCAGGCCGGACCGGGTCCTTCCGGCCTGGTCCATGAACGCGCCGGAGATTCAGGCCGACCAGGAGGGCGGCAGCGCGTCCCTGGAGGATCGCCTGCGCGCCGCCCGGACCTGCGCCCAGGCAGGCTTCCGCGTTTGCCTGCACTTCGACCCGGTGATCCCCTTTCCTGGTTGGGAGCGCGGCTACGCGCGAACCGTAGAGATGATCGCGGACCATCTCCGACCCGAAGACGTGGCCTACATCAGCCTGGGATCGCTGCGCTTCATGCCGGAACTCAAGCAGCGCATCGAGCAAAACCACCCCCAGGCCCGCTACATCTACGCCGAATTCATAACCGGTCTGGACGGCAAGCAACGCCTGCTCCGCCCCCTGCGGGTCCGCCAACTGCGCCATGTGGCCGAGGCGCTGCGCCGCGCCGGATTCCAGGGCCTGTATCTATGCATGGAGTCCGACGAGGTCTGGAACGCGGTGTTTGGAACCGCGCCGAAGGAACTGGGCGGGCTGGGTCGGTATTTGATGCAACGGGCGTTCGGAGAGTGAGAGAAACGCGACGAAAGCGCTCTTTTGATCCCCATGCCTCACGAATCACGACGCCTCGAACAGCTCCCGTCGGCCCTCGCACATGCAACGCAACGTGTTATCCAGAACCGTCATTTTCCGCTTTCCATTCGCTCACATTGCGCTTCCGCGTGTCAAAGTTGATCCCCAGCAGGATGATCTGTTTACCCAGGCCTCGATAAGCCTGGGCGTACCCCTTGTCCTTGATCTGGGCCAGGGCCGCGTCCGCGCTCTGGTTGCACTTGAATTCGATGATGTAGATCCGCCGCCCCACATGCACCACCAGGTCGATCCGTCCGTCGCAGGTCAGCACCTCGCTGCGGGCGTCCACGCCTGAGGCGCTGACCATCAGGTAGAACACGGTGTGGAAATAGGCCTCGTCACGTTTGGTTTCAAGGGTGTAGGCGATGTCCTTGAAGATGGCCGTGACCGTGTCCATGAAGGCGGTCAGATTGTCGGCAAGCAGGTGCTCCGCCAGCAGCACGAACCTGGACTGGTCGCGGAGGTTCTGGGCGTAGGCGTGGAGCAGTTTCTCTAAAAAAGCGGTTTTCACTTCCTGATTGGGGTAGTCAAAGGTATACAACCGACCGGAAACATCCTTGATGGTCACGTACCCTGTCTGGAACATCAGGGCTTCGGGTTGCAGGCGCTCCAGTTCATAACTGCTGAACATGGCCTCCGTGGCTTGCATGTTCTCGATCTCCGGCAGATACCAGTTCTTTTCCCGAAGCAGGTTGATCAGGAATGTGGGTGTTCCGGTCTCGAACCAATAGTTGCGGAAATTCTGTTCCTGGAGAGAACTCAAGACGGAAAAGGGGTTGTAGACCCGGACATCCTTTTCGGAAAAGCGGTATCCATTGTACATCAACCGCAGCTTGTCCAACACCTCTTGGGCCGTCTGGTCAGTCTCCCGGGCGAAATGGGTCACGTACTCCACGAAGCGGGTTTCCAGTTCCTCCTGGGTGTAACCAAGCATCTCCGAGTAATGGCGGCTCATGGTCAGGTCCGTGAGGTTGTTCAATTCCGAAAAGATGGACACCCGGCTGAACTTGGACACCCCGGTGATGAACACGAAACGCAGAACGTCGGCCACGTTGTTTTCCTTGATCACCCCGAAAAACTGTTTCAGTTTGTCACGGTTGCCCTTGGCAATGTCCAGTTCCACCTCGCCCCTGCCCAGGTGATCAATGAGCGGCTTGTCGTATTCATCGACAAGGATCGCGACTTTTTGGCCGGTCTTTTGATGCAGGGCGATGATCAACTCCATGAACTGCCCTTTGAGCATCGTTGTCTGAATCGATATCTCGTTGGCCCCCGCGACCAGGCCGATGTGCTCTTGCAGGCTGGCCATCAATATTTCCGGCGTCTCGTGGCTGATCCCGTTGAAATCCAGCAGGATCACCGGATGCTCGCGCCACTCCCACTCCCCGTGTTCCGCGATCCACAAGCCCTCGAACAACTCCCGTCGGCCCTCGAACAGACAGCGCAACGTGGACACGGTCAGGGACTTGCCGAAACGCCGGGGCCGGGACAGGAAGTAGTATTCGCCCCGGCTGGCCATCTGGTGGATCCATCGGGTCTTGTCCACGTACAGATCCTTGTTTTCGCGGATGCTTTCAAAGGAAGATTTGCCGACGGGCAGATTGGGCAGTCTGGACATGAAGGGCTCCTGTGACGTTTCGGGGCACCACGATGGACAGTTCGTTTTTCGAATGGGCCGTGAAGAGGACGATACCATCGTTTTCGAGTCAATCATTGATCTCCGTGCGTGAACATGCCAGATTTGAGCGTCATTGTGAACGTCGGCATTCCGGTCGAAAATGGCTGATCACGCCAGGAGGGAGGTGTCCATGGAACCGGAACAGACCATCGAATCCTTGCGCGCGGAGTTGGAGGCGGCGCGGGCGCGGATCGTGGAGTTGGAGGAGAAAATTGGAGGGTGCGCGACCGGTGGGAAATGCCGAGCGTTGCTCCTTGAGAGTCCCGCGCTGGCCTACCAATCCCTGGACGAGGACGGCAGGGTTGTGGATGTGAATGCGGCTTGGCTCAATTTGTTGGGGCATGAGCGCCGGGATGTCCTCGGGCGGTTGTTCAGCGATTTTCTGGCCGAGGAACACCGAGCCGTGTTTCAGGAGAATTTTGTCCGGCTCAAGGCTTCCGGCGCAACGCGCAACATCGAATACGACCTGGTCCACAAGGACGGATCGTTGCGGCACGTTTTTCTGGACGGCTGCATTTCCAGCGATGAACGGCAGCGATTCCAATGCACGCACTGCCTCCTGCGGGACATCACCGGCCAGAAAAGGATCGAAAGCGAATTGCTGTCCGTGGATCAGCAGCGTCGGATTATTCTGGACTCGGTTCCGGCTCTCATCTGGGCCAAAGATATGAAGGGGCGCATTCTGATGGCCAACAAGGCCCTCCTGGCGGCCATCGGGCTGGAGGAAGACGAGGTTGTCGGCAGGACAACCCACGACATATTCCCCCGTGAAATCGCGGATGCGCATGTCCTTGTGGACCGGCGGATCCTGGCCAGCGGAAAGCCTGATCTGGGTGTGGAGGAGCCATTCGTCACCAGTACCGGTGAAATGGGCTGGTGCATTTCAGACAAAATGCCTCTGCGCGACCTTCAGGGAAAAATCGTTGGAACTCTGGGCTTTTCCAGGGATATTACGAATCTGAAAATCTCTCAGCAAGCGCACATCAAAAGCGAGACGATCCGCAGCGGCCTGTTCGAGAACATGTCCAGCGGCGCGGTTATCTATTCTGTGTGGGGCGACGGGACCAGGGCCGCGGACTACGTCATCATCGACTACAATGCCGCCGGGCTGCGAATGGAGAACAAACCCAAGGAAAAGGTGATCGGTAAATCCCTCGAAGAGCTGTATCCGGGCATAGACGCCTCCCCCCTGGTGGGTAGGTTGCACCATGTCTGGAGCACGGGGGAGACCGCTTTTGTCCCCGCCTTCCTGTACCGGCGTGAACAGGAACCCAGCGGCTTCTGGTACGAAATCCGGATTTTCAGGCTGCCTTCCGGTGAAATCGTGGCCATCTACGACAACGTGACCGCCAGGGTCGAGGCGGAGCAGGCCTTACGGGAACGGGAAAAGCTGCTGCGCATGGTCGTGGAGAATGTCCGGGACGGCATCAACGTGTTGGACCTGAAAACCCGACGGTATATCCTGATGAGTCCCTCCCAGATAGCGCTAACCGGATACACCAGCGAGGAATTCCTAAATATTTCCGCTAATGAAGGCTATGCGAGGGTGCACCCCGAGGACCGGTATATTGCGATCAACCTGCATCGGCTGATTGCCGCCGGCGAGAACGACCTTGGCCTTGTGGAGTACCGCTGGAAGGTCAAGAGCGGGGAATACCGGTGGTTCAACGACAGCCGCAGGCTGATTCGGGACGAGCACGGCCGCCCCGTGGCCCTGGTCGGAGTCAGCCGGGACATTACCGATCGCAAGCAGATGGAGCTGGAACTGGAACGGACACGGCAGGAGTTGCGGAAGCTCTCCGAGCAGTTGATCCTGGCCCAGGAGGAGGAACGCAAACGGATCAGCCAGGAACTGCACGACGGCGTCCTGACCGACATCCTGGCCTTGAAGGTAAACCTGGAGACTGCCCGGATCGCCCTGAAGCGCCGGGGCGACGTCCCTGACGTGCCCGGGCTCAATGCCGCGGTACATTCCCTAGCCGCAATCGCGGAGGAGGTCCGACGGATCGTGCAGGGCATGCGGCCCATGGCCCTGGATGAACTGGGGCTGAAGGATGCCCTGGAGGGACTGACCAGCTTTTTTCAGAAGCGTCTGCCTGATGTGGGTGTGGAGTTCCGGTTTGAAAAATGGGCAACTCTGACTGTGCCTGAGGCCCAGTCCGTGGTCGCCTTTCGATTGATCCAGCAAGCCCTGGACAATATCGCTTCCCATGCCCAGGGGGCGCGGAGGGTCGGCGTTATAGTCCTGGCTGACGCCGATGGACTGAGGGTTGAGGTGTCCGATGACGGGTGTGGGTTTGACGTGGGCCGACTCCGGTTCTCGCCGGACCATGACGGGGGGCTCGGACTGCGGGGAATGCGCAAGCGGGTGGAAATGGTCGGCGGGAAACTGGGCATCGAGTCCGCGGCCGGGCAGGGCACGACAATCAGGGCATGGCTGCCGCTGTCGGATTAAGGGACAAAATTGGAAGCGAGATCAACCTCCTAAAGCACCAACTCCGAAGCCATCTCCGCCTTGATCACCTGCAACATGGCCCGCATTTTGGCCCGATCATCCGCGCCGAGCTTTCTCATGGCGTTGTGGCGATGCTTTTCCACGGTTTTGATGTGTAGGTCCATTTTTTTGGCGATTTCCGAATTCTTCAACCCATTGACGGCAAACCCAAGCACCTCCTGCTCCCGATCCGACAGTGCATCTCGCCATGAAGGGACGCTCCGCACCGACGAGTTGCTCAGAATCATGCGTTTGACCAGCACGTGGAGCATGGACGTGCTGAGGTAAAACTTGCCGTCCAGCACGTTGCGCAAGGCAAAAAGCATTTCCTCGGCCGGGTCCGCCTTGACCACATAGCCATTGGCCCCGAAACGAATAGCCTTGAGCACGTATTCCTCCACGCGATGCACGGTCAGGACCATGATCCTGGCCTGCTCGTCCTTCCTCAGAAGTTTCTGGATCAAAACAAAGCCATTCACTTCCTGCAAGGACAGGTCCACAATCACCGCACCGAACTTCCGGCGCTGATAGACGTCCAGGGCATCCTGGACCCCGCGGGTCTGGACCACGGAAAAGCCGTCCTGCTCCAAAAGCCCCGTCATTCCTATCCGAAAAACGTCGTGGTCGTCGACAATGAGGATGGGCTTGGTGGGCGTGTTCACTGACTGGAATTGTCCGTCCGAAAAGAGAGGTTCCATTTGGTACTTCTAACCCAAATACTTGCACCTCGTAAATCTTATCTTCATCATCACAAAAACCCTACACAGGTGAAAAACAAGGTGCCGTGAAGTCAATGTTTTCAGGGTCGATCCGCACTGCAAACCCTACCACAACCCCTATTGCGATTCTGATTTTGCGGGTTTTTCCGTCTCTTTTTGCGACGGCCAAGGGTTGAAATATGCCGCTCATGTGGGAATACCATAGATATAGAGGTGCCGCGTGTTCGTCGTCTTTCCGGTGTCCGGATGGACCGACGATGCCCGGGACAACACTCCTTGCCGATACGATCTGGAATGAATCGACAAAGCAACGGCTCGGATATCATGCGCAATATTACCATTCGACACAAGCTGTTGATCCTGATCACCCTGCTGACCATTGTGCTGGTGTATTTCGGGACCAGGGAACTGCAAACAAAGACGGCCCTGAACCGGGAAGTGGCCACGTTGCGGGTCTTGATCGAGCTGCAATCCCTGGCCGGGCTGGTGATTCACGAGTTGCAGCGTGAGCGAGGCATGAGTTCCGGGTATTTGGGGGCCAGGGGAGTGCTGTTCACCGAGCAATTGGCGCTTCAACACGCAAGAACGGACAGACAGCGGGCCCAACTGGCTCACTGGTTCATGGAGGTCTATCCAGGAGCGATTCCGTCTGAAATTGACGAGCACCTGGAACAGATTCGAGAGAAGATCATTGGGTTGGAGGATATTCGAGCCAAAGTTTTGGCATTGGAAACGAATGTTGACACCGTTGTCCAGTACTACTCCCAGTTGATCGAGATCCTCATCCAGGCTTCCTATTCCTTCAACGGATTCAGTTCCGACGCCCGATTGGCCTTGCTGGGGCGAGCCTACTCGGTGTTTCTGAGCACCAAAGAGCTGGCCGGTCTGGAGCGGGCTTTGGGATCCAACGCCCTGGCCGAAGGGCGATTTCTTCCAGGCAGGAAGACGCATTTCACCACGTTGATCGAACAGCAGAAATACGGCTTTGCGCTTTTTCTGAGCATGGTTCCGGAGGACGCCCGCCGGCTGTACCTGGAAACGGAACAGTCTCCCGCCGCCCTGGCTGTAGACGCCCTGCGGGCGCAACTGCTCAACCCTTCGGTGCATGGCATGGGGTTTTCACCGCTGCGCTGGTTCGACATCATCACCGACAAAATTGACCACTTGCAACGGGTGGAACTGGAGCTGTCCGTCAAAATGGACGAACGGGTCTGCAAGCTCCAAGAAGAAACCCAGGCAGCGCTGAAACAGTTATGGACCCTGTTGGCCGCGGCTTTGTTCGCCTACCTGTTGCTGACCCTGACCATCTTCCGGAGCATAGTCCGTCCGCTCTCCCTCCTGGTCGACTATGCCCGTGATATTTCCGCCGGTCGACTGGATCGAAAGCTCAATCTCCAAGGCCAGGACGAGATCGGTCAATTGGGGGAGGCCATGCAGCAACTGGTCGCGGATCTGCAAACGAACATCCAGAAGGCTGAAAGCCGCGGGCAAGAGGCGCACAGGCTTTCCGAAGCCCGCCTGGAAGCCGCCCGGCAGCTTGAAACAGCCCTGGCCCTGGCCGAAGACGCACGGGACAACCTTTCGGCCATCCTCGCTTCGGTCAACGACGGCATCGTGGTCACGGACAGGGAAAACCGGATTCTGTTGATGAACAGGGCTGCGGAAGAGGTTCTGGGCGTCGAATACGAAAAAGTCAGGAATCAGCCCATCCATTACGCCATCCAGGACGGAACCCTGCGCGACAGCTTCAAGAACTGCCTGGTCAAGGCTCAAAGGCTGGCCTCCTATACGTTCGACTTTTCGTGCGCCCAATCTGAACACTCGACCTGCGAACAAGTTTTCCAGGCTCGGACCTCCGTAAACCACGACACCCAGGGCAATCAGACCGGAATCGTGACCATTATCCAGGACGTGACCAGAGAACGAGCCTTGGATCAGATAAAGAACGACTTCATCTCAACCGCGGCCCACGAGCTGCGGACCCCGCTGACCTCCATTCAAGGTTTTTCGGAAATTCTGCTTGCCCGCAAGCACTTGTCCGAGGCGGAGCGTAAGGAGTTTCTCATCTATATCAACGACCAGGCCGTATTACTGGGCCGATTGATCAGCGACCTGATGGACATTTCCCGCATCGAGTCCGGTCTGAGTTTTTCCCTGAACAAGAAGGAACAAGACCTTCGTCAGCTTTTGCGGCAAAAGCTGAAGGCATTTCGCGCCGGCCTGTCCAGACATGAACTTTCCGCCGCTATTCCGGATGAACCCTGCATCACGTCGGTGGATGGGGACAAATTTCTTCAAGTATTGGAAAATATTCTGAGCAATGCCTCAAAATACTCTCCGGATGGCGGAACCATCCACGTTGCCATGCAGTGCTCGGAAACCGAAGTGGCCATCACCGTCACGGACCAGGGTCTAGGCATGACTCCGGAACAAGTCTCCCGAATTTTCGAAAAATTCTATCGGGCCGACACTTCGGATTCCGGCATTCCCGGGACCGGCTTGGGCATGGGCATTGCCAAGCACATCATGGACGCCCATGACGGTGAAATCCATATCCAAAGCGAAATCGGACAGGGCACCACGGTGCGGCTGACTCTGCCCCGCCCGAAGCAGCGCAAGAAAGGCTCGTGAACTGTGACGCGCTTGTCGTGTTCACCAGGAAGGATAGGCAAGGAGATGGAAATGTTGCAAAAATCCTCCGACGACCGTGAGCAGCTCTTGCGATATGCCCAGGATCTGGCCGTAATCGTCAGACGGGAGAAGGAAAAGAACGCGGCGTTGCTGAAGATTGTTGGTGATCTGGAGGAAGCCAGGCAAAAACTGCTTCTGGAAATCGAACAGCGCACGGCCTTGCAGCGAGAGTTGGAGCAGGCCAAGGAGGCGGCAGAAGAGGCCAGTCAGTTCAAGACGGACTTTATGAACAACATGAGCCATGAGCTGCGCACACCTTTGAACGGGATCATGGGCATGTGCTCGCTTCTGGAAATGACCTCGTTGGACGCTGAACAGCGCGATTTTCTGGCCTTGCTGAAAAAGTCGGCCCGGCGACAGCTCCGGCTGGTGGACGCTCTGCTCAACGTCGATCTCCTTAACAGCGACGCCCTACAACTTGAGCTGGAAGAGTTCGACCTGGCCCAGGCCGTCAGGACGACGCTGGCTCCCTTGCGGGACATTGCCGATTCCAAGGGCTTGAACTTCAAAATAGACCTGGACAAGGCCCTTCCGAAAATCGTGAGTCAGGACAGGACCTATCTGATGCAGGCCGTGTTCAATCTGGTGGACAACGCGGTCAAGTTCACGGCCCAAGGCGAAATCCGCGTGGCTGTAGAGGTTGAAAGTCGTTCCAATGGCCACTGCTTGATACGGTTCACGGTGCGGGATACGGGGATCGGGATATCTGAAGCGTCCGTAGGTAAAATATTTCGAAGTTTCGTCCAAGCGGAGCGCTCCTATACGAGATCCTTTGAAGGGGCCGGACTGGGCCTGTCCATTGCTCGGAAAATTTTGGAGAAAATGGGCTCGGAAATCCAGGTCGATTCCGAGCCCGGACGGGGAAGCACCTTCTCTTTCTCCCTGAACGTTCCGCTTGGAAAGGCGGACCGAAGTGATCGCCCCCCATGTGACGCCCAACTCCTCCCGTCTCTGCGTATCCTCGTGGTTGAGGACGAAGCCGTGAACCGATTCCTGGCCTCCCACTTTTTGACCAATAAAGGACATGCGGTCACCCAGGCGATCAATGGCCGGGAAGCTGTAACCTTCTGCCAGGAGCAGGGCTTCGACCTGATCCTGATGGACATCTCCATGCCGGTCATGGACGGGCTGCAAGCCACCCAGGCCATCCGCGAATCCCGTGACTTCATGGTCCGTCCGGACATTCCGATCATCGCCCTGACCGGGCATGTCTTGCCCGGGGATCGCGAACGCTTCCTGGCCTCGGGCATGGACGGTTACCTGGGAAAGCCCATCGACGTGCCGCTCCTGTTTGAGGAAATCAATGCCGTGATGCGCAAATGCTTTTCCATGGCGCGAGCTTGACCCGCGGATGTCGTCTCAACACTCGAAACCAGTCTTTATCGTACCAAATGCCGCCATGCTCATCTTCTGAAACCATCTTTTTCGCCACCGGGCTGAGCATGAGCATTGATCGCCACACCATGGAAATCCACTGCGGGCGGATTGCCGTGCAAAGCCAACCGGACCTGGGGATATCGGCCATCCCGCAGCTGCAGAAGATGTAACCGAGAGCAATAGCAAACCAAACGGAGCAACCATGAAAAAAATCCTCATCGTGGACGACCAGCCCGAGGTCCGTCGACTCGTGGACGTCACCTTGCGGTTTGACGAATACCAGATTTTGCAAGCCGCAAATGGCGAAGCGGGCGTGGCCATGGCCCAGGAACACAAGCCGAATTTGATCATCATGGACGTGATGATGCCCGGCGAAATCGATGGACTGGAAGCTACCCGCCGGATCAAGACCAATCCGAAAACAAGTGGGTGCACCGTGATAATGCTCACGGCCAAGGGACAACAGGCGGACCAAGATGCCGGACGTAAGGCCGGGGCGGACGACTACTTCATCAAGCCATTCAGTCCGTTGGACTTGATCCGCAAGGTGGAGGACGCCTTGTCATGAGAACGTTCGGGGTTGAGTGCGCTGATGGGCAACAGGGAGAATCCGTTGACTGCGCTGACCCGCAACTTTTCCGCTACGCCGAAGACCTAGCCCAAATGGCCCGGGTCGAGCGCTTCACCACCGGTGAACTGCGGCTGGCCATGGACCAACTGGCCACCTACGCCCAGGAGCTGAACGTCACGGTGCGTGAACTGAAGGATTCCAAGCGCGAACTGGAGGAATCCTATCTGGAGACCATGCACATGCTGGCCACGGCCGCGGAGTTCAAGGACGAGAACACCGGGAACCACATTTTGCGAATCGGCCGATACAGCGCTTTTCTGGCCGATAAATACGGGCTGAGCGACCATGACACGCACATTCTGCTCAACGCCGCACCCATGCATGACGTGGGCAAAATCGGCATCCCGGACCAGATACTGAACAAACCGGCCCGACTGACCGCGGAAGAGTTCGCCGTGATCACGACCCATACCCGGATCGGGGCGCGCATCCTGGGCGGCTCCAAGGCCAGGATTCTTCAGGAAGCCTCGACCATCGCCCTGCGGCATCATGAAAATTGGGACGGCAGCGGATACCCCGACGGACTGCAAGGCGAGGCCATTCCCTTATCCGGGCGGATCGTCAAGCTGGTGGACGTGTTCGACGCCCTGACCACGGACCGTCCATATAAGAACGCCTATCCGGTGGACGCAGCCCTGGAGATCATCCGCAAGGGCACGGGCACGGAGTTCGACCCGTCCCTCGTGGAACTGTTCCTGGCCCATCTGCCGGACATCCTGGCCATCAAAACCGACATGCTCCGCGACGAGACGCAAACGGATCGGCCTTATGTACCGAGCCAGAGGGACGGAGGGTGACCAGAATGGAGACATCATCCACCGCCCACCAGCAATCCATGAAATACGCCGAGGATATCTCCCGGCTCTATCACCTGGAACGCCAACGGGCCGAGGATCTGCGTCTGGGCGCACTGATGCAGAAACGTTTCCTGACTCCCGTGGAACAGGTTCCCGGTTTTTTTGCCCCTACGGCCTACGAGGCCCTGGTCTACAATGCCGCGCCCATGTCGGTTTCCGGGGATTTTTTCTGCCTCAAGCCCATGGGCGGGCAGTTGCCGGAAGATGAGGGGCCTCGGACAGAGACTGAAGCTGCCACAGGGCTGAAATCCGAAGCGGACTTGGGACATAACTTCCGGCCAGCGGGTTTTTTGCTGGCCGACAGTTGCGGACACGGTCTTTCCGCCGCGCTCATTTCCATGCGCATTTCCAGCCTGGTCCAAACCTGCCCCGCGCCCCTGTCCGCGCCGGAAGAACTGATCCGGAGCATCGACCAGGATATCTGCGGCCTGATGCCCCCGGGTCGCTTCGTGGCCGCCAGCTACGCCATCCTGCACCCGGATCGCTGCCTGCTTTCCAATGCCGGATTGCCGTTCCCCATCCATGTTCAAAACGATCGTGTCGAGGAAATCGCCGTGTCCGGGCCACCCATGGGCATGGCCTGCGGAAATGTGTTTCGATCCGTGGAGCGGGAAATCCGGCCCGGCGACCTGCTGGTGATGTTCACGGACGGCCTGACCGAAGCCGGCAACGGGGAGGATGCCCCCTACGGCGTTGACCGCCTGAAAATCTGCCTCGCCCAGCACGGACGACATCCCCTGCACGAACTCATGGCCGCCATCCTGACCGATCTGCGGGCCTATATCGGCAATCTGCCCCTGGACGACGACGTGACCGTGGCCCTCTTCCGGGCAAAAACAGATTAGCCGAACCGGTGGACAACGATGGGGGATGCATGACGATCATCTTTCGAGACAAACGGATAACCGGGGGCGATGCGGAACGCGACGTGCTGTTTGAGGACTTTGCCCGGGACATGGAAACCGGCCAATACCGAAATGAATTCCAGGACCTGTTGCTTCTGGCGCTGGTGGAGGCCGTGAACAATGCCGTGGAGCACGGCAACGGCAATGACCCGCGCAAACAGGTCCATATCCGGTATCTGGTGCGACCGGAGTTGGTTTTGGCCTCGGTCGGGGACCAGGGGGCCGGCTTTGAGCCGCGTTTTCCTGATTTACGGCGTGTGACTGGAGCACGCGGCAGGGGACTGGGCCTGATCAGGGCCAACGTTGATCACGTTTTTTTCAATCTTTCAGGAAATCACATCTTTTTTTGCAAGGGAGATCAATCAATGACCGAACACCTCGTTCAAGAGCAATGGCGAATCAGCACCTACCCCAACGGAGTCGTCCTGGTCACGGACCTGGACTTCGGCCCGGCCAAACTCTCCATCGTCAAAGGCATCGCCGAAATCCTGGACAAGGTCGGAGCTGTTCCGGACCGAACCGTCTTTCTGGATCTGAAAGGAGTCCGCATCCTGAGCAGCCTGACCTGGGGCAGCATCTTTGCCGAGGTCCAGAAGGACGCCGTTCGCCAAGTAATTCTGTTCAACGCCGGCGAGGCCATCCTCCAGACCGCGAACCAGATGGGGCTGACCACGCGCGAAGAAGAAACCTATAAAAAGATCGTCCTGCTGCCGGATGCTTCCCAGGCCATGCACCTTTTGGCGGAAAAACTGACGGAATAGTTTTCATCCGAAACGATCCGCGACATGAACCGAATCCACACAAGAGACGCAGATGCACAACAATTTCGATGACGACGAGGAACTGTTTCAGGGGTTTTTCCTGGATGTGGAGGAGAGCTTTTCGCCCCAGGTGGCCGAGGCCTTGAGTCTGGTGCGCTCCGGTCAGGTTGAGGCGGGCATCGATATGATGTTCCGGCCGCTGCACACCATCAAAGGCACCTCGACCTTCATCAATTTGAGCGACATCTCCACCTACACCCACAAGGTGGAAGACTACATGAAAGCCATCCAGTCCGGGCGTATCCCGCGTACAGACCAGGCGGTTGACTTGCTGATCCAGGCAGTGGACATGGTCTTTTCACTGTTGGACAAGGCCAAAGTCCGGGCGTCGTTGGACCAGGACGAAATCCGCCGCATGGAGGCCAGGCTGGCCGGAAACGCCTCATCTCCCGTAGAGTCAAGCGGGCCCGTCGGCTCCGAACACCTGATGGTCGAGCATGGGGAAGACAACGTTCTGATCCGGCTGCTTCTACCCCGCATCCATCTTCCCGGACATTCCGAACCGCTTTTGGCCGCTCTTCGCCAGTTGCCCAAGGGCCAGCGGGTAGTCCTGGACCTGTCAAAGGTGCGCACCATGAACTCCACCACCTGGGGCGCGATTTTCGCGGCCTCCCAGATCCTGGACATTTCGGTCACGGGCTTGACCGGGGCCTGCCGGACCACGTTCTACGCCTGGGGCTTTGAACAGCGAATCAGAGAAATTCCGCCATCCCCCCCAACCACCGGGTAAAGTGCATGCCAGCCATTGATCCGTTCACGCAAATCAATCGATGCATGGAAGAGGTCGAGGCCTCCATCCTCGAACTGGAAAAGTCCACGGGAAACAGCGCCCTGATCGAGCGCATCTGGAACGCCCTGGGCCTGAACGCGCTGCGGCTTTCCTCCCCCATGCCCGCTTCCCTGCTGGATCTGCTCAAGGACGGGGTCGTGCAGCCGGACCAGAAAACCGTGGATGTCCTTCTGGAACTCAGCGACGTGGTTCAGAGGCTGCTGCACCATGTAGCCGAGACCGTGCACGGCCCGCGTAGCCCCGAACCCTCGGCCTCCACTCGATCCGCCACGGAGGAACCGCTTGAGGAACGGTTTGAGAGTTCTCGGGAGGAAGAGGTATCCCCGGACATCCATCCAACACCGGATTCATCCCAGGCAGAAGCGACCGAAAACTCTATCGTCTCCGTCCCGGCCACGGCACCCGCCAGGCAGGAAACCGCGGTCCAGACCATGAAAGTCAGCACCGGCAAGCTGGACCGGGTAATGCAGCTCGTTTCGGAACTGGCGGTCTCCCGCACCGTTTTGTCCCAGCACCCGCATATCCACTGCGCCGGAGGGAAGGACGTGGAAGTCGGCCTGTTGGAGATGGCCGGTTTTTTGGACAATCTGCTGGTGGAACTGACGGATATCCGCAGGGTCCCGCTGCACTCCACGTTCGTGCGCATGACGCGACTGGTCAGGGAGCTGGCCGGGCAGACCGGCAAGCAGGTTGAACTGACCTGCTTGGGCGGGGAGGTGGAACTGGATAAGACCATTGTGGACGAACTTAACGATCCTTTGCTCCACCTGCTTCGCAACGCCGTGGATCACGGCATTGACCCTCCGGAACAGCGTCGAGCCCTGAACAAGCCCGAACAGGGACGCATTGTGCTGCGAGCCACCTATCAGGACGACGCGGCGATCATCGAGATCCAAGATGACGGCAAAGGCATTGATGCGGACAAGGTGCTCCAGAAAGCCAGGGAAAATGGGCTCATCGACGAGCGCAAAAACTACTCCTCCAGAGATATTTTTAGCCTGATCCTTCTGCCTGGCTTCTCCACCGCCGGCACGGTCAGCAACATCTCCGGCCGCGGCGTGGGCATGGACGTGGTGGCCCAGGGACTCAAGGCCATGGACGGGGAACTGGAAATTTCCAGCGAAAAGAACCAGGGAACCACCTTTAAAATCCGGATTCCCAAACGGCGCAACCTGACCGGCATTTTCAAGGGCATGGAGGTCAAGGTCGGCGGACACCTTCTGCTCATCCCCTCCCAGGTGGTCTCCGAAATCCAACATATCGACGCTGGCAAGGTGTCGACCATGGCCGGGGGGCGGGAAGTGGCTACGATCCGGGGCCATGTCTATTCCCTGGTGCGCCTGGATGTTGTCCTCGGCTGTGACGCAATATGCGGTGATGCTCAGGATGTGTACGTGGTTCTCGTGGAGGTCGGCGGGGAACGGGTAGCCTTCGTGGTGGACGAAGTCCTCGGCGAAGGCCAGGCCGTGGTCCGATCACTGGTCGGCTATCGGCGGATTTTCGACATTCCTTTGTTTTCCGGAGTGGCCCTGATGGGGGACAGAATGGGGCTGGTGCTGGACGTGGACCACTTGATGGCCGAGGCTTTCAAGAGACCTCCGGTGCGGTGCCGCATGACATGCTGATGAGCCTGGTCCGTGTCGGATCGGCGTTCTCTTGGTGAATCCGCTAACCCTGGAGGGACATTTCGACGGTCCCATCAAGGCGAGCTGAGTGAAAAGATCGGGTCGTTGGCCTGCCTGCGGTTACGGGATATTCCTGGCTGGCGTGTTGTTGTTGGTGATGGAGGCCAAGGGCGTAGAAGGTCAGATGTAGCTTCGCAAGAAGATCGGGCCAAACAAGCGCCATTGTGCTTTGAATGCCGATATTGCCGCTGGATGTGCTTCGCTTGTTCAGCCTACATCAAATGTGTGGCCAGTAATCGCTATGTAGGCCGGATAAGGCGACAGTCTCATCCGGCACTGTGAATCGACATAGTGAATCGGCACGTCAACTCAGTTTTTTTGTCACCGGCTATGATCCCGAAACCACTGTTCCAGTGTGGTGCAGTGGCGGCAAACGCCGCGTTTTTGGAAAACCCGGACCAAGGCCATGCCCATGATGAACCCCCCGATGTGCGCCCACCAGGCGATGCCGCCGCCGATGCCTTGGAATACCAGGGAGAAGAGGCCGGAGACGATCTGGATCAGGAACCAGATGCCCAGGAAGATCACCGCCGGGATTTCGAAAAAGAAGGGCAGAAAGAAGATGGGGACGAAGGCCACCACCCGGGCGTGGGGGTAGAGCAGGAGGTACGCGCCCATGACCCCGGCGATGGCCCCGGATGCGCCGACAACGGGAACCGTGGAGTCCAGGTTGAAGAGTAAATGGGCCAGGATCGCCCCCAGTCCGCAGAGCAGGTAGAACAGGATGAACCGGACCGTGCCCATCACGTCTTCCACGTTGTCCCCGAAAATCCAGAGCATCCACATGTTCAGCAGATAGTGCAGCCATCCGCCGTGCAGGAACATGTGCGTGACCAGGGTCATGGTCCAGTCCGGAGAATAGCCGACCCACTGGGCCCAGGCCGGGTCCGTGGCCCGTGCCGGGACCATGCCGAAGATGTGGGTGAAGCGGAGCAGCTCCCGGTCGGTCATGGTCAACTGGAGGATGAAGACCAGAGTGTTGGCGATGATGATCAGCCACATGCCGTAGGATGGGCTTCGGCTGGGGATGTTGTCGCGAAGTGGGAACATGCTCTCCTCTTAGTATCTACTCAGCACATTTTGTATCCGCCCTTGCTCCGACAATCGGAGTCGGGGTCGCTATCGGAATCGGAATCGGAATCTGAACAGGAAAAATTTGAACGCTTCCCAGCGTTTTCGATCCCGATCCCGATCCCCACTCCGACCCCGACAACGGCATTACTCTATGCTGAATAGTTACTCCCCTTATTCCATTATCTATTTCAAAGCATCTCTTTCGGTGTCGGAATCGGTATCGGGATCGAATTAGGGTTACAGGCGATCAAACATAATCGATCCCGATACTGATTCCGACGCCGACCGATACCTGCATGTTTTGGCGAATAATGTGTTGCCGAGGGAGAGTCGACGTTATGCGGGGTTGCTGTCAGAAGCCTGTTCCGGAGTGACCAAGGCGGTGATCCGGGCCAGAACGCGGCGGACGGCTTGGCGGCGCAGCCATTGCAGGACATCGACCAGGCCGCGTGCTCTCCTGGCGAGTTCGTCTCGCGTGCCCGGGTTGGCCACGACGAGGTGGCAGGCCCGGATTTTTTTTGCTTCGGGCCACTGCCAGGACTCCACATCCGCCAACAGATTCGCGTCCCATCCCCGGTTGGTCAGCAGCCAGTTTCGGCGGCGGTCCGGGTCGCAGGCCAAGCCGACGATCAAGTCGAAGTCCGAAGGCCAGCCGGTTTCCAGCAGCAGGGGCACTTCGGCCGCGGCGACCCTGTGTGTGCGGTGGGTTTGCCAGAAGCTTTCCAGATGGTGCCTGGCCAAAGGATGGATCAGGGCTTCCAGCTCCCGGCGCAGGCGTGGCGTCTCCCGCAAAGCGTTCAGCAGGGCGTGCTTGTCCACCGGGCCTTCGGGATCCGGAATAAAGCGGTCCCCGAAGTTTCTTCGCAAGAGTTCCCAACCATCCCTCCTCGGCTGATACAATTCCGCCACGGCCTTGTCCGCGCTCCAGGTCTGTAAGCCCAGGGCCGCCAATTCGGCCAGGAACAGGCTTTTGCCGCAACCGGGCATCCCGGTCAGGCCGACGCGCTGGGTGGTTCGGGAGCCGGCCAGGATCACCCGGAGCATGTCCTTGGGCGGAGGGAGCACGAAGGATAGAGGCTGGTGGGTGCGCGGATGGGGCAGGCCGAGTTTCCAGGCGTGCAGCATGGGGCGACGGAGCAGGGCGCTCAAACCGGGAACTTCGTCCTGCCAGCCCGTGAACGACGCCGGGCAGTAGGTCGGGTCGCCGAGCAGCGGGTGGCCCACATGGCGCATATGCACCCGGATCTGGTGCGTCCGACCGCTGGCAATGCGCACCTGGACCAGGCTGAAACGGTCTTCGGGCGCGGTCCAGAGCACCCTGTACGCGCTGTGCGCCGGTTTGCCGCCCTTTTCGGTCACGGCCATGCGGGTCTTGGAGGTCGGGTGCCGACCGATGGGAGCGTCCACGACGCCTTCGGCACGAGGGCGGCCATGAACCAGTGCCAGATAGACCTTTTCCACCTCCCGCGCCGCAAAGGCCGAGGCCAGGCGCAGCCGGGCCGGTTCGTTCAGGGCCACGGCCAAGAGGCCCGTGGTGTCCTTGTCCAGACGATGCACGATGCCGGGCCGGGCCGTGTCCATTCCCCCGGCTTGTTTTCCGGCGAGTTCCGGAAAATGATGCAGCAGACGGTGGACCAGGGTGCCTCGGTTTAGCCCGGGCGCGGGATGGACTACCAGATCAGCGGGCTTGTTCAGGATTGCCAGGTCGTCGTCGTGGTAGAGAACGCGCAGTTCGCGATTTTCGGGGGTCAGGCCGGGGCTCGGGACGGCGGCCCGCAGCTCCAACCGGTCCCCGGGGGCCAAGCGGCGACCGGGTCGCAGGCAAGGACTGCCGTTGATTAGGGCCAGGCCGTTCTTGATCCAGGATTGAATGCGGGAGCGGGCCACGCCCAGATCCTCTGCTTGGCCCATCCAGAACTGGTCCAGCCTGACGCCGCCCTGATCCTGAGCGACTATGGCGGTCAGAGGGGCGGCCTGAGCGGCGACCAGAGGAGACGTGCTCGTGGTTGGGTCGGCGGACGAGGACACAAGTGGGGGGAGGGCGAAAGGATCAGCGAGGGGAAAGTCCGCTGGATGTCTCACATGAGACGTCCAGCGAACCTGAAAACTCACCTGTTCGCTACTGGTCCAGGTAGTATTCCACCGTGGTCACCACACGCAGGGTCTTGTTGATCTGCTTGTGTTCCTGCATGTCCGGCGCATTGTCCCGGGGCAGGATCTGGAACAAGCCCTGGTTGGCCCGGCGGATGCCGCCGAGCCGGCTGCCGGAGTCCGCGGCGAACTGTTCCGCGGCCAAGCGAGCGTTCACCGTGGCCTCGGCGATCATTTCCGGTTTGACGTTGTTGAGCCCGGTGAACAGGTAGACCGGACCGCTGGCACCGTATTCCGCGCTGAGCACCACCCCGGCGTCCACCAGTTCGCTGACTCTCTGGCTGGCCGAGGCGATGAGGTCCACGTTTTCGGTGCGGGCCACAAGGATCTGGGTCAGGATGAATCTGGAGTCCACAGGGCCGGAGCGATAGGCCTGGGCCAGCAGGTCGGTGACCTCCAGGGATTGCATTTCCACGGCCTCCCTGGGCAGGCCGTTGCGGACCAGGAATTGGACGACTTTTTCCGCGTCAGCGGCCAGTTGGGCGTGGACCCTGGTCAGGTCGTCGCCCGTGGCCACGAAGCGCATCGGCCAGATGGCCAGATCAGCCTTGACCTCGGTTTCGGCCAGGCCCCGGACCGTCACGAATCGGTCGCCAAGCCGCCCTTCCACGAATCCCTTCCCGATGAAAAAGCCTCCCAAGGTCAATCCAACGGCGACAAGCAGCGCGGCGACGAACAACTTGAGCGGGGAATCGGACATGGTCAACCTCCTTGGGATGACGGGACGAGGGAATTGGTCGCGGCGACGGTGAAAGAGCGTCAGCGCGGCGCGGGCCGCAGGACGTCCTGGCGCAGGATTCGAATTTCAGCCTTGCTTTGCAACTCGGCCACAAAGGCCTGCGTGAACTCGCGTTGCCGGGATTGGAGCAGGGCTTCGCGCCACTCGTCCTGCTCGTCGAGCCACTGCTCTTCCGGGGGGGCGATGCGTTCCTGGACTCGGGCGACGATGAACGCGTCCTGCATCTCGTAGACCTGGGGGAGCCAGTCGCCCACCGGTGCGGCAAAGGCGTCCGCACCCAGGTTCGGATGAAAGCCCAGGCCGGGAATGAAGCCCTGGCGACCGAAGGGAGCGCTGGTTCGCAGCTCTTCGGAGATCTCCGCGGCTTCGGCGGTGATCGACTCCAGGGCCTGTTCGGCCTTGGTCCGGGCGGCTTCCTTGGCCTTTTCCAGGCGCAGTTGGGCCACGACGCGGTCCCGGACCTCTTCCAGAGGACGAACGCGCTGGGGTTCGAAGTCGATGCGCTGAGCCAGCAGATATCCTTCGGCCATGAGGATCGGGGTCTGGGTGATGGCCCCGTCCTGGAGTCCGAAGAGCACGGCCACGGCTTCCGGGGACAAGTCCAATCCGGAGGGGGATTGACCCATGGGAAAGAATTCCGAGGTCCGGAGTTCAAGGTCGAGCTTTTCAGCGGCCTGTTCCAGGGATTCCCCGACAATAATCTGTTCCATGGCCAGGTCCAGGGTTTCGGGCAGTTGCTCCAGAGCGTGCTCCTCAGCCAATCTGATCCGGATGGTCGCGGCCACTTCTTCCAGGGGCACGACGCCGTTATCCCGGCGATCCTCGACCTGAATCAGATGCCACCCGAACGGGCTGCGCACCGGCTCACTGAGCTGACCGGGTTCCAGGGCAAAGGCCGCGTCCTCGAACTCGGCGACCATCTCTCCGCGCCCGAACCAACCCAGGCTTCCGCCCTGAGCCGCCGTGGCGTCCTGGGAGTACTCCCGTGCCATGTCGGCGAAGGACTCCCCGGCCTGAATCCGGACCAGTATTTCCAACAATTCCTCTCGAGCCCTCGCCTGGGCCTCCTCCGTATCGTCCTCGGGCGTGACCAGGATATGCCGGGCGTTGACCTGCTCCGGCAGGGCGTATTCATGGGCCATGGCGGTGTAGTAGGCCACGATCTCTTCCTGGGTGACGCGGGTGGGGTCGGCCAGTTCGGACGGGCTGATGTTCAGGTAGGCGATGCGAATCCGGGCCGGCACCTGAAAGGTGTTCAGTTGCGACTGGTAACTGGCTTCCACGGTTTCCTCGTCGACATCGAAGCCGTCAAGCTCCGTGGTCCAGGGGAACGAAAGATATTCCAGCACGGTTTCTTCTTGCGCGAAGGTGAAAATATCCCGGACCTCCTGGTCGGAAACCGCGGCCGGCAGGGCGATGAAGTCCTGAAGACGCTGGATGATTAGGTCGCCCCGGAAGTCGCGCTCGAACTGGGAAGGAGTCAGGTTGTGGGCCCGCAGAACCGCCTGGTACTGGGCCGGGTCGAAGCGATCCTCCAGGTCGAGGAATACCTGCATGCCGGTAATGGCCTGACGCAGTTCCTGGGCGGAAATATTCAGGCCCAACCGGGCGGCCTCTTGCTCCATGAGCTTGGCATTGACCATCTGGCCGAAAATTTGTCCCCGAAAATCCATCCGCTCCAGTTCGTCCACGCTGACATTGGGGTTTTCCTGGCGTAGGTTGTCCAGCGTCTGCCGGTAAACCCGTTGAAAATCCTCCAGAAACAGAGGACTCCCGTTGATTTCGGCCAGGACGTCGCCCCGCTCGCTACGGAAGCTGCCGACCCCCCAGAAGACGAACACCAGGATGATGATCCCGAATATGACCTTTACGCCCCAGGACTGGGCGTTGCGACGAATGGCGTCAAGCATTGCTGCTCCTTGCGTGATGCCCCGCGGCGAGAGCGCGGGAATAAAGTTTGATTCTATTTCTTGCGGGCTTTGATCAGGTTCAAGAGACCGCCGAATTTGATAATCTCAAGTTCCTTGGGGGTCAAATCATGCCGGACCGGGATGCCCGTGCCGTCTTGCGTTTGCAAGGTTGTTTCCGGGCCCGCGATCAAGGAAGCGCCGGTCAACTCGATCTCCTGCCCCAGGAGCATCCGTCCGTGGTCCTCCGGGTTGGAGAAAACCAAAGGTAAGATGCCGAAGTTGATCAGGTTGGCTTTGTGAATCCGGGCAAAGGATTTGGCCAGGACGACCCGGACCCCCAGGTGGCGGGGGCCGAGGGCCGCGTGTTCACGGCTGGAGCCCTGCCCGTAATTCTCGCCGCCGACAATGATCCCGACCTGGGTCTTTTTGGCCCGGGCCACGAATTCCGGGTCCACGCGGTTGAAGATGTACGCGCTGATGGCCGGGAGGTTGGAGCGCAGGGCCGTGACCGCCGCGCCGCCGGGCAGGATGTGGTCCGTGGTGATGTTGTCCCCGAGAACGATCAGCACCTGGGCCCGGATCGTTTCCGGCAGAGGCGGGAATTCCTCCAGAGGGACGATGTTCGGGCCGCGGAGGATCTCCACGGACGCCGCCTTCTCGGGAGAATCCGGCGGCATGATGAACTGGCGGCGGATGGAGGGCACGTCCGGAGGGAGAAGCGGCTTGTCCGGAGCCGGGCCCCAGGTGGAAGGGGCGGTGATTCGACCGTGCAGGGCGGCCTGAGCCGCGGTTGCCGGTCCGACGAGATAGACTTGGCCGTCCTGGGTGCCGCTGCGACCTTCGAAGTTACGGTTGAAGGTCCGCAGGCTGACCCCTTCGGACGTGGGCGAGCCGCCCATGCCGATGCACGGGCCGCAGGCGCACTCCAGGAGACGGGCCCCACTGTCCAGCAGGGCATCCAGTAGGCCTTCGCGGTTCAACAGTTTGAGAACCTGCTTGGAGCCGGGCGCGATGAGCAGGTCGGTGGTCCGTGCGGCATGCTTGTCTTGCAGCACCAAGGCCGCGGTCTTGAGATCCGTATAGGATGAGTTGGTGCAAGAGCCGATGGCCACCTGATCCACGACCAGTCCATCCAACTCCCGGATAGGAACGACCAAGTCGGGCATGTGCGGCCTGGCGGCCATGGGTTCGATGGCGTCCAGATCAATTTCAACGACATGATCATAGGCGGCGTTCGGGTCTGCTTCCAACGGGGCGAAATCCGTGCTCCGTCCCATGCGTTCCAGAAAGTCGCGGGTCTGGTCGTCGCTGGGGAAGACCGAGGAGGTCGCGCCCAGTTCCGCGCCCATGTTGGTGATGGTGGCCCGCTCCGGTACGGTCAATCCGGCGACTCCGGGCCCGGAGTACTCCAGGACCGCGCCGACGCCGCCCTTGACCGAGAGCATCTGGAGCACGCGAAGAATGACGTCCTTGGCTCCGGCCCAGCCTTGCAGCCGACCGGTCAGGTGAATCCGGAAGACCTTGGGCATGGGAATGACATAGGGTTCGCCGGCCATGGCCAAGGCCACGGACAACCCTCCCGCGCCCATGGCCAGGGAGCCGACTCCCCCGGCGGTGGGGGTGTGGCTGTCCGAGCCGATCAGCGTCTTGCCGGGTTTGGCGAAGTTTTCCAGATGCAGTTGGTGGCAGATTCCGGTGCCGGGAGGGGAGAAGATGATCCCGTAGCGGGCGGCAACGGTGCGCAGAAAACGATGGTCGTCAGGGTTTTGAAAGCCCATCTGCAGCGTGTTGTGGTCCACGTAGCTTACGGAAAGCTCGGTCCGGACCCGATCCAAACCCATGGCCATCCACTGGAGGTAGGCCATGGTACCGGTGGCGTCCTGGGTCAAGGTCTGGTCGATGCGCAGGGCGATCTCAGCTCCGGGCGTCATTTCGCCGGAAACAAGATGTTCGCCGATGATTTTCTGGGTCAGATTGCGTCCCATGGGGGTCCTCATGTCAGGGTTGAAGAGCGGCGTCAGGACGGATGGCTTTGCCTTTCGGCGTCAAGTCCGAACAGACGAATGCGGTTGATCTTGTTGCGTCGGCAGTCGATTTCCACTTGCAGGCGCAGTTTGTTCTGCTGCAACCGGAAAATTTCCTGGGCATGGACGATACCCTCTGAAGGTTTTTCACTGAACAGCAATTCCTTGATCCTGGCGGCGCAGGCGATTTGCTGGGCCTTGAAGTCGTCCAGCTCGACCTCCAGGGCGGCGATGGCCTCGGCCTCAGAGCTTGACGCGGCGTTTGGTGCGTTGGACGTCATTGACTGGAATATCTCCTCTCGCGTCCGACCCGGCCGGACGGCTTTGTCCAGTGGGGCGGCTTGAATTGGTTGCGGCGTGTTTTGGTCGTTGCGCCAGCTGCTGTTCTGGTCGCTGTTCCGGTCGCTGCCCTGGTCGTTTGGCGGATGCCGTGAGAACATGATTGTAGAGCGTCCAGAATCCGGGCCACGACTCGGTCAGTTCTCCAGGGCTTGTCAGATGGATGCCGGGGTGTCTGAAGGCAAGCATGGCCGCGGCCATGGCCCATGCGGCATCCGGGGGAGCGAAGCGCGGGTCGTTGCGCTCGGGTCCTTGCGGCATTGGCTGAAAAAACAGGGATGAGCCCTCCTGACGCCAGGTTCGTCCGGACCAGTTCGCCAAGGCGTTGATCGCGTCTCGGTCGTACTCCAAGGGCAAGCCTTTAAGCATAGCTGCTGCGGGAGCTCCCAAGGCCAGGGCCACGGCCAGGGGCATGGACTGGCAGTGGCCTTGGATGTCGAGGATCGGTTCAGCGGGCCATGGTCCGGCTTGGGTTTGGATTCCTTGCGGGTCGATGGTCACGACGAGTCCGCAGGACCGGAGCAGGGCAAGAAGCGGATCAGTGGTCGGATCGCCCTTGGGCCACCGACCCTCGAGGCGCATGGCCCACCCCGTGATGCGCGACCAGATCAGCAGCATGGCGCACAGGGTGCGGTCCAAGGGGACTTGGAAGAGAGAGGGGGGGGCAGATAAATCACCTGGCGAGGCATCAGGTAGTCCATCGCGTGAGAAATCTGGTGAATGGTTCTGGGGATGGCCGCCGGGCAGGCGAGGCAGGGCGTGGGAAACCGTGATCGCGTCGGGCTGAACGCTGTAGGGAACTCCGTACAGGTCGTACATCTCGGTGATGGCTTCCATTTTGTGCCTGAGTCCGGAGAGTCCGTCAGGTCTGTCCCAGGTTAGGCGCAGTCCTTGTGAATAAAAGGGAGCGGCGACCAACAGAGCGATAGTCAACTCTACGGGCGTTTCGCCGTCAATCTGCGCGTGTTCGGGGTTCCCGTTGCATTCCAAGCGGACCGGAAGCCCGGGAGCGTGCGGGTTGAGCTGGTGCAACCGGGCTCCAAGACGGGGAAGGAACTGCTGCCACGGTTTGAGGGCGAGCATCTTCAGTGAGCCGGAGCCGCTGAATTTGGCGATCCCTGGGCGGGCCAGGGCCGAAGCGAGCAGCAGAGCCAAGGTGAAGGGGCTTTGCCCGACATGAACGGTTTTTTGGTCGAAGTCCAATTCGGATACCCGTCTCGGGGTATGGGTCACGAGGTCGCGTTCCCAGGCCAGAGCGGCTCCTACCTGGTTCAGAGCCTTGATCAATTCGATCACGTCGTCGTTGGTCCGCACCGGGCGTGTCCGAGCGGCGGCATTGGCCGCCGTTGCCCAGTATATCGCGATTTCGGCCCGGAGAAGGTCCGTCGGTCCGGGAAGCGCCACGGGAGCTTTGGGAGAGCCGGGGCGAAGAATCCAGGGCTTGGCGCTTCGAACGTCTTTTTGTTCGCCCAGGATGTAACCGAGATTGTTGCACTGAGAGAGCAATTGATGCCAGTGTTTGGATCGACCGCCCTCCTCCGGCTGGAGCACGTTCTCCCAGGCGGCCCACAAGGCTTTTTCCAGGTTTTGGAGGGCGGAACGATTCGAAGCGGCGCGTGAAGAATCCCCCTTTCGCCGGGCGGCAATTTCAGCAAGGAGCCTGGATCGGCGCAGCAGCGCGGCGGCAACGTTGCGTTCTTCTCGCAGCAATCGCTCCTCAAGGCGGTAAAGAGGTTCCCGCCTCTCCGCGCCGCCGTCAGGCGCAGTGGGGCTGGGTATGGCCCCGGAAGTGTTTTCGTGCGGGCTTCCGATTTCTCTATCAGGGTCGCTTTGTTGGGAGTAAGAAGGGCGGTTGTTCATGGTTGTCCTTTCGTGAAACGCTCGTATTTATCCAGATTTGCATCGGGATACAAGTCTTGGAATCAATATGAAATGCCGAAGCATTTCGGCGAGACCGAGAAAAACAAAAAAAGGGTTGAAAAAGGATTTCGCATGGGGTAGACAGTCCGCAATCATTAAGAAGAAGCTGGCAAAATGCAAGGTTTGGCAAACGGCCCAACCAGCAAGCCCAGCCAGCAAGCCCAAATTCTTCTTGCTCGGAACGCGAATCGTTTGCAGTGGATGCTGATTGATTGGTTCGGCGAGCTGGTGGTTACAGCAAAGTCAGTGGCCATCCCCCTCGAGTGACCGACTCCGAGTTTAAATTTTCGAAACTCACTGGAGTTTCCCGCATGGACAGTTTGCCTAAATGATTCGCCTTGCTTTCTTTTCGTTTTTTTCATTAGCCTCCGCTATACGGCCCGCTCCACGTTGCCCGTCAGCGTCCGCGTGGTTGTTTTGGACTTTGTCGGTTGACACTTTTAGAACCGCTTGTTAAATATTGCACAAGCGCTTCGGTATTATAGCGAGTACCCCGTTTTCGGCACGCGACGGAGCACGTCTGCAATTGTTTTGTTGTGGCGCACCGACGCCTACCGGGGATGTCTTAAACCATAACCCAAACAACTGGAAAAGGAGACAAAACTATGTCTGGATTGGTTCCGCCGCATGGAGGCAAGGGATTGACGGAATGTCTGCTTCAGGGCGCTGAGCTGGAAGCGGAGAAGAAAAAGGCTCAGGGCTTGAAGAAGATCGAGCTCGCTCCTCGTGAGAAGGGCGACGTTTTGATGATGGGCATTGGTGCCTTCAGCCCGTTGACCGGGTTCATGTCCAAGGCCGATTGGAAGGGCGTCTGCGAAAAAATGTTGCTGACCGACGGGACATTCTGGCCCATCCCGGTGACCCTTTCCGTTTCCCAGGAAGATGCCGCCGCCATCAAGGAAGGCGACGAGATCGCTCTGTACGATTCCAAGTATGATGAAATTCTGGCCACCATGAAGGTCGACGAAAAGTACGAGTTGACCGAGGCCGAGAAGAAGTTCGAGTGCGAAAAGGTCTTCATGGGCGAGGGCACCAAGACTCCCGAAGACTTCTGGAAGGTGCACGCCGAGGATCCGCATCCGGGCGTGGACATGGTTCTGGGCCAGAAGCCGGTCAGCCTGGCTGGAAAGATCAAGGTTCTCTCCGAGAGCCACTATCCCAAGACCTATCCCGGCGTGTACATGCGCCCCTCCGAGTCCAGGAAGATCTTTGAAGAAAGGGGATGGAACACGGTTGCCGCCCTGCAGTTGCGCAACCCCATGCACCGCTCCCATGAATTCCTGGCCAAGATCGCCATTGAAGTCTGCGACGGCGTGTTCATTCACTCCCTTGTGGGCAACCTGAAGCCCGGCGACATCCCCGCTGAATGGCGCGTGAAGTGCATCGACACCCTGATCAAGGGCTATTTCGTGGAAAAGAACGTAGTTCACGGCGGCTATCCCATGGACATGCGCTACGCCGGTCCTCGTGAAGCTCTGCTGCACGCCACGTTCCGCCAGAACTTCGGCATCTCCCACATGATCATCGGTCGCGACCACGCCGGCGTGGGCGACTATTACGGCATGTTCGAAGCCCAAACCATCTTCGACAAGATCCCCTATGCCAAGGAAGCTTGCCCCACTCCCGGTCAGGCCCTGGTCTGCAAGCCGCTGAAGATCGACTGGACCTTCTACTGCTTCAAGTGCGACGGCATGGCCTCTCTGCGCACCTGCCCGCACACCAAGGAAGACCGGGTCATCCTGAGCGGCACCAAGCTGCGCAAGTTGCTCTCCGAGGGCGGCGACGTGCCGGATCACTTCGGTCGCGATGAAGTCTTGGTCATCCTGCGCGAGTACTACGCCAGCCTGACCGAGAAGGTCGAGATCAAAATGCACAAGGCCGCCGCTGGTTGATCGATTTTGATTCATTAGCCGTACAGCCGGGAGACCGACGTCTCCCGGCTGTTCATATAGGCTTGGTTGTTTTTCAACACTACAACACCTGAGGAGGACGAATTATGCCTACTTTTGTCAATCCGGAGAAATGTGACGGTTGCAAGGGTGGTGAAAAGACAGCATGTATGTACATCTGTCCGAACGACCTGATGATCCTGGATGCCCAGGAAATGAAGGCGTTCAACCAGGAACCCGATGCTTGCTGGGAGTGCTACTCCTGCGTGAAGATTTGCCCCCAGGGCGCCATTGAAGCCCGTCCCTACGCCGACTTCGCCCCCATGGGCGGCACCAGCATCCCGCTGCGTTCCGGCGACGCCATCATGTGGACCATCAAGTTCCGCAACGGGAACATCAAGCGCTTCAAGTTCCCCATCCGGACCACCGCTGAAGGCTCCATCAAGCCCTATGAAGGTAAGCCCGAGCCCGGCGATTTGGAAAATGAACTGCTCTTCACCGAGACCGAGCTGAAGAAGCCCGCCGAAGTGGTGAACAAGAAGTTCGAGTTTACCAACGCCGACTACACCCAGTGCTGGACCGAGCCGACCTGCGGCGCCTAGCGCGTGCAAGTCTTCACTGACTCATTTTAGCAACCCCCAAAAATCTCTCAGGAGGATTTCGCATGACCACAATTCCTTCAAAAATCGCCCCCCAAGGGGTGCCGATCGCTGAACCGGAAGTTGTTACGATCGAAAAAGACGTGCTGATCATCGGCGGCGGCATGGCCGCTTGCGGCACCGCCGTTGAAATCAAGCCCTGGGCCGACAAGCACGGCGTGAGCTACATCATGGTCGACAAGGCCGCTCTGGAGCGCTCCGGCGCGGTTGCCCAGGGTCTGTCCGCCATCAACACCTACCTTGGCGACAACACCCCGGACGACTATGTCCGCATGGTCCGCACCGACCTGATGGGCGTTGTCCGCGAAGACCTGATCTTCGACCTGGGCCGCCACGTGGACGATTCCGTGCACCTGTTCGAAGAGTGGGGCCTGCCCTGCTGGGTCAAGGAAGGCGATCACAACCTGGACGGCGCTCAGGCCAAGGCCAAGGGCCTGTCCCTGCGCACCGGCGCCAAGCCGGTTCGTTCCGGTAAGTGGCAGATCATGATCAACGGCGAATCCTACAAGGTCCTCGTGGCCGAGGCCGCCAAGAACGCCATCGGTCAGGACAACTACCTGGAGCGCATCTTCGTGGTGAAGCTGCTTCTGGACGCCAACACCCCGAACCGGGTCGCCGGCGCCGTGGGCTTCTCCCTGCGCGACAACAAAGTATACGTCTTCAAGTGCAACGCCTGTCTTGTTGCCAGCGGCGGCGCTGTGAACGTGTACCGTCCCCGCTCCGTCGGCGAAGGCAAAGGCCGCGCCTGGTATCCGGTCTGGAACGCTGGTTCCGGCTACACCCTGGTCGCTCAGGCCGGCGGTGAAATGACCATGATGGAAAACCGGTTCTGCCCGGCCCGCTTCAAGGATGGTTACGGTCCGGTCGGCGCGTGGTTCCTGCTGTTCAAGGCCAAGGCCGTCAACGCCCTGGGCCAAGACTACTGCGTGACCAACGACGACATGATCAAGGGATACCGTGAGAAGGGCTATGCCAAGGGTCACATCATCCCGACCTGTCTGCGTAACCACATGATGCTGGAAGAAATGCAGGCCGGACGCGGTCCGATCTACATGGACACCGCCACCGCCCTGCAGACCACCTTCGCCACTTTGGACAAGAAGCAGCAGAAGCACCTTGAGTCCGAAGCCTGGGAAGACTTTCTCGACATGTGCGTCGGCCAGGCCAACCTGTGGGCCTGCATGAACATCGAGCCCGAAAAGGTCGGCTCCGAGATCATGCCCACCGAGCCCTATCTGCTGGGTTCGCACTCCGGTTGCTGCGGCATCTGGTGCTCCGGTCCGGACGAAGAATGGGTTCCGGACAGCTACAAGATCAAGGCCGACAACGGCAAGGTGTACAACCGGATGACCTCGGTCAACGGCTTGTTCATCGCCGGTGACTGCGTCGGCGCTTCCGGCCACAAGTTCTCCTCCGGCTCCCACGCCGAGGGCCGCATTGCCGCCAAGCAGCTGGTGCGCTGGGTCGTGGACCACAAGGACTACAAGCCCGCGATCAAGGAAACGGACGATGACCTGAAGAAGATGATCTACGCTCCGTTCTACAACTACGAAGCCGGCAAGTCCGCCTCCACCGACCCGGTGGTCAACCCGATGTACATCACTCCCCGCAACTTCATGGATCGTCTGATGAAGGCCACGGACGAGTACGGCGCGGGAACCTCCACGTACTACCGGACCTCCGCGAAGCTGCTTGAGACCGGTATGACCCTGCTGGACATGCTGGACGAGGACTCCAAGAAACTGGCCGCCCGCGACCTGCACGAACTGCTGCGTTGCTGGGAGCAGTACCACCGCCTGTGGACCGTTCGTCTGCACATGCAGCACATTCAGTTCCGCACGGAAACCCGGTACCCCGGCTTCTACTATCGCACCGACTTCCCCGAGTTGAACGACGACGAGTGGAAGTGCTTCACCAACTCCAAGTACGATCCGATCAAAAAGGAAACCACCTTCTATAAGGTGCCTTTGGTTCAGATCATTCCGTAAATCACGGAACATCAGCTGCGGGCCGCGAGGCCCGCAGCTTTTTCTTTCCCTCCACTGGACAAAAGAGGGTATCCCTGGTTTAATTCTCTGTTGCAGGCGTGAATTCGGGTGAATTCACGATTTCAGCCGAGGTTTAGGCCAATTCAGGACCTGGGGCCCAGTGTCAGGCAAACTGTACGGAGGAAACTTATGGAACATTCAGGAATACTTGTCGTAGGAGGCGGCTTCAGCGGAATCACTGCCGCATTGGAAGCAGCCGAAGTCGGACATTATGTGTATATCATCGAGAAAAATTCGTGTCTTGGGGGACGCGTTTCCCAGTTGAATCAATACTTCCCCAAGCTTTGTCCTCCTTCCTGCGGATTGGAAATCAACTACCAGCGAATCAAGAACAATCCCAGGGTTAAATTTTTTACTCTTGCCGAAGTCGTCTCCGTTACGGGTTCTCCTGGTAATTATACGGCCAAGATCAAGCTCAGCCCGCGGTACGTGAACACCAACTGCACCGCCTGCGACAAGTGTTCTCAGGTCTGTCCCGTGGAAACGGATTCCGAGTTCGAACTCGGTCTGCAAAAACGCAAGGCCGCGTATCGTCCGCACTTGAATTCATTTCCGTTGCGCTACGTGATCGATCCCGAGGTCTGTCTCGGAAAGAGCTGTTCCAAGTGCGTCGAGGCCTGCGCCTACGATGCCATCGACCTGGACGACCGGGAAAAGGAAATCACCCTGAACGTGGGCGCCGTGGTCTGGGCCACGGGCTGGAAGCCGTACGATGTGTCCAAGCTGGAAATTCTTGGCGCGGGCAAGGTCAAGAACGCCATCTCCAATATGCAGATGGAACGGTTGGCCAGCCCCAGCGGGCCCACCAACGGCAAAATCGTCCGCCTTTCCGACGGCAAGGCTCCGGAACGGATCGCCTTCGTGCAGTGTGCCGGATCGCGCGATGAGAGCCATCTCTCCTACTGTTCCTACATTTGCTGCATGGCTTCCTTGAAGCAGGTCACCTACTTGCGGGCCCAATATCCGGATGCGCAGATCGTGATCTACTACATCGATATCCGAACCCCCGGACGGTACGATAAATTTTTGCAAAAGATCCGTGAGGATGAAAAAGTCCTGATGGTCAAGGGCAAAGTCGCCCAGGTCGTGGAAGACGGCGCCACCGGCGACGTTCTGGTGACCGCCGAAGACATCATCAAGGGCCTGAAGAAAGAGGAGCGGTTCGACATGGTGGTCTTGGCCACTGGAATGGAACCGAGCGTTGCTGGACAGACCCTTCCGGCGGGCTTGCAGCAGGACGACGATGGATTCTGTATTTCGCAGGAAGCCGGAGTGATCGCGGCGGGGTGCGCCAAAATGCCCCTGGACGTCATGCGCTCGGCCCAGACCGCGACTGGTGCGGCGCTGAAAGCAATTCAAACCGTGGTAGGGAGGTAAGCAATGTCCAGCAAAATTGGTGTATATATTTGCGAAGGTTGCGACATTGGCCCTCAACTGAATGCAGGGCAACTCGCGGAATTCGTGCAAAGTGAATACGGCGGCAGCTGCCCGGTGATCAAGACCGCTCCGGTGCTATGCAGCCAGGAAGGCAAGTCCATGATCCAGGCGGATATTGACGCTGAAACCATTGATGGCGTCGCTGTCTGTGCATGCTCTCCCCGAGTGAAGTGGGACATTTTTCAGTTCGGTGAAAAGGCAGTTGTGGAGCGCGTCAATTTGCGCGAGCAGTGCGCCTGGACGTATGCCCGTCCTGAAGCCGACACGACGGCCGAAGGTGAAGTGCCGGAAACCCTGCGGATGATGGCTCAGGACTATATTCGGATGGGCATTATCAAGTTGCAGAAGTACGTTGTTCCGCAACCTGAGATTCCGGAAGTTACCAAGACCATTCTGGTGGTCGGTGGTGGGAACACCGGTCTGACCGCCGCCCTGGGCGGCGCCAAGCTGGGCTACGATGTGGTCCTTTTGGAGAAGCAGGGACAATTGGGCGGTTTCGCGGCTCAGATGTACAAGCAGGTGCCGTACACCTACCCCTACACCCAGGCTATTCCGACAGGCGTGGACAAGAAGATCAACGACGTTTCCGCCAACGACAAGATTCGTGTATTCACCGGGTCTACGTTGAGCAAGCTTGAGGGCGCTCCCGGTCAGTACACCGCCGTGATCGCCACCGGCAACGGCGAGGAACGCATTCCCGTCGGTTCCGTTGTCCTGGCCACCGGATGGAAGCCCTTTGATCCCGAGGCTCGAGTCGTGGAGACCGAAGCCCCGAAGGAGGAGAGCAAGGAAGGCGAGGAGATCGCCGTCGTAGATACTCCGGAAATTCAGAAGGGCGAAAATGTTTTGGCCCCGCTCGGGCACGGCAAGTTCACCAACGTGATCACCAACGTGGACATGGAGTTGATGGCCAAAAAAGGTGAACTGCTCCGGCCTTCCGACGGCCGTCCCGTTCAGTCCGTGGCCTTCATCCAGTGCGCCGGGCAGCGTTCCACCGAGGAAGGGCACCTGCCGTACTGTTCCTCGGTCTGCTGCATGGTTTCGCTGAAGCAGGCCGGCTATCTGCGGGAAAAGAACCCCAACGGCAAGGCCTTCATCATCTATAAGGACATGATCGTCCCCGGTGTTCAGGAGCTGTACTACAAGGCCGCTCAGGACGATCCCGGCATTTTCCTGACCAAGGGCGACGTGATCGAGGTCAAGGAAGATTCGGACGGGGGGATCATCGTCCAGGCTGAAAATACTTTGCTTGGCGAACCCTTGGAGATCAAGGTCGACGTCCTGGTGCTGGCCACGGGCATGGTGCCCACGACCCTGGCCGAGCCGATCATGAACTTCGCCTATCGCCAGGGACCGGCATTCCCGGATTTGAATCTGTTCAACGGTTTTGCCGATTCCAACTACATCTGCTTTCCTTACGAGACTCGACGGACCGGCGTTTATTCCGCCGGCTGCGTCCATCAGCCCATGCTCATGGGTGCCGCGGAGGACGACGCTTCGGGGGCCGTGCTCAAGGCCATCCAGTGCCTTGAGTCCATCAATCGCGGCATGGCCGTCCATCCGCGGTCCGGTGACATTTCCTTCCCCAAGTTCAACATGGTCCGGTGCACTCAGTGTAAGCGCTGCACCGAGGAGTGCCCCTTCGGCGCCCTGGACGACGATGAAAAGGGTACGCCGCAACCCAACCCGACCCGCTGCCGCCGTTGCGGCACCTGCATGGGCGCGTGTCCGGAGCGCGTGATCTCCTTCGAGGAGTACAACGTGGACATGATCGCCTCGATGATCAAGGAAAACGAAGTTCCGGACGACATTGACGAAGGCGGTCCCCGGGTCATCGTGTTCGTCTGCGAGAACGACGCCTATCCGGCTCTGGATATGGCCGCGTTCCAAGGCAAGAAATGGTCTCCGTACGTCAGGTTCATCTCCGTCCGTTGCCTGGGCTCCATCAACAGCATCTGGGTTGCCGACTCCATGTCCAAGGGCATTGACGGCGTCCTGCTGCTGGGCTGCAAATACGGCGACGACTACCAGTGTCACTTTGCCAAGGGCAGCGAGCTCTGCAACAAGCGGATGGAGAACATCGCCGAGACCCTCGGACGCTTGCAATTGGAACCGGAGCGGGTCCAGCAGAAGCAGGTGGCCATTGACGAATACGACAAGGTCCCGCAGATGATCGACGACTTCATGAATCACATCATCGACGACATCGGCGCCAACCCATACAAAGGCTTCTAGGAGGTGACGGAATATGGCACAAGTTAAACGCATTGAGCCCGATCTGCAGTTCATTCAGGAGATGCAGGCCGCGGGCGGAGAATCACTCAAGAAATGCTATCAATGCGCCACGTGTTCCGTGGTCTGCCCCCTGTCGCCGGAGGAAAATCCCTACCCGCGCAAGGAAATGATCTGGGCACAGTGGGGATTGAAAGACAAGCTGGTGGGCGATCTGGACATGTGGCTCTGCCACAATTGCGGTACCTGTTCGGACCAGTGTCCGCGCGGCGCGAAACCCGCTGACCTGATGGCGGCCATGCGCAACATGGCCTACCAGAACATCGCGCAACCGACGATCATGGGCAAATTCATGAGTTCGGCCAAGTACCTGCCGATCCTGGCCGGTATCCCCGCTCTGATCTTCCTGGTCGCTTGGTTCGTGACCTCCGGCTTTTTTGGTACGCCGGTGGATGAAAATGGTCAGGTGCTGTACCGCTTGGTCTTCCCCCAAACGGCCTTTATTGACCCGCTATTCGGCTTGATCGCCGTGGCAGTGCTCGTGATTTTCGCCAGGGGCGTGCTTTCCCTGATCAAAATCTTCAATGATTCACCACAAGCGCCCATGGGCGGGGTACCCGTATTGACCGTGCTCAAATCCACATGGCAGGTGATCATCGACGAGATTCTCTCCCACACAAAGTGGAAGGAGTGCGGTGGAGACAATACTGACCGCTACTACGGGCATATGGGAATATTCTTTGGCTTTGTCGGTCTGTTCATCGTGACGGCCTATGTGGGTGTTGCTTACTGGCTGGGCGTGTTCACCGGCTGGGACTTGATGACCCCGTTGAGCCTGTGGAACCCTTTTAAGATTCTGGCGAACATTGCTTCCATCGCCTTGCTCGTCGGCTTGGTGCTGGTGACCAAACGGCGCTTGAACCTGGACGACGCGAAATTCAAGTCGTCCTACTACGACTGGTACCTGTTGGGCGTGATCTGGGTCGTGGCCCTCTCCGGCATGTTCAGTCAGCTGTTGCGCTTGGCCAATGTCCCCGGCGCAGCCTACCCGATGTACTATATTCACTTGGTGAGCATCTTCATGCTGTTCGCTTATCTGCCGTGGTCCAAATTGGCTCACCTGGTCTACCGAACAGTGGCCTTGGGCTATGCGCGGCACATCGGCAGGTCGCCCAAACCGCAAGCTTAGAGCCTCGTCTCTTCGCGTGATGATCAAAACCAGGGTCGTGAGACCCTGGTTTTTTTTAGGTCGAGCGTAGCCCTTGTCAGAACGAGTCGTTCAAGCTATATTTTCTGTTTCCGCAAATACACCAAGGAGTCATTTCCAATGAAGAAAGAGATTCATCCTGAAATAAGCAAGCGCAAGATCCACTGCGCCTGCGGACATGAAATTGAGGCTTTGACCACCCAGCGCAACGACGTCCAGATGGAAATCTGCGCCAACTGCCATCCCTTCTACACCGGCAAGCAACGTTTCGTGGACACGGCCGGGCGGATCGACCGCTTCAAAAAGAAGTATGCTTCCGTCGCCGGCGGCAAGGCCTGATTTGGAGAGCCTCCCCAACTGCGTCCATCCTCCCAAGCTTAAGGAATACGCCTGCGCGTTCACGGGCATGACCCAACGACGATGTAGGCGTTGTTCTTCTGCCGAGGCTTCACCCGGTGCCTCTTTTGGGCCGATGCCCTTAGGACTTGTTTGAACTTCCCGGTCACGTAATTTGCATTTCCAAGATGGACTGACTCGCCATGTTCGCCAAGCTCGAAAGCTTGCAGGAAAAATACCAGGAATTGGAACGTGAACTCAGTTCCGCCGAGGTCTTCACCGATCAGGAGCGCTATCGGCAACTGACCAAACGGCATGCCGAGCTGGGCGAGATCGTTTCCGTCTATCGGGAATTCACTCGTCTTTCGGCCGATGCACATTCCAACAAGGAACTGTTCAGCGATTCAGACCCGGAAATCCGGGAAATGGCTCGGGCCGAGGCGACGCAGTTGGAGGAGCAGTTGGAGACGCTGCGGCTCCGGTTGCAGATTCTTCTGCTTCCCAAAGATCCTTTGGACGACCGGAACGTGATTCTGGAAATCCGAGCCGGAACCGGCGGCGAAGAGGCGGCTCTTTTTGCCTCGGATCTCTTCCGAATGTACATGCGGTATGCGGAGCGAGTCGGCCTGCGCACGGAATTGATTCAGGCCAGCGAGAGCGGTACCGGCGGGTTCAAGGAAGTCATCGCCGCCATATCTGGAGACAAGGTTTACAGCCGGCTCAAGCACGAGTCCGGGGTGCACCGGGTCCAACGCGTCCCGGCCACGGAATCCCAGGGCCGGATCCACACTTCCGCCGTGACCGTGGCCATTTTGCCCGAAGCCGAGGAAGTGGACGTGCACATCGATCCAAGCGACGTGCGCGTGGACGTGTATCGCTCTTCAGGTCCCGGGGGGCAAAGCGTAAACACCACGGACTCCGCCGTGCGCGTGACCCACATCCCCACGGGGCTGGTGGTCATTTGTCAGGACGAAAAGTCGCAGCACAAGAACCGGGCCAAGGCCATGAAAGTCCTCCGCTCCCGACTGCTCAAGGCCAAGCAGGACGAACAAAAAGCCTCCTACGATCAGAACAGAAAGAATCAGGTCGGCAGCGGAGACCGTTCCGAGCGGATTCGAACCTACAATTTCCCACAGGGGCGAATCACGGACCATCGCATCAACCTCACCCTATATCGTTTGGAATCCGTGCTGGAAGGGGAGATGGACGAGTTGGTGAACGCCCTGGTCCAGCACTATCAGACTGAAGCCTTGAAAGCCGAATCCGACGACGGATATTGAACATGTCGCCGTCGCGACCCACATTGCGTGAAATCCTCGCCAAAAGCACCCAGTTTCTTACCACGAAGCAAGTAGACTCGCCTCGCCTGAGTGCGGAACTCGTCACCGCGCATGCATTGGGGCTGAATCGACTCGATCTTTTTCTGGATCTGGACAAGCCTCTGAGCGAACCGGAGCTGGCCCGAATTCGTCCGCTCCTGGCGAGGCGGGGAACCGGCGAACCCATGGCCTATATCCTGGGGCGTCGCGAATTCTACGGGCTGGACTTCCATGTCTCTCCCGAAGTGCTGATTCCTCGTCCGGATACCGAGTTGGGTGTCGAGCTTGCACTGAAGCTGTTTGACCGGGAGCAATCCTTTTGTTTTGTCGACGTCGGTACCGGCAGTGGGGCGCTTTGCGTCACTCTGCTTAAACTTTTTCCCCAGGCTCGGGCCGTGGCGACGGATATTTCTTCTGGCGCACTGAACGTCGCGACCGGAAATTTGCGGCGACACGGCGTGGATCACCGCTGCTTACGGATCAGGGGGGACTTGTTGCGGCACGTGAAAGGACGCAGCCTGGATTTGATCGTGGCCAACCTGCCGTATATCGGGGAGAAAGAGGCAAAGAGCCTGAGCCGGGAAGTCGTCGCCTTCGAGCCCAGCCTCGCCCTTTTCGGAGGATTGGAAGGCGATGAACTGTTTCCTCCCCTGTTACGTGACGCTCAGGAAGTCCTGGTCAACGGCGGGGTTGTGCTTCTGGAAGTCGGAACGGGTCAGGCGCCGGGCCTTTGTGAGCGAATTCGGGATATGTCGCCCCGATGGGCGGACATCGCGATTCATAACGATCTCGCGGGTCATGAGCGATATGTCCAGGCCCGGTTGCGATGGTGACGTTCGTGGTTTCAGTGTTGTGAAAAGAAAACGCCATTAGTTGCGAAAGCAACGAATTCTGAAAGGCGGTCGAGAATGAAAGCTAGGTATTTCAGGGTGTAACTGAATGTCATGGAGCGGTACGTTCATTGCATGGTCGTGACGCAGAAGGAGTGCGCATGATCTGTCAAAAAACAATTAAAAAATCCATCCAGTGTTCAGGCATCGGCTTGCACAAGGGCCGCAAGGTCCGTCTTGTATTGCGTCCGGCTGCCGAGGATACCGGGATCGTCTTTGCCTTGCACGGCGAGGACGGTGTTCGCTTCCACAGGCCGTCCGCGGATGCCGTGGTGGAGACGACCATGGCCACGACTCTCGGGTTCGGCGGCCAGCGACTCGCTACCGTGGAGCATCTCCTGGCCGCCGTCCGTGGCTTGGAAATCGACAATTTGTTCGTGGAAGTGGAGGGAGACGAAGTGCCGATCATGGACGGCAGTTCGGCCTCCTTTATTTTTTTGCTTCGTGCAGCCGGTTTTCGACGTCAGAACAAGCCTCGAAAGCTGCTGACCCTGAAGAAGCCCATTGAGTTTCAACAGGACGGCAAGTGGATCAAGGCGCGCCCCTCGAAGCGGCTGACCGTGGATTATACCATCAACTTCAATCACCCCATGGTCGGAACGCAGAAGTTTTTCGTGGAGTGCAATCCCGAAACCTTCACCCGGCATGTGGCCAAGGCCAGGACCTTCGGCTTCATGCGCGAGGTCGAATATTTGCGGCGTAACGGGTTGGCCCTGGGCGGCTCCTTGGACAACGCGGTGGTGCTGGATGAATACGGCGTGATCAATCCGGAAGGGCTGCGCTATCCCGACGAGTTCGTTCGGCACAAGGTGTTGGATTTCATCGGGGATCTTTTCGTTCTCGGAATGCCCATGACCGGCGACTTCGAGGTATATTGCTCCGGCCATGCCCTGAACAACGCCTTTGCCAGATACATCGTGGAGCATCAGGCAGATTATCTGGAAGTCGACGTTTGCGGCGAGCAACCCGTGCCTGCCGAGATCGTTCTGCCCTCGCTGTCCGAGGTCCCTGTGACCTCCCAAGTGTGGAATTAAACCCGTCCCTCCTTTCGTCGTATCAGCGGCGTTTTGCCCCGTTCGATTTCGAACGGGGCTTTTTTTATGGATTTCGGGCGACTATTGACACTTCTGATCCGTGCTTGGCATTATCCCCCGCTGGTCAGCACCGACGCCGGGCGTATGGCGGGGCCGGCGGATTCCATGCCGGGTCTTCGGCGAAAAATGTAACCGTAGAGATAGCAGTTTTATGGACTCCCATCACCTCCAAAGCATTTTTACACCGCAACGGCTGGAGCGGATTTTTCCTGCGCAACGAAGCACGGATTTTTTCGAGGCCCTGTACGGCGACGCCGACGAAGCGGCTTTTGACGTCAAGTTGGCCTTTAACGGCGATGCGGCGGGTCGGTTGAACTTTCAGTTTCAGTTGGTCCAGCGGCCGGGCAAATGTCTGGCTTGCAACCTGACCTACGGCCTGCCCAAGGTCTTCATTCGTCATCCGGTGATCAACATGACCGGTCTCGTCGCGGACATCGCGGCGGCCTTGGACCTGCCCGCTTCCCGCCTGCAATGGAACCTGGACCAGACCGAACCCCACCGTCAGGATCTGCACGTTATTCCCCTGCCTATTACGATCCTGCCGGAATAACCGCCTCGTTCGCGTTTGCTCATTGAGCTGCTTCATCACCCAGAACGCACTTCAGGCCCCAATCTCGGCCCTTGAGCGTCGCACCCACGGGACGAACGCGGACTAATTGCCGTGTGGCGAGTACGCGTGTTTTGCCGTCCGTCCCGCCTGCGTTCTCCTCCGGTCCTTCCGACTGCTGGACCAGTCGGCACGGCACGTAGTACTCGCATTTGCCCCGAAACGGGGCGGTTCCTTCCACAACCATGGTCACCGCGGCGCACTCGGCCAGAGCGCGAAGAAAGCCTCGACGCTTGGTCCCGGTCAGGGCACGCAGTTGTCGGGCGCGATCCCGGCGAGCCTCCTCCGGCACCTGGTCCAGGCGATCCGCCGCCGGAGTTCCGGGCCGGGGAGAAAAGGGGAAGACGTGGGCGTAGGTCAGGGGTAAGGCGGAGCAGAACTCCAGGGTTTCCCGAAAATGGACATCCTGCTCGCCGGGGAAGCCGGTGAGCAGGTCCGCACCCAGAGCGTAGAGGCCCAGCCGATGCTCCAGTCGGTGGCAGAAGTCCAGGATGGTCTCGGGCTGGTAATGGCCCCGGCCCATGGCCTTCAAGACCGCCGGACTGGCGCTCTGCAGGGAGAGGTGCAGGTGCGGACAAAGCAGCCGCGACCCGGAGATTACGTCCAGGGCCTTGCTTCCCAGCATGGCCGGATCCAGGGAGCTGAGCCGCAGCCTGGCCCGTTGGCCCCACATCGGCGCGAAAGTCCGGTCCAACGTCAGAACAAGGTCCCAGAAGTCGCATCGGGGCTGAAGATCCTGGCCGTAGAGCCGGAGATTGACGCCGATCAAGCTGATCTCCCGGAATCCCGCCGCAAGCAGACGCCGGACCTCTTCGATCACCTCCCCCGGCTCCCGGCTTCGTCCCGGCCCTCTGGCCAGGGGCACGATGCAATAGGTGCAGCCATGCGAACAGCCGTCCTGGACCTTGACCTGGGCCCGGGCACGCCGAAAGTCCGAGACGCCTGCCAACATGTTCACTATGGGCTTTGAGCCGGAGGACAGTTCCTCTGCGGACTGTTGCAGCAACGGCTCCGGTCCTTCCAGAAGTCTTCCTCGATCCTGCGTTCCGATAACCCCGACCACCCCGGGAAGGCCGCGCAACTCCGGACCAAAGGTCTGGGCCGCGCATCCGGTGATTACGATCCGGGCCTTGGGCGCGCTCCGATACAGAGCCGCCGTGGTCTTGCGCAGCTCGGCCACGGCCTTGGCGGTTACGGCGCAGGAATGGATCAGAATCACGTCAGCCTGAACAGCTTCCGCAACCTGTACATGTCCTTGACCAGTCCAGTGCTCCAGAATGACCTGGGATTCGTATTGGTTAACCTTGCAGCCGAACGTGGTCAGGTGGAAGCGCATGATTCGAATGTTCTTCAAAAGGCGAAAGTTCAGGAACTGATCACCCCGCCGGCCAGGACTTGCCCTTCGGCGGAGTAGATCACTCCGATCTGGCCGGGGGCGGCGGGTTCTCGGGGTTCGGGATAGGTCAGGACGAGCGTGTCGGGGCTGGATGATTGCCTTGCTTCCGGGGCCGAACCCAGGCGGGCCGATTCGGGGCGTTGGCGGTAGCGGGTTTGCAGGCGGAGGTCCCGGGGCCAGGCGGTGGTGGGGACGAGGAAATTGATGGATTCCAGGCGGCATGTGTCGCTGTACAACCGGGCCCGCTCGCCCACCACCAGGATGTTGGCGGCCAGATCCTTGCGCAGTACGTAGAGCGGCTCGCTCCAGGCTACGTCCAGGCCTTTGCGTTGGCCGATGGTGTACTGCCAGAGGCCCTTGTGCTCGCCCACGGTCTCTCCGCCTTCGAGAACCATGAGGCCGACCGGCGGCAGTTTTGAAAGCCGGGAGGCCAGGAAATCCCGATAGTCGCCTGAAATGAAGCAAACCTCCTGGCTTTCGCCGGGCAGGGGCGGAGCGAGGCCCAGGCGCTCCAGTTCCGGCAGCACGTCCTGCTTGCGGCGGTCGGCCAGAGGGAAGGCGGCCTGGGCAAGCTGGTTCGGGGTGAGCAGGGCCAGGAAATAGCTCTGGTCCTTGGCCGGGTCCGCGCCTCGCCAGAGGGCGGGGCCGTGATCCGTGAGGGTCAGGCGGGCGTAGTGACCAGTGGCCAGGGTTCGAGCACCCTGTTCGCGCACTGCGTCCAGGAGCAGGCCGAATTTGATCCGGGCGTTGCACCAGGCGCAGGGATTGGGCGTGCGGCCTTCCAAATAGCTTTGGATATAGGGCGCGACCACCAGCTCTTCGAACCGGGAGCGCAGATCCAGGACTTGGAACGGAACATCCAGAACACGGCAGTTTTCCCGCAGTCCGTCCAGGACTTCGGGCGGGGTCGTGTCGGCCAGCTGGGCATGGATCGCGACAAGGTTGCGCTCCCGCCGGAGTAGGGCCAGAGCCATCAGGCTGTCTCGGCCTCCGCTGACGGCAACGGCAACGGTCACGGGGCCTGTTGGGCTATCCCGGTGGGCAGGGGCAGCCGGGGCAGGCGCTGTTCCAGAACATGGCCGACCTGGAGGAGTACATCTTCCCGGAAGGCCGGTCCCAGGATCTGCAACCCCACCGGCAGGCCGCTGCGCTCACCCAAACCAACAGGCAGGCTCAGGCCGGGGAGGCCGGCCAAATTCAGGGAGATGGTGAAGATGTCGCTCAGGTACATCTGCAGCGGATCGGCTGTTTTCTCGCCCATGCCGAAGGCCGTGGTGGGCGTGACCGGGCCGCAGATCACGTCGCAGCGTGCAAAGGCCTCCAGGAAGTCCCGCTGGATCAGGCGGCGGATCTGGGCGGCCTTTTTGTAGTAGGCGTCGTAGTACCCCGAGGAGAGCACGTAGGTGCCGAGCATGATGCGGCGCTGGACTTCTTCGCCGAAGCCCTTGCTGCGGGAGTTGCGGTACATCTCGATCAGGTCGCGGGCATCCTTGTCCCGATACCCGTAGCGCACCCCGTCGAACCGGGCCAGGTTGGAGCTGGCTTCGGCGGAGGCCACGATGTAGTAGGCGGCCACGGCATAGGACGTGTGGGGCAGGGTGATCGGGACGCAGGTCGCGCCCAGTTCCTCGGCCAGGGTCATGGCCTGCTTGCAGCGCTGGGCCACGTCCGGCTCCAGGCCGTCCTCGCCCCAGAACTCTTCGGGCATGCCGATGCGCAGGCCGGAAAGGTCGGGCCGCTCGGCCAGCAGGGCCGGGTAGTCCGGCACGGGCAGATCCGCGCAGGTGGAATCCTTGGGATCATGACCGGCGATGACCCGCAGGAGCAGGGCCGCGTCCTCCACGGTCAGGGTCATGGGGCCGATCTGGTCCAGGGAGGAGGCGTAGGCCACAAGGCCGTAGCGAGAGACCCGACCGTAGCTGGGCTTGAGCCCGACTACACCGCAAAAGGCAGCAGGCTGACGGATGGAGCCTCCGGTGTCCGTACCCAGGGCCGCGAAGCCCATCCGCGCGGCCACGGCCGCGGCTGAACCGCCGCTGGAACCACCGGGAACGACGTTGAGGTCCCAGGGGTTGGCCGTGGGGTGAAAGGCGGAGTTTTCCGTGGACGAGCCCATGGCGAACTCGTCCATGTTCACCTTGCCCAGGATCATGGCCCCGGCTTCACGCAGCCGGGTTACGACCTCGGCGTCGAAGCAGGGTGTGAAGTCGGCCAGCATCCGCGAACCACAGGTGGTCCGCATGCCGCGAGTGGTCAGCACGTCCTTGAGGGCCAGGGGGACGCCCCACAAGGGTTTGGTTGCCAGGATGTCCGGCGTGGGGCCGACGCGGTCCATTTCCCGGGCTTGGCCAAGGACTTCCTCGTCGGCCCGGGTAAGAAAGGCGCGGATGGAGGGCTCCAGGGCGTCCATCCGGTCCAGGCAGGACCGGACCACGTCCTCGACCCGGACCTCGCCGACGGCCAATCGTCGGCGAATCTCGGCCATGGTGTGGAAAGAAAGTTCAGACATGCTCTGTCCTTCAGTGGGTATTTTGATTTGTCGAGAACGTGAAGCGGTGATGCGTTTGGGCTGCGAAAATCAACCGACGATCCGGGGGACGATGAAGTAGCTGCCGTCGGTTTCCGGAGCGTTGCCCAGGAGTTCCTCCCGGCTATATTCCATGCGGACCTCGTCGTTCCGGAACACCGTTTCGTGGGTCACCGGAGAATACAGCGGCTCCACCCCGGAAGTGTCCAGTTCGTTCAGCTTCTGCATATAGCCGAGGATATCGTTGAATTGAGCCGCGAACTGCTCCACTTTCTCCGGCTCCAGGTTCAACCTGGCCAACCCGGCTACTTTTTCTACTTCATCAGTACTGATGCTCATGCGTTCTCCTTGTTCATGCTGCTCACGTTCCGAGTGATTATTCTGATTCGCATCTGGATCAATCTAACACGATGACGGATCTCCGTCCGGCCATCACCTTGCGAACCGCTCCCTGACTCGGTCCAACTGATTCCGTAGCGCCATCGGATCGATGAGGTTTAATCCTTGGCTCGTGGGTTGGAACAGGAAGAGGTCTTGGCGGGCTTGGCCTTGGTCGTTCCAGGAGAGGGGGGCCATGCTCCAGTCGAAATCCGAGAACGCGGCCAGGTGGGCGTTCAGGTGGTCCGGGGAGCTGGTCTGGGCGGTTTGGCTGATCCGGGCGGCAAAGCGGATGAAGTCATAGCCCAGGGCCATCCAGAAATCCGGGGTTTGATCAGAAGCGTGCGCGACTTCAGTCAGGGCGCGAGTCGCGGGCGAGGGGTTGTCCGGCCACCAGGCACCGGGCATCGCGGCCAGGCGGAAGTACTGCAATTCCGTGTGCCGAGGGCGTTGCAGCCAGGCTTGGCTCCAGAGTTCCGGGCCCAGGATCAGCAGGCGCGGCTCGTCGTAGTAGAAGAATTGAGGCAGGAGCACCTCGGCGTCGCTCAGGCTGTCCGGGATGAATACGGCCTGGAACGGGGGCCTGGGGAGGACGGCTTCTTCCTGGCGGCCTCGGCGTTGTTGGGCCGGAACACCCAGCAGCGAGGCCACGGCCTCGCCCCACTCTTCATGTTGGCCGGGCTGATAGCTTTGGTGGCCGGTAATTTGACCGCCCATGCGGATAACTTCCCGTGTGAACATCTCTCCCATGTGCTCGCCGAAGCGGTCTTGGGGAAAGAGCACGGCCAAGCTGGAGATGCCCATTTGGCTCAGGGCCAGGTTGGCCAGAGTGCGGACCTGGTCTTGCGGGCCGGCGAAGAACCGCCATGCCTGTTGGCCCTCCGTGGCTTGGCCCATGGTGGGCATGAAAGTGAAAAAACGGCGCTGGGACGAGAGGTTCGTTCCATGCAGCCGGTCCCAGGCGTCACGCTGGATCGGACCGCCGATCATCCGGCATTCCGGGGCCATGGTCGACAAGGTCTCCAGAATGTCCGCGGCTTGGGAATTGGCGATCTCCAAGCGCACCGGATAGCCGTTCTTTTCAAGCGCGGCGCGTCCGGCTTCTGCTCCCCGGACCACCTTCCAACCGGTTTCGGCCAGTGGGCCGTCCAAGGGAAGAAGAAGGCCGACGCAGATACCGGGCGTCCCGAAGTGCTCCTGCAATTCGTCGAGGTCCTCGACGAAAGGCCGGGGATCAGTCCACACACCTTGCTGCAGGAGGCGCTGCATGGCCGCCCAGGTCTCAGGCCATTCTCCCGGACGTTGCCGGGCTTCGCGACGGCGCTGTTCCCAGGCGAACACGGAGTTGGGAAAGGCGGTCGACTCCGCGGATGGGACTCGCTCTACAAGCCGTTGGAGCGACGCATCCGGGATTTCCCTGACGATTTGGACCACGACCCGTTCCAGTTCGGCCTTGGCCTGGGCGTCCGGGGCAGCGGCGTGCAGGTCGGCGAAGAGAAGGGGCAAGGGGGCGTAGTCCCTGTGCTGGCGGTATATTTCCGAGAGTCGGATCCCGGCGGAGGACCGCAAGGACCACGGGGATTCCGGTTGCCGCAGGATCTGAAGCAGATAGTCCTCGGCCTGATCCTCCTTGCCCTGCCCCAGCAGGGCAAGGACCCGGTAATCGTGCCAGAACCACTCCAGGCGCAGTTTCGGGTCCAGCAGGGCCCAGCGGATCAGGGCGTCCTGGGCGCGGACGTAGTCCTGGGTCTGCAGGGAACTGATGGCCAACCGCTCCCAGGCCAGGTCCAGTTGGCGATGATCCAGCGGCTCGGACACCAGGACATCGTAGAGTTGTCGACTGCGTTGGTAGTCCCTGGCCTGCCACGCTGCGTCGGCTTGCAGGAGCAGCCCCTGAACGGTCTCTTCCGCGGGCGGCGGGGCAATGGGGGGCAGGCGTTTTTTCTCAATGCAGCCGCCGGCGAAAAAGACCGGGATGATCAGGAGAAGGATCAGGATTCCGCGTAGAGCAAGTTGGTGAACCATGCAACCGCCTTGAAAAGGAGACTCTGGGGCATCTTGGATATTGGACGAGATAAAGGCAGCGGGCGTCGCGTACAAAAAAAGCCTGACCCGCGTTAACGCGGGTCAGGCTTGAGGTATAGGGATACGGCAAACAGCCTGTCAAGGCGACGGCATCCCGGAGTGCTACTTGACCTCGGTGTAGTCCGCGTCCACGACGTCGTCGTCCTTCTTCGGACCGTCCTGCTGGCCGCCCGGCTGCGCTCCAGGCTGGGGACCGGCTTGGCCGCCCTGTTCTCCACCGCTTTTCTGGGCGTAGAGTTGTTCGGCCAGCTTGTGCGAAGCCTGGGCCAACTCCTCGGAAGCACGGCGGATTTCAGCTTCGTCGTCGCCTTCCATGAGCTTCTTCAGGCTTTCGATCTTGGTTTCGATTTCGCCGCGCAGCACGGAGTCCAACTTGTCGCCCAGGTCGTTGATGGACTTCTCCGTGGCGTAAATCAGAGAGTCAGCGTGGTTGCGGGCTTCGATGAGCTGCTGTTTCTTCTTGTCCTCGTCCGCGTGGGTCTCGGCGTCCCTGACCAGGTTCTGGATTTCGTCCTCGGACAGGCCGCTGGAAGCGGTGATCCGGATGGACTGCTCCTTGCCCGTGCCCAGGTCCTTGGCCGAGACGTTGACGATCCCGTTGGCGTCGATGTCAAAGGCCACCTCCACCTGGGGCATGCCCCGGGGAGCGGGCGGGATGCCGGTCAACTCGAAGCGGCCCAGGGTTTTGTTGTCCCCGGCCATGGGCCGTTCGCCCTGGAGCACGTGAATGGAAACCGAAGGCTGGTTGTCCGCGGCCGTGGTGAAGACCTGGCTCTTGCGGGTCGGGATGGTGGTGTTGCGCTCGATGAGCTTGGTGCAAACTCCTCCCAGGGTTTCGATGCCCAAAGACAGCGGGGTGACGTCCAACAGCAGCACGTCCTTGACGTCCCCGGCCAGAATTCCGCCCTGAATGGCCGCGCCCATGGCCACGACCTCGTCCGGATTCACGCCCTTGTGCGGTTCGCGTCCAAAAAAGTCCTGGACTTTTTTCTGCACCAGGGGCATCCGGGTCATCCCGCCGACCAGGATCACCTCGTCGATGTCCGAGGTCTTCAGTCCGGCGTCGGCCAGGGCCTTTTTGCAGGGCTCAATGGTTCGGTCCACCAGGTCTTCCACCAACTTGTCCAGCTTGGCCCGGGAGAGCTTGATCAGCAGGTGTTTGGGGCCGTTCTGGTCCGCAGTGATGAAGGGCAGGTTGATTTCCGTCTCCATGGAGGTGGAGAGTTCCTTCTTGGCCTTTTCTCCGGCTTCCTTGAGCCGCTGCAGAGCCATGCGGTCCTTGGACAGATCAATTCCGTTGTCCCGCTTGAATTCGCTGACGAGGTAATCGATAACCCGGTGGTCGAAGTCCTCGCCGCCAAGAAAGGTGTCGCCGTTGGTGGCCCGGACTTCAACGACGTTGTCGCCGACTTCCAGAATGGAAATGTCGAAGGTCCCGCCGCCCAGGTCGAACACGGCGACCTTTTCGTTCTTTTTCTTGTCAAAGCCGTAGGCCAGGGAGGCCGCGGTGGGCTCGTTGATGATCCGCTTGACTTCCAGTCCGGCGATCCGTCCGGCGTCCTTGGTGGCCTGGCGCTGGCTGTCGTTGAAGTAGGCCGGAACGGTGATTACGGCCTCGGTCACGGTTTCGCCCAGATAGGCTTCGGCGTCGGACTTCAGCTTCTGCAGGATCATCGCCGAAATTTCCGGAGCGCTGTACTTCTTGCCGTTGATGTCCACGTAGGAATCGCCGTTGCTCCCTTCGACGATCTTGTACGGGCAACTATCCTTCCAGGACGTGATTTCCTTGGCGTCGAAACGACGGCCCATCAGTCGCTTGATGGCGAATACGGTCTTTTCCGGGTTGGTGACGGCTTGGCGCTTGGCAATCTCACCGACCAGCCGTTCCTTGTCGGTGAAGGCCACGATGGACGGAGTGGTTCGTCCGCCTTCGGGGTTGGTGATGCATTTGGGCTCCTTGCCCTCCATCACATAGACGCAACTATTCGTCGTTCCCAGATCGATACCGATGATTTTTCCCATGTTTTTGATTCCTCCTGAACGCAATGGATATTTTTCGATCAAGTTAAGGTTGATTGTCCGCTTGTAAAGGGGCGGATGAAAAAATTATACGGCGCACTCCATACTGACCAGCACTTTGGCCGGACGGAGCAGCCGTCCTTTGAGGCGATAGCCTTTTTGAACCACGTGGCAGACCTTGCCGGGCTCAAAGTCCGGATGCGGCTGCTGGGCCAAGGCTTCGTGCCAATTGGGGTCGAAGTCCTCGCCGGATTGGCCCAGAGGCTCCAATTCGTGGCGGGCGAGAATGTCCAGAAACAGTTTGCGGGTCATTTCCACCCCGCTGAGCAGCTCCTTGCTCGTGCCGGTCTTTCCGCCGTGCTCCAGGGCCAGGTCCAGGTTGTCCAGGATCGGCAACAGGTCTTCCAGCACGGATTCCGTGGCGAATTTGCAAAAGTCGTCCTTTTCCCGTTGCAAGCGCTTCTTCAGGTTTTCAGTGTCCGCGGCCATGCGCAGTTTTTCATCCTGGACCTGGGCCAAAAGTCGACAGTTGGGACAGACTTTTTCCTCGCACAGCCGGGTCAGCTGCTCCTCATCGATCATATCGGCAGTCATTTTCGGCGTTCCGGTCTCCTCCGATCCGTTCGCGACATCCTCGACATCGATGTTCTCGCCCACGGTATGGTCCGCCCGATGTGCCGCCTCGGCATAGGGATTATTCTTTTGAGACATGTTCTCCTCCTTGCGTATCTAGGACCCTTTATATCTAGGGCCCTTTAAAAACGATTTCTCAAGAGCTGGCTGATCACCTGGGCCGTGAATTCGACCAGAGGGACAACCTTGGCGTAGTCCATGCGGATCGGGCCGATGATGCCCACCACTCCCAGGGGGTCGTCCTGTCCCAGGTAGGGAGAGGAAATCAGCGTGAATTCCTGCAAGCCTTCCTGATCGTCTTCGCGCCCGAAGATGATGGAAATACCATCGGGCTTGGCCACCTTGTCCAACAGTTCCAGCAGTTGGGTGCGTTCCTCCAGCATGCGCAGTAGTTCCTGAAGCTTGGCCGGGTTGGCGAACTCCGGGTGGGTAAAGAAGTTCACCGTGCCCTCGACATAGACTTCCCGCTCGTTTCCGCCGGAGAACACCTGCTGGGCCAGGACCAGGGCCTGTTGACTGACGGCCTGATACTCACGCTGGACCGCGTCCATTTCCTGGAGCAGCTTGGTCCGGACCTGGGCCAGGGTCCGGCCTTGGAACAACTGATTCAGATAATTGCTGTACGTGACCAGATCGTCCGTGCCCAACTCGGGCTCCACGGAGACGATCTTGTTGCGGACGATGCCGCCCTCCACCACCAGAATGGCCATGGCCAGGCCGGGCTTGAGCAGGATGAAGTCGATGTGCTTGAAGCCGATGTTCGTGGCCTTGGGCGCCAGGACCATGCTCACCTGCCGGGTGTAGGCCGACAGGAGCCGGGAGGCGTTGCGCAGCAGTTCGGAGACATCCCGCCTGTCGTCGCCCATGTGCTCGGTGAGCTGGGTCCGTTCCTCCGGGGTGAGCGGGTGATATTTCAATAGGGTGTCCACGTAAAAGCGGAAGCCATGCGCCGAGGGTATCCGTCCGGCCGAGGTGTGAGGCTGTTCCAGATAGCCCTTGTCCGTCAGGTCGGCCATGATGTTGCGGATGCTGGCCGGGCTGAGGTTCAGATTGGATTTTTTGGCGATGGTCCGGGACCCCACGGGCGCGGCCGTCTGGATGTAATCCTCGATGAGCGTCGTCAAAACGCCGATTTCGCGTGGCTGAAGTTCCATGGTGGTATCCTGTCTAGCACTCGATAAGAGAGAGTGCTAGACCCCATAAATATGCCGGAAGGTTCTGTCAAGGAAGGAGGGGGCGATACTCACCCGCTATCTGAATCGGTATCGAAAACGAAATCGTGATCGAAATCGAACCTTATGTCCAAGAAGATTTCGTAATCACGGAGTGATGCACAGCATTCTTAATTCCAGGTTCAATTCCGATTTCGGTAGCGATTTCGATTTCGAGGGCATGGCCCGATGCAGGCGTGAAACACCGCTCCATTACCTGCATCAGCAGACGTGGCAGAACACATATTCCCGCAGCCCGTGCAGCCAGGGGCGGGGCTTGACACCGGTAAGCGCGGTGAAGGATTCGCTGTTCAGTACGGAATAGGCCGGGCGGTGGGCTTTTTGCGGATATTGGTCCGAGGTGATGGGGTGGACGTCGCATTGCAGGCCCATGGCTTGCACGGCGGAAGCGGCCAGTTCGCACCAGGAGGCGCAACCGCCGTTCACGAGATGAAATATCCCGGTCCCCCCGGCTTTGAGCAATTCCACGGAATATTCGGCCAGGTCCGGGGTGTAGGTCGGAGAGCCGATCTGATCGTGGACCACGTTCAAGGAGGCGCGCTGGGAGGCAAGGGTGAGAATCTTGCTCACGAAGTTGGTCCGTCCCGGTCCGAAGAGCCAAGCCGTGCGGACGATGCTCAATCGGTCCAGAGCCAGTTCCCGCAGCGCGTTCTCTCCGGCCAGTTTGGTCTTGCCGTAGATGCACAGCGGATTGACGGCGTCGTCGGGCCGGTAAGGCTCGCAGCCCTGGCCGTCGAAGACAAAGTCCGTGCTGTAATGTACCAACTGGATGCCGCGCTGCTTGGCCAAGCGACCGAGCTTGACGGGCAGGAGTTTGTTCACCTGCATGGCCAGTTCCGGCTCGTCCTCGGCCAAGTCCACCTGGGTGTAGGCCACGGTGTTGCAGATCACGTCCGGCTCGTGGCGGTCCAAAAAAGCGGCGAGTTGATCCGTGTCGAAGAGATCTACGTCTTCCCGGCCCACGGGCAGCGCGGTCCAGCCCGCCTTGGTCAGGGCGGCGCAGAGGGACTGGCCCAAGAGGCCGGTCTTGCCGCCCAGGACCATGACGTTTTGGGGTGTCCGCCGCGTCGTGGAATCGGTTTGCCCGCTCATCGCCGCTCTCCGTACCAGGCGTCCATGAAGTCGCGGTAGCTGCCGTCCTGGACCCGGCGCAGCCATTCCCGGTTGTCCTCATACCATTGGATGGTTTCCCGAAGCCCTTGGTCAAAGGTGACGGATGGGGCAAATCCCAGCTCCCGGCCGGCCAGGGCGAAGTCCATGGCGTAGCGTCGGTCGTGGCCGGGGCGGTCCTGAACAGAGCGAATCAAGGAGTGGGGCTTGCCCAGCAGGTCCAGGATGGCCGTGACCACTTGAATGTTGGTGCGTTCGGCGTCGCCGCCGAAGTTGTAGACCTCCCCGGGGCGGCCCCGGTCCATGGCCAGTTCCACGCCGCGGCAATGGTCCAGGACGTGAATCCAATCCCGGACGTTGGTTCCGTCGCCGTAGACCGGCAAGGGCTTGTCTTCCCAGGCCAGGGTGATCATCAGGGGGATCAGTTTTTCCGGAAACTGGAACGGTCCGTAGTTGTTGGAGCAGCGGGTGATCACCGTGGGCAGACCGTAGGTCTCGTGATAGGCCCGGACCAACAGGTCCGCCGAAGCCTTGGAGGCGGAGTAGGGGCTGTTGGGAGCCAGGGGGGTCTGCTCGGTGAACAGGCCCTCCGGGCCGAGGGTTCCGTAGACCTCGTCCGTGGAGACCTGCAAGAAGAGTGTGATTTTTGCTTTGCGGGAGGCCTCCAGCAGGTTGTGCGTGCCCTGAATGTTCGTGGTGATGAACGGCGAGGAATCGTGGATGGAACGGTCCACATGGGACTCCGCCGCGAAATTGAGCACGGCCTGGATCCGGTGTTCGGCCAAAAGTCGGGGAACCAACTCCGGATCGGCGATGTCTCCATGGACGAAAACATACCGGGAGTCCTGACCTTGTTCCAGGGGCAGCAGGTTCATCCGGTTTCCGGCGTAGGTCAACTTGTCCAGGTTGACGACGAGCAGATCCTTGCGGCGCTCCATCAGGGACAGGATGAAGTTGGAGGCGATGAATCCACATCCTCCGGTGACCAGAATGCGGCTGAGACGGCGTTGCATGCGTGATCCTCTTGAATATGTGCGGGCACCGAGGTTCCCAAAGCCCTCGGATGTCCTTTAAGCGGAAATGGAGAGCGACAGGCGAAAGAAAATATTGGGTCGCGGGCAAAAGCGTGAACTTGTAGCCCCGGCCCGCGGCAAAGGTCAAATATCGGTTCGGGAGCCGGTCAACCCCGTCAGGGTCTGGAGCACTTCGACCATCAGGTGTTTGTCCCGGGGCAGGACCTTGTCGATGGCCACGTTTCGCGGGACGGTTTCCGGGTTGCTGGTCAGGAGGATGAAGGGGATTTTGGCGTTGCGGCCCTGGGAGGCGCGGATGGCCGCGACCACGGCCACGCCGTTGAGCCGGACGAGTTCACGGGCCAGGACGGCGACCTGGAATTTGTGACGCATCAGCAGTTCGATGGCCGCGATTCCGTCGTCCACCATGGTGATCTGGACGGGCTGGTCCGCCAGGGCCTTGCGCAGGACCTGCTGCATGATGTTCGAGGGTTCGGCCATCAGCACTTCAATACGCCGTTGTTTCTCCGGTTCCCGCAAGCGTTCCAACTCGGCTTCCAGGGACGCATAGTCCGGATCGTCCGCGCCGGCCACCTGTTGCACTTTGCGCAGCAGATCAATGTAGGCCAGGGACTTGGAAATGCAGTTGTCGCTGAAATCGCACGCCCCGGAGGCTTCGGTAAGAAGGTTTTCGAATTGGTGGCAAATAGCGGTGATGATGTGCAGGCCATGGGTTCCGCCAGAGCCTTTGAGGCTGTGCACGCCGCGATACAGTTCCTCGAAAACGTCGCGGTCGGCGGGGGTCCGTTCCAGTTGGATGATTTTTTGCTCCAGGCGATCGCAACGCTCTCCCATTTCGTTTAAAAATGCCCGCCGCATCTGCCGCAGCAGGGCTTCAATCTTGTCCATGTTTATGCGTCCTTTTGCATAGCGCCGCCGAGATGAATACGGTCCCGGCCGCTGCGTTTAGCGTCATACAAGGCCTCGTCCGCGGCCACGAGCATGGCTGAAGCGTCCGGATACTCCTCGGCCATGACCGCTCCAGCACTCAGGGTCACGGTAAAATCTTCGTTTTCGGCGGTAAACCGGATTTCCTTGAAGCGTTTACGAATGTCGTCCAGCAGCTCTCGAGCCGCTTCGGGTTCACACCGGGGCAGGACCACGGCAAATTCCTCCCCTCCGTACCGTCCGATGCCGTCGGTCTTGCGCAAGCGTTGTTTCAGGAGATGGGCAAGGGCCTTGATCACTTGGTCGCCCACAACGTGTCCGTAGGTGTCGTTGACTTTTTTGAAGTGATCGATGTCCAACATGGCCACGCACAGGGACGTCCGTTCGCGCTTGGTTCGGGCAAATTCCAGGGCGATCTGTTCCTTGATGCGAGAGTGCTTGAGCAGGCCGGTCAGGCTGTCCTTGACCATCAGTTCCGTGAGCTGGCGCATTCGGGCGGCCCGGACCGAGATCGCTGCGGCTAGGTGGTGGTCGGAGATGGGTTTGGTCAGAAAGTCGTCCCCTCCGCTGCTCAAGGCCGAAAGTTGTCGGTCCTTGTCCGTCTCCGCGGAGAGGTAGATGATGGGCATGCTCACCCATTCTTCATGCATCCGGATCACTCGGGCCAGGTCCATCCCGGTATAACCGGGCATGGCCACGTCCATGAGGATCAATTCCGGCTGGAATTCCCGCAAAACGTGCAGAATGCCCTGGGGTTCGCTCAGGGTCTTGGCTTCCATTCCGTCCGCTTTCAGCACCAGTGCGTAGTGCTTTGCCAACTCCTCGTCGTCGTCCACGATCAGCAGGCGATAGGGAATGTCTTGCTTGCGACGAATGGACTGCTCGACTCGGTCGATGAGTTTGGGGACATCCACCGGCTTGGGAAAGAACCCTTCAGCCCCGATGCGGGCGGCTTGGACCCGGATATCAAAGGTGTCCCGGTCGGAGAGAAAAATGATCGGCCGCCCCAGGTCCGTGAATTCCGGGGAAAGGACTACCTGTTCGATGGTGTTCAGGCCGTTTGATTCAAAGGCCACGTCCAGGATTATAACATCCGGCTTCCGGTGGTGGAGGGATTGGGCCGCCTCAGCCAGCAAGGTATAGCGATGAATCACGTAACCGAAGTGCCCGAAGATTCGCTTCAATTCCTGGGCCAACGGTTCTTCGTCCTCCACCAAGCATACCACGACTTCGCCGTTTATTTTCGAAGGACGGTCCGTCGTTTGCGCGGCGTCGTCGGAAGGTTCATCAACGGGCTGATGTTCCGTCAGGTATCCGCGCAGAGCATGCACGTCGCGACGGAGATCATGTAGGTCTTGCGCCGGGGGCATTGTCGGCCGGGAATTTTGCACCCAACCTTGAAGACGGACTTCAAGGCTTCTGGCTGCCGAGCCCAATTCCGGGAAGCCAAAGGTACCGGCGGAACCGGCCATTTTGTGCAGGGCGCGTAGCATTTCCTCCAGGCGAGGAGCCGTGTCGGAATCCGAGGCCAGAGCGTCGGCCAGTCGCTCTAGTTGTGGAATCTCGCTGTCCAGGCGCTGGCGGAACATGTCTCGCAAGGCTTGCAACTGGTCTGCTATGGCCGACGATTTATCCTCACTCATTTTTCCGTTCCCAGATCGCACGCACCTCGTCGGCCAGTTTCATGGGGTCAAAGGGCTTGGCGATTACTCCCCGAGCCCCGAGGGCCAAGTACTCGGAAACTTCTCCCGGCTGGACCTTAGCGGTCATGAAGACCACGGGAGTGTGCTCCAGGTCTGGCAGTTTTCTCAATTCACCCATGGTTGTCGGACCGTCCATGCCCGGCATCATCACGTCCAACAAGATCAGGTCCGGAACGAACGTCCGCACGGTCTCCAGCGCATCCCGGCCGGAGGAACAAACCTTCAAGGTAAAGCCACCGACCATCTCCAGGGCGATCTGAGCCACGGCCTGGATGTCCGGTTCGTCTTCCACGTAGAGAATATTTTGGAGGGTGCTCATTTGTTGTGTGGGGAGGGGTCAAGATTCAGAATGACGGAAGTCGTCTACCACCCGTTCAGCCTTGGTCGCAACTAGCGGCAAATCCACGTAAAATATTGATCCCTGTCCATGCTCTGATTCAAAGTCGACGCGTCCGCCCATCTTTTCGGCCAGTTCCTTGGCAATAGCCAGTCCAAGGCCGGTGCCACCTTTTTGCCGGGTGTCCGAGGAATCCGCTTGGGAGAATTTTTGGAAAATTCGACTCCGGAATTCCGTGGGGATGCCAGGACCGTCGTCGCTGACCCGGATGCGGACCTGTCCGTCCAGTTTTTTTACTCCGACTTGGACAGAGCCGTCCTTGGGAGAAAATTTGGCTGCGTTGGAAAGAAAGTTTGTCAGAATTTGTTGCAGACGCTGACCGTCCACCCGGACTTGAACTCCATCGGCACGTTCAACCAAGCTCAGCTTGACCTGGTATTGGGCGGCGTGGGGCTGGCTGAGGTGCACGGCCTGCTCCACCATGGGCATTACCTCTTGGGTGCTCAACTCAAAGGGCATCTTTCCAGCGGCGATTTTTTCCATGTCCAACAGGTCGTTGATCAGGTTGGCCAAGCGAAGGCTGTTTTTGTGGGCTACTTCCAGCATCTTGCGGGCCGACTCCGGCAGTTCGCCCAGCGCCCCGCCCAGGAGCAGGCTGATGGGGCCGCTGATGGACGTCAGGGGGGTGCGCAGTTCATGGCTGACAGTGGCCACAAATTCGTTTTTCATCCGCTCCATGCGCTTGCGCTCGGTGATGTCCCGAACCATGCCGATGAAGACCCTTTTCCCATTGTGGGATATTTCCGAAACGGACAGTTCCATGGGAAAGGTCCGTCCGCTTTTTCGACGGGCTTCGACCTCGCGCCCGATACCGATGATCTTCGTCACGCCGGTCTGCAGGTAATTGTTGACGTAGCCTTCATGCTCGCTGTGATACGGCTCGGGCATGAGCATGTTCACGTTTCGTCCCAGCACTTCTTGCGCGCTGTATTCAAATATGCGCTCCGCAGCGCGGTTGAAGGAGGTCACGACGCGATTTTCGTCAATGGTGATGATCCCGTCGATGACGTTGTCCAAAATGGCCTGAGTCTGGCGGGCGTTCTCGGCCAGGGCCAGCTCGGCCTGTTTGCGCGGGGTTTGATCCAAGAGATAGCCTTGAATCCGAACGATCTGTCCGGAATGATTGTATACCGGCCGGGTGTAGTCATGAATCCAGCGGTACGGTCCGTCCTTGTGCCGCAGTCGATAAAACTGTTCGAATTGGCTTGCATTGTTCTTGAGGTGGTTGTGGATGTCGTTCGCGGTTCGCTGGAGGTCGTCCGGATGGAGCAGGTCGATGAAGTAGAAAGCTGGTGAGAGAATTTCGGTGGGACTATAGCCGATCAGGCCGGCGACATTTCGGGAAACATATTCCACGGGCCAGCCGGGTTTCGGCTTCCAGACAAAGAGGACCACCGGTCCGTCGGAGAAAAGTTCTTCGACGTTGGGGCCGGGCGGGCCGGCAACCTCGGAAGCCACGGAAGGCTTCTCATTGACGGGCATGAACTAACCGAGCCAACGCTTGCGTCGGCGGTAGTGCTTGACGTCGCGGTAGCTGCGTTTTTCTCCGCCGTGGCCCAGGCCGAGGTAGAATTCCTGAACGTCAGGGTTGTTGAGCAGGGATTCCGAAGTGCCGTCCATGACGATCCGTCCGTTTTCAAGAATGTAGCCGTGCTGGGCAATGCTTAAGGCGGCGCGGGCGTTCTGTTCCACCAGGAGGATAGTTACGCCTTCTTCCTGGTTGACCCGCTGGACGATGGTGAAGATTTCCTCCACCAGCAACGGGGCCAGCCCCAGAGAGGGTTCGTCCAGCAAGAGCAGTTTCGGTTTGGCCATCAAGGCTCGGCCAATGGCCAGCATCTGCTGCTCCCCGCCTGAAAGGTATCCGGCCAACTGTTTACGGCGCTCCTGGAGTCGGGGAAAGTATTCATAAACCCGTCGTAAGGACTCCGGATACTCTGAGGCCGGGCGGGTGAAGCCGCCGCAACGCAGGTTTTCCTCAACGCTGAGGTCCTCGAAGACGCGCCGACCTTCCATGACCTGGAAGATGCCCTCGCGGACGATCTTTTCAGGCAGGGTCTTGTGGATGGGGCGGTCCTGATACATGACCGCGCCCTCGGTGATCTCGCCGTCCTCGGTGCGGATCAGTCCGGATACGGCCTTGAGGGTGGTGGATTTGCCCGCGCCGTTGGGCCCCAGCAGGGCCGTGATTTGGCCCTGGCGGACCTTCAGGGAAAGGCCTTTGAGCACCAGAATGACGTCGTTGTACACGACTTCGAGGTTTTCGATTTTAAGCAGGTCCATGGTGGGGAGGTTCAGGGGGTTACGGTTCACGGTTCAGGAGACCAGGGGGGAAAGGAGGGGCGGTTTGCGAACCGCCCCTGTACTCCTAATGTCCAAACCACTCCGGACGTCGCTCCAACTCCTGCTCAGCCACCAGTTCCATGCGATCTTCGAAAAGCTGGTAGAGATAGACCACCATGTTCGGTCGGTGATCATCTTCGAAAAAGCTGATCGGCGGCGTCAGACCCATGGGATCGAAGTCGCGCAGGGTCCGGGAGGCGTCCCGAATGGCCGGCCCGGTGACCTTGCCCTGCTCCGCGGCGACGCGGATGGCCTCGGCCATGGTGTACATGGAGGCGAAGCCGCGGATGTAGTGGATATTCTGGTGGCGGCCACCGGTGAGTTCTTCGATGACCTTCATGCCCGGCACCTCCGCGCCGTACACCGCGGAGGTGTGCAGGCCGTAATGGCCGTTGACCGCGGAACCGGCCAGTTGCAGGAGTTGCTCGTCGCTGCCCCAGATGTTGGTGATGAATTTGGCCTGCATGCCGATCTTCTGAGCGTCCTTGAGGATCACCGCGGTGGAAGAGATGGTCCCGCCCACCCAGACGTAGTCCGGGGCCAGGCGCTGCATGCGTAGCAACTGGCTGGTGGCGTCCATGTCTCCCAGGCCGACGTTGTCTTCGCCTACCAGCTCGAAGCCCAGCTCCTGGGCAAAGGCCTTGATGGCCGGAATGGGCGCCAGGCCGTAGGGGTGGTTGGGGTAGAGCAGGCCGAGCTTGATGGGGCGGTCTTCGGTCCAGTTGTCATGGAAGTACTGCAGGGCGGCCCGGGCCTGGGTGGAATAGTCCGCGGCGATGAAGAAGTTGTAGGGCGCTGTTTTCGGGTCGGTCAGGTGCGCGGAATAGGAGGCCGAGTAGGTCGGGATCTCGTCCCGGGCCACGAACCGGACCAAGGCCTCCGTGTCGGCCGTGCCCCAGCCTTGCAGCGCAACCATGCCCTGGCCCTTGAAGCGGTTGTAGGCCGCGATGGCCTGCTGAACGTTGTAGGCGTAGTCCACCTGGAGCAATTCGATGCGCTGCCCGGCAATGCCGCCCTGCTTGTTCAGATACTCGACGCAATGCCGGATTCCGTCGGCATACGGCCGACCAACATCGGACGTGGGGCCGCTCAGATCGGACAACACGCCGATCTTGATCTGGGCCGATCCCGGAGATGCCGCGAACAGCATCAAGGCCGCCGCCACTAAGAAAAGTCCTCGTCTCATCTTCATCCCTCCTTGGAATATGTGGGGAAATCATCCGGAAACAGCAAATGCTGGGGCTGAAGACGTGTTGGACGGTCGCGTGGTGAAATGGTGTTCATCGTCCAACATCTGCGTTTTCCCGAGCAGTCCGTCAATGGAAATGTCTTCATCAAGAAGCGGCCAGTGGAGCCCATATCCCGAAGGCGTGACTTCAAAAGCCCGCATCTCCAGTTCAGAAGCATTGGCAAAGGCGGACGACACGTCGCGAAGGTTCACCTCCAAATCGTATCCGTCCACGGTCAGATGGAGGACGCCGTCCACGATGCAACGATTCGTGATTATATGATGTTCGTTCATTGCCGCCGCCTTTTTTGAAAATTGTTCCATTCACTCGTTATAAGATCGAAGTGGTCGAATATGATCTTGCGAATTTCCCGCTCATCCTTCGGACTCATGCCGTAGGCATGTGCAAGCCGAATGTCGTACCCTACCTCATCGATCCAAAATTTGCACTCCATTTGCCCTTTTCTGCAGTGGACGTGCATCGGTTCGTTGCTTTCATTGGAATAGAAAAAAAGACGCCATCCAAGAAGCTGTAAAATTGTCGGCATGTTGTCAATGCGCGAACGGATACAGCTTCCAGTATGCCTTGATCAGTCGCCAGCGATGAGCCAGGCCTTCGGGCTCGAAGATCAGGAACAGGACGAGGATCAGGCCGAAGATGCCCTCGCGCAGGGCCAGGAAATACATGCTGATGTTCGGGAAGAACGTACCGGCCAACTGGGCCAAAGCGCCTAGAAATTCCGGGAGCAAGGTTACGAAGACCGCGCCGAAGATGCTGCCCAGCACGCTGCCCAGGCCGCCGATGATGATCATGGCCAGGTACTGGATGGAGAGCATGATGTCGAACTGCTCCGGGGTGATGTACATGGTGTAGTGGGCCCAGAGTCCGCCGGCGATCCCGGCCAGGAAGGAGCTGACGGCGAAGGCTTGCAGCTTGTAGGCGAAGAGGTTCACCCCTACGGACTCGGCGGACTGGTGAAAGTCCCGGATGGCCACGAAGGCCCGCCCGTGGCGGGTGCGCAGGATATTGGCCACCAGCAGGACGCTGACCGCGGCCACGCCGAAGGTCAGGTAGAACATCTTGGCGTCGTTATCCAGGGATATGCCCAGGATAACCGGCGCGTCCAGCCCCATGCCGATGGAGCCACCGGTGACCGACTCCCAGTGCAGGAAGACGTAGCTCAGGATCAACTGGGCGGCCAGGGTGGCGATGGCCAGATAGATGCCCTTCAGGCGCAGCGATGGGATGCCGAAGAGCATGCCCACCACGGCCGTAACCAGCCCGCCGAAGAGCAGGGCCGCGAAAAACGGCCATCCGGCCAGGGTGCAGATGCCCGTTGTATACGCTCCCACGCCGATGAACGCGCCGTGGCCCAGGGATATCTGGCCGCAGCACCCGGTGAGCAGGTTCAAGGCCACGGCCCCGATCACCGCGATGTTGATCATGTTCAGCATCGAGACCTGATAGTTGCTCAGGAAAAACGGGGAACAGAGCAGCAGGGCCAGGAAGACGCCCAGGCTCAGTTTCTGAAATCCGGTCTGGAAGAACCGGGTTTCCGAGGCATAGGAGGTGTGAAACAGTCCGCATTTACCGCGCATGGCCGACCTGCTTGAATGATATATTCTTAAAATTCATGTGTCTAAACTCTTTCGATCTCATGGGTGCCGAACAACCCATAGGGCCGCAGCATCAGGATGATCACCAGGACCACGTAAGCGGCGACTTCCTTGAAGCCGGGCAGGCTGAAGACCTGCTGCATGAAGCCGTCGGCCACGTTTTCCAGGACGCCGATGATCAGTCCGCCTAAGGCCGCGCCCAATAAACTGTCCAGGCCGCCGAGGATGACCGCGGGAAAGACCTTCAGGCCCAGGTGCCCCAACTGGGCGTTGATTCCGTTGATGTTGCCCAGGATGATCCCGCCGATGCTGGAGACCACCGCGGCGATGCACCAGGACAGGGCGAAGATGTTCTTGACCCCGATGCCCATGGACTGGGCGGCCTGCTGGTCCATGGCCGTGGCCCGCATGGCAATGCCGGTCCGGGAATATTTGAAGAACAGTGAGAACACGGCGAACAGCAGGGCGGAGAGGACAAAGGCCGCGATGTACACCGGGGCCACCGGCACGCCGGCGATCCAGATCGGGTCCGTGGGCAGGATGGGCGGATAGACCCGGATCTGGGTGCCCCAGAACAACTGGACCAGGGATTTGAGCACCGTGGACAGCCCCACGGTGACCATGATCACGCTGATGATCGGCTCGCCGATCAGCGGGCGCAAAATCACCCGCTCGATGCACAGGCCGAGGATCACGGAAAACACCAGGGTCATCAGAAAGGAAACCAGAAACGGCAGCCCCATCTGCACGGTCAAGGCGAAACAGATGTACGCCCCGACCATGACCATCTCGCCCTGGGCGAAATTGACCACCTTGGTCGCCTTGTAAATGATCACGAAGCCCAGAGCCACCAAACTGTAAATGCTTCCGACCACTAAGCCGTTCACGAAGAGTTGAAGATAGTATTCCATGGTTGATTCAGGCTGAAGGGTTCACGGATGGGGCAAGGACCGTTTAGTCCACGGTAGCAATCTGAATACTCCCGCACATTTCCCGCGTCCGCCCGTCCTGGTACTGGATGGAAGCGGTCAGGTTCATGCAGACGTCCGGGCCGTAGAGGGATTCGATGAGCGGCAGGTAGCGCTCCTCCACCACCTTGCGGCGCAGCTTGCGGGTCCGGGTCAGTTCGCCGTCGTCCGCGTCCAGTTCCTTGAACAGCAGGGCGAAGCGCTTGATCCGAGTGGTTTCCGGGAGGCCGGCGTTGATTTCGGCGATTTCGGTCCGGATCAGGTCGTAGATTTCGTTCTTGGCGGCCAGATCCTGGTACGTGGTGTAGGTGAGCAGCCGGCTTTCGGCCCATCGCCCCGCGATTTCCGGGTCGATGCTGATGATCGCGGCCAGATGGGGACGCTCCTTGCCCAGAATTACGGCTTCTCGGACATAAGGCGAGAACTTGAGCTTGTTCTCCATGAACTGCGGCGAAAACTGGGTTCCGTCGGCCAGGTGCATGACGTCCTTGAGCCGGTCGATGACCACGATCTGCCCGTTGCCCTTGAAGAATCCGGCGTCTCCGGAGCGCAGCCAGCCGTCCTGGATGGTCTCGGCCGTGGCCTCGGGGTTGGCGTAGTAGCCTTGGAACACGGCCGGAGAACGGGAGAGAATTTCGCCTTCCTCGGAAATGATGATCTCGGTTTCCGGGATGGGCTCGCCCACGGAGTCGAAATCCACCCGGCCGTCCGCGTGGATGCAGGAGATCCCGGCGATTTCCGTCTGGCCGTAGATCTGCTTCAGGTTTACGCCCAGAGCGTGAAAAAAGCGAAAGGTGTCCGGCCCCAAGGCCGCGCCGCCGGTAGTGGCGGAGCGAATCCGGGAAAAGCCCAGCCGGTCGCGCAGGGCCCGGAACAGACCGGCGTCGGCCAGGACCTTGCCCAGACGCAAGGCCGGACCGGGCTTGGTTCCGGCAAGCAGGCATTCGGCGTAGCGCGTGCCCATGGGCAGGAAGAGGTTATATAGAAAGCGCTTCAGCGGGCTGGTCTCCATGATCTTGACTCGTACCCGGGCGGCCAGATTCTCCCAGACCCGGGGAGGGGAGAAGATCAGGTGCGGCCCGATCTCCCGGATGTTTTCCTGCACCGTGTCCGGCTCCTCCGGAAAGTTGACGCAAAAGCCGAACAGCAGGGCCGAGGCCACGGCCATCATCTGCTCGCCCATCCAGGCCAGGGGCAGGAAAGAGACGAACTCGTCGGTGTCGTGCTTGGGGTCCACCCGGCCCAGGTTGGTGGCCATGGACAGCAGGTTGCGGTGGGAGAGCATGGCCAGCTTGGGCCGTCCGGTGGTTCCGGAGGTGGTGGCGATCAAACAGGTGTCGTCGGGCTGAAGCCGGTCCACCCACTGGGCGAACTGGCCCGCATCGGGGCGACCCTGTTCGCAAATCCGTTCAAAGGGGTGCAGGCCGTCTTCCTTGTACCCGGACAAGCCCTTGGCGTCATGGTAGACCACGTATTGGAGATGGGGCACGCGCTGTTTCAGGTCCAGCATCTTGTCCACCTGCTCCTGGTCTTCGGCCACGACCATCCGGCAGTTGGTGAGCGAAAAGATGTACTCGATCTCCTCCACCGGTGCGTCCTGGTACAGCCCCAGGGCCATGCCGCCCAGGGACTGGATGGCCAGCTCGGCCCAGAGCCATTCCGGACGGTTGTCGCCGATGAGCACCAGCACGTCGCCCTTGCCCAGGCCGAGCTTCTTCATCCCCGCGGCGAATTCCGAGGTTTTGCGCAAGTAGTCGGTCCAGGAATACGGCTGCCAAACGCCCCATTCCTTTTCCCGCAGAGCCGTCTTGGCCCCGAATTGCGCGGCGTTGTCCAGCAACAACCGGGGCAGTGTTGTATCATAAGGGCGTTGGGAACGTTGTTCTTCCTGCATTGCGTCTTCCGTGTCGTTCTAAGGCGATTCTTTCTTCGTAAAGTTCAAGGGGGGCGCGTGGCTATCTTCCGACAAACGACGCGTTGTCGCTGCCCAGGTAGGCGGCGATGACGTTCGGGTCTGCCTGGACCTGGACCGGGGTGCCGGTGGCCAGGACTTGGCCGAAATCCAGGACGATCACCTGGTCGGAGATGTCCATGACCACGCCCATGTCGTGCTCCACAAGAAGGACGGTGATGCCCCATTCCTCGTTGATGTCCAGGATGTAGCGGGCCATGTCCTCGGTTTCTTCCAGGTTCATCCCGGCCATGGGTTCGTCCAGGAGCAGCAGTTCCGGTTCTCCGGCCAATGCCCGGCCCAGTTCGACCCGTTTTTGCACCCCGTAGGGCAGCTTGCCCGCCACCTGATGGCGGTAGGGGGACAGGCCGAGAAAGTCGATGATTTCCTCAATGCGCTTGCGGTGCAGATCCTCGCTGCGCCGAGCCTTGCCCCAGTAGAACAGGGACGAGAGCAAACCGTAATTCAGGCGGATATGGCGGCCGACCATCAGGTTGTCCAGCACGCTCAAGCCCTTGAACAGGGCGATGTTCTGAAAGGTCCGCGAAAGTCCGGCCATGACCCGGTCATGGGCTGCCATGGGGAGCAGGTCTCGTCCGTTCAGGGCGATTTTGCCCTCGTCCGGATGGTACCGCCCACTGATGCAGTTGAGCATGCTCGTCTTGCCTGCGCCGTTGGGGCCGATGAGCGAGGCGATCTGGCCCTGCTCCACGCTGAAGCCGACATTCAGCAAGGCGGCCAGGCCGCGAAAGGTCAGCGTGACGTCGCGGACTTCCAGCATGGCCATTGCTAGCACCACTCCTTGGCGAAATCGCAGGGGCCGACGACATGGTAGCCGCGTTCCAACAAGGCCTTGAGAACCGGTCCCGGATCGTCCATCTGGATCCGGATGACGACCATCCGCTTCGTATTGTGATAAAACGTGGCCGTGGAGATGATGCTCACGTTCATGGCCGCGATGATGTTCGAGACTTCGGCGATGACCCCGGTGCGCTCCACGACCTCGAAGACGATTCGCGACCCGCCCTGGGCCAGCCCCATTTCCTCCACCAGAACGTCAAGCATCACGTTGCGGTTGATGTACCCCAACAGAATGTTTTTGGAGTCCACCACGGGCAGCCCGGCCAAGTCCTTGTCGTACATGATTTTGGCGGCTTCCTCGATTTCCATCTGCGGAGGAACGGATGGGACATCCTTGAGGATCATTTTTTCCACCGTCAGCTTGGACATCAGGTAATTCAACTCATGCCGACTCAGGGTGGTCACCGGGGAGGGCAGGGCCGACCGGACGTCCTCCTTGCGCACCGCCCCGATGTAGCGGCCCTTTTCGTCAACGGCCATGAGCATCCAAAGGCGGCCTTTTTCCATGATCTTGTCCGCCTCCATCACCAAGGTCTTGGGGGTGATGGTGGGCATGTCCGTGAGCATTTTCAGTCCGACATACATGGCGGGATTCTCCTTGGGCTTGCGGGGAACATGGGTTGTGAATTTTCGAACTCAACGGAATGGAGCAGGCGATGGAGTTTTTGTCCAATACTTGCTCCGTCAACGGCGATATGAAGGCATGAACGGAGTGTTTGGCGTGCCGATGTCGGCACTGATAGCCGCTCAAGCCGTTGGAGTCCAGCGGAGGTTGCGCAGGCAAGGAATTTGGGGAGTGGGCGGGTGTTTTTCCTCCCTGGACGATACCGGAGGTTTCCAGTATGGGGGTCCCCATGCACGAAATGTCAATTGCCGAGTCCTTGATCCGGATCGTGGAGGCCGAGATGGCCAATCATGGTCTGCGTACCGTGCAGCGGATAACCATCCAGCACGGCGCGCTGTCCACCATGGTCCCGGAGGCCCTAGATCTGGCCTTTGAGGCCATGACCCTTGGCACGGCCCTGGAAGGGGCGGTGCTGGAGTATGAAAAAGTGCCGCTGTCTTTGCGATGCTCCAAGTGCGAAACGACGTTTTCACCTGAGGTGCGCAGCCTGCACTTCGCCCCCTGTCCCTCTTGCGGCGAAGAGTTCGCGCATACCGTGCTCACCGGCAAGGAACTGAACATTGCTCATATCGAAGGAGACACTTGATATTATGTCCAAAACCATTCCCGTGATCCGTAATATTCTGGATGCCAACAACCGCTTGGCTGATCAGCTTCGCAACGTCTATGCGGAAAACAGCCTGCTGGCCCTGAACCTGATGAGTTCGCCGGGAGCCGGCAAGACCTCACTTCTGGAGCGCACTTTGAGCGATCTGCGCGATGAACTGCGCATGGCCGTAATCGAGGGCGACCTGCAGACGGACAACGACGCCCGGCGCGTGGCCGCCACCGGGGCCCAGGCCGTGCAGATCAACACCGAGGGCGGCTGCCACCTGGATAGCTCCATGATCCTGGAGGCCTTGAAGCAGATGGACCTGGCGGCCCTGGACGTGCTGTTCATCGAGAACGTGGGCAACCTGGTCTGCCCCGCGGAGTTCGACCTGGGCGAAAAGGCCAAGGTGACCCTGCTCAGCGTGACCGAGGGCGACGACAAGCCGGAGAAGTATCCGATGATGTTCGCTCAGTCCAAGGTGCTGTTGCTGAACAAGATCGACCTGCTACCCTACGTGGATTTCGACCTGGAAAGGGCGACCCGCTTCGCCCGCGCCCTGAATCCGGAAATCGTCGTCTTCCCGGTTTCCTGCCGCACGGGAGAAGGGCTGGAACCCTGGTATGCGTGGCTCAAGGACGCAGCGCTGGCGGAGCGCCGGTAGCATTACGGGGCGATCATTTCAGTCGATAGCATTTAGTCGATGACATAAAAGGCGGGCTTTCAGCCCGCCTTTTTCTTTCCCCGCGCAAATCGTGCATAAGCGTCCGGAAACAAGGTCACGTCATCAATACGCACATCCACGTACGCCTCGCCGTTGCCCGGCCCATTGCCTGGGTCAATGAGCACCGTGGCCATGCCGAATTCCTTGGCCGTCTTCAGGTTCACGGCCATGTCCTCCACCATCACGCACCGCGATCCCGGGACGCCGAGTCGACGCAGCGTTTCCCGGTACGGTTCGGGGTAGGGCTTGGGCCGGTAGGCCGCCAGCCGGACGTCGAATATTTCGGTAAACACCTCCCGGAGCCCCAGAACCTTCAGAACTCGCTGGGCATGGGCCAGCGAACCGTTGGTCAGGACGACCTTGACACCGGGCAGGGCCGCCAGGGCCAAGGCCAACTCCGGGCAAGGCCGCAGGACCGCGGCCACGTCCACGTCGTGGACGTATTCCAGGTAGTCTTCCGGGTCCACGCCGTGGTGCTTGGCCAGACCGACCATGGTCAGCCCGTATTCCCGCCAATACAGGCGGCGCAGCGCGTCCACCTGTTCTTCAGGAATACCGGCCCGTTCGTGCATGTATTGGTTGATCCGGGCGTCGATCAGCGGAAATAACGAGTTCGACGCCGGATAGAGGGTGTTGTCCAGATCGAAGATGAACGTATCCATGAGAATCCTTGGTTCGGCTTGTTTTGTGGGGAATGGTCGCTGGAAGGAATTGGCGCAATCCGCAAAAGACGACGCGATGGGGCTTGTCAGTTTCAAGCGGAATTGACACTATGACATAGCCACTCAACCGGCGAACCTCAACCCGCTCAGGAGATCCACACATGCGCATGCCGCGATTGACGCTCCACGTCTTGTTTGCCGTGGCCGCTCTGTTTATCTGGCTTAGTCCCGCCCAAGCCGCTTCCGTGGAAGAACAGCGAAGATTGTTTCTCCAGGCCGAGGAGGCGTTGCGCAAAGGGCAGCGTCAAGCCTATCTGGGCCTATTGCCTCGCCTCGACGGCTACCCGTTGACGCCCTATCTGACCGCCACTGACCTGGAGCGAAGGCTCGGGTCCGGATCGACAGCGGAGGTCCGGGCTTTTTTGAAGGCCTACGGCGACATTCCGGCATCGGATTCCCTGCGTCGGAAGTGGCTGCGTGAGCTGGCCAAACAGGCTCGCTGGGCGGATTTTCTTCAGGACTATACTCCCCAGACCAACGAGGACCTTCTGTGCCTCTACGGTCAGGCCTTGCTGGGGGCCGGAAAGACCGGCCCGGCCATGGAGCATGCCAGGGAGATGTGGCTTTCCGGCACATCCCGTCCCAAAAGCTGCGACCCGCTCTTCGCGGCATGGAGAGGTAAGAATCTTCTGAGCCCGGAACTGGTGGCGGAACGGATTCGGCTGGCCATGAACGGGGGACAGGCAGGGCTGGCCCGGTATTTGACCCGGTATCTCCCCCCGGAAGAGCGCCCCTGGGTGGAGTACTGGTGCAAGGTGGACGAGAGCCCCGGTTTGGTGCTGGAGCGCAACTGGAGCGGCGTCCGAAGTGATTTCGCCCTCCCGGTGCTGGCTCACGGCATGCGCAAATTGACCCGCGTTGACGCTACCCGGACAGCCGGGGATTGGGACCGGCTCCGCTTGCGGAACGGTCTGGAACGGGAGCGATTCGCCGATATAGAAGTGGATATTGCCTTGTTCATGAGCCTGCGTTTCGAGGACGGGGCCGTGGAGCGGATCGGGGCTCTTCCAGTGGACCTGAGAAGTGATCGGTTGCGGGAGTGGGGTGTTCGGGCGGCCTTGCGCCAACAGGACTGGTCGGCGGTACTGACCAAGGTGGACGGGTTGACCAAAGGCCAGCAACAAGAACCGCGCTGGCGCTATTGGCGGGCCCGGGCCTTGGAGCAGACCGGCTGGGCTGAACAAGCCCTGGCCCTGTACAATAATTTGGCCAGTGAGACGCACTATTTCGGCATGCTTGCCGCGGACCGTCTCGGACAGCCCTACAAGGTGGAACACCAGCCCGTGGCCGTGACCGCGGAGATGCTGAACACTGCCAAGCAAGATATTGGCCTACGCCGGGCCGTGGAATTTTTCGCCCTGAAGCGCTACGGCCCGGGGCGCAGCGAATGGCAACGGGCGCTGCCCCGGCTGGATGAAGGCGTTAAGTTGGCCGCGGCCATCTGGGCCAGGGATATTGGGTGGCACGATCGGGCCATCACGGCCGTCGTGGCCGCGCGTCACGATACGGACTTGGAAATCCGCTTCCCCCTGCCCTATTCATCCCAGATCATGGCCCAGAGTACGGCCAAAAACCTCAATCCGGCCTGGGTCTACGGTGTGATGCGCCAGGAGAGCCTGTTCATGGAAGACGTGGGCTCGTCCGCCGGCGCCCTGGGGCTGATGCAGATCATGCCCCAGACCGGCCAACGCATTGCCGGATGGCACGGAGAACGGCTTTCCAGCTCCCGGCTGCTGCTCCAGCCCGAGCGGAACATCCGCTTCGGAACCACGTATCTGCGTCGCCAGTTGGATGATCTCCAGGACCATTACGCCCTGGCCACCGCCGCCTACAATGCCGGTCAACACCGGGTCAAAGGCTGGCTGCCTCAGGGCGTTGAACTCCCCGCGGACATCTGGGTGGAGACCATCCCGTTCAACGAAACCCGCAACTACGTGGAACGCGTCCTGTCCTACACCGCCATCTACGAACACCGCCTCGGCCAACCGTTGACCCGGGTCAGTCACCGCCTCCCCCCGGTCCAGCCCTGGGACGGGGGAACTCGGGTGGCGGAAAGCGGGTATTGATCAATATCTGGTATCTACTCAGCATATTTTGTGTCCGTTCTTGCTCTGGCAATCGGGGTCGGAGTCGGTATCGGAGTCGAAATCGGAACAGGAAGAATTGAGAACGCATCCCAGCGTTTTCGATCCCGATCCCGATTCCGACCCCGGCAACGGCAACGCCATTACTCTGTGCTGAGTAGTTACAATATCTGGGGAACAGGAGAGCGTTATGATGGGAAACTACACGGTCAGGGCGTTTTGGGATTCGGAGGCCGGGGTCTGGGTGGCGGAAAGCGACGATGTCCCTGGATTGGTCACTGAAGCGGAGACCATGGAACTCCTGGTTGAAAAACTCCATGGTCTCATTCCGGAGCTTCTGGAGGAAAATGGAGTCCTGACCGCTGGGATACGTCGGGAAATTCCGTTTTGCATTTACGGCCAACGCATGGAAACATTGGCATATGGCTGACTTTGCCGAAAGCGTGCGACGTGTTTTGACCAAGGCGGGCTGTTTTCTTATCCGCCAGGGCAAGGGGGACCATGAAATTTGGTACAGCCCGATTTCTCATACCCGATTTCCCGTGGATGGGAAAATCAAGTCGCGTCACACAGCCAATGGCATTCTGAGACAGGCAGGATTACCGAAACAGTTTTAGCGGTGGTGATTCAGGCCTTGCGGGGCAACGCGCAGGCGGGGTTGGCGAAAAAAGCGGTGTGGATGGCCGTGACGGCTTTGTGCAGGTCGGTTTCGCGGACGATGAAGTAGAGGGCGGCCGGGGAAGGGCCGAAGGCGATCATTTCGATGTTTACCTGGCACTGGGCCGCGGCGCTGAAGCAGGCCGCGGCGATGCCGGGCTTGGAGGACAGCCCCTTGCCCACCACGGCGATCAAGGCCTTGTTCGTGTTTTTTTCGAGCTTGCGGTAGGGGCGGGGATGCAATCCGGCCAGGGCCTGGGCTGCCGGTTCCAGGTCCCGGCGGGACAGCAGCAGGCTGATGCAGGTCTGGGAAGTGACCACGGACTTGATGTTCACCCCCCGGGCGGCCACGGCCGCGGCCACCTCGCCCAGGATGCCGCGGCGCTTGCCCACTCCCGAGGCATGGACCTTGAGAATGGCGATGTCCGTGGTGTGGGCCACGCTCTTGATCACTCCGGGAGCGGCCTTGCCCCGGGCCGTGATCCTGCTGCCGATCTTGTCCGGCCGGAGCGTGTTGGTGATGACGATGGACAGGCCTTTTTTGCGTAGGGGCTCCACGGTCCGGGGATGCAGGATTTTCGCCCCGAAGTAGGCCAGCTCCGCGGCCTCGTCGTAGGCCAGCTCCGGGATCAACCTGGCCTGGGGCACGAATTTCGGGTCCGCGCTGAGGAACCCGTCCACATCCTTCCAGATTTCCAGCACCTCGGCCCCGGAAATGGCCGCGAACACGGCCGCTGAATAGTCGCTGCCCCCGCGTCCGAAGGTCGTGGTTTCCCCGTCCGCGTTGACGCCGTAAAATCCGGGAATGATGGTGATCTGCCCGCCGTTGAGGTGGCATGCGAGCCGCTCCTGGAAATTGTTTTCCGACGGAGCCAGAAGGGCCGTGGCGTCTCCGAACTTGCCATCCGTGATCACGCCGATCTCCTCCGGCAGTCGACAGGACGCCTTGCTGCCCCGGGCGTTGAGAATCGCGGCCAGGAGTTGGGCGCAGATCTTTTCGCCGAACCCGCTGATGGCGTCGACCATCCGCGGGGTGACGTCCTTGGTGTAGTGCAGGCCGTAGAACAGCCGTTCCAGGCGGGCCAGGGTTTTGCCCAGCTCGCGGGAATAGACGCGGACGTCCTTGTCGTCGCGGATCAGATGCCGGGCCACCAGCATGTGCTTGTGCTTCAGGCGGTCCATGACCCGGCCCACCGCTTCCTCCTCGGCCACGGCCTGGGGCATGGCCTCCAGGAGCAGGTCCGTCACGCCGCCCAGAGCCGAAACCACGATGAGGTTGCCCCGGCCGCGGGTGACCAGCAGGTCCAGGATGGCGGCGATGGTTTCCTTGCCGTTCAGGCATCCGCCGCCGATTTTGATGACTTTCATGCGGACGGGTCCGGAGGCGTCGGCTCGAAGCGACTGGTGCGCTCCACCGGGGTGAAGCCGGCCTGGGTGATGATTTCCATGATCTGGTCCCGGGTCATGCCCTTGGGGGTCTGGGCTCCGGCGGCGTGACCGATGCGTTCTTCGACGATGGTTCCGTCCAGGTCGTCCGCGCCGTACCACAGGCCCATCTGAGCCGTCTTGATCCCGGTCATCACCCAGTAGGCCTTCAGATGCCGGACATTGTCCAGGACGATGCGGGACACGGCCAGCATCCGCAGGATGTCCAGGCCGTCCGGACCTTTGGCCTGGAGGTCGTTATGCCCGGGCTGGTAGGGCAGGGGGATGAAGCACATGAAGCCGCCGGTGCGGTCCTGCAGGTCGCGCAGGGCAATGAGGTGGTCCAGACGGTCGGCCCAGGTCTCAATGTGGCCGAAAAGCATGGTGGCGTTGGAGCGGATGCCCAGTTCGTGGGCCAGTTGGTGGATTTCCAGCCACTGTTCGCCGGAGACTTTTTCCGGACAGAGCTTGGCGCGCAAAGCCGGGGAAAAGACCTCCGCGCCGCCGCCGGGCAACGCGTCCAGGCCCGCGACCTGGAGGCCTTCCAGGACCTGACGCGGGGAAATGCCGCCGCGCTGAGCCAGAAAGGCCACCTCCACCGCGGTGAAGGCCTTGACCGAGGCCGTGGGGCGGGCCTGTTTCACCGCGCTGACCAAATCCAGGTAATACTGGTAGGGCAGCTCCGGGTTCAGGCCGCCGACAATGTGGATTTCCCGAACCGGCTCGTCGCCTCGGGAGCGGACCCGCTCCGCGGCTTCGTCCACGGTCAGGGTGTAGGCGTCTTCGTCCCCGACCCGGCGGCTGAAGGCGCAGAACCGGCAGGCGTTCTGGCAAATGTTCGTATAGTTGAGGTGTTGGTTGTAGACGAAATAGGCGTTTTGGCCGTGCAGCCCGGAGCGTCGGGCCAAGGCCAGCCGTCCCAGGACATGGATGTCGGCCTCCCGGACCAGGGTCAGGGCCTCGTCCCGGCTGAGCCGGACATTGTCGGCGGCCTTTTCAACGATGTGATCAAGCACGTGGGATTCTCCTTGCTTCGGCGTTTTCCCGGGCCGTTCAACGGAAGACCCACAAAGGACCTTGAACGCGCAGCTCTTCTTCCACCGAGCCGAGAATTTTTTTCCAGAGCGACTGGTCTCGCTTCGGGTCTTCGATGAGGTCGACATACTCGTCGATCTCGGCAATGGACCGCAACAGGTCCAAGGCTTCCTCCTGCCCGCCGAGGGCGTCGATCAGCCCGAGTTCCAGGGCCTGTAAACCGGTCATGATCCGGCCGTCGGCGAGTTTCTCCACTTCCTCCAGAGGCATGTCCCGGCCCTGGGCAATATCCCGGGTGAACTGGCCGTGCATGTCCATGACCACGGCCTGGAGATAGGCCCGTTCCTCGAGAGTCAGTTCCTCAAAAGGCGTTCCGGTGGTTTTGAACACGCCGCTGGACACGGACTCCCGGCGGATGCCCAACTTTTCCATCAGCCCCTGGAGGTTGGTCAGCTCCATTTTCACGCCGATGCTTCCGGTGAGGGTCCCCGGGTTGGCCACGATCTTGTCTGCGGCCACGGCCACGTAATAGCCGCCGGAAGCGGCCACGGCCCCCATGGAGACGACCACCGGTTTGTGCTCTGCCAAACGTTGCAGGCCGCGGTGCAGTTCTTGGGACGGCCCGACCACCCCGCCGGGCGAGTTGACCCGGACCAGGACCCCCAGGACCGTGGGATCCTCGCGCAGTCGGCGAATCCAGTTCAGGGTATCCGTGGGATCCAGAATCATTCCCTCAACGTGAACCACGCCGACCTTGGGGCTGGAAAAGGCCAGGAACGCGCCGGGGTGTTTGTCGGCGTAAGAACGCCAAACGGCCATGGCCCCGGAAACCAGGGCCACGGCCGTGAACATCAACAGTAATCCAAAGAGGAATGGATGACGCTGACTGAAGCTGGGATTAGTCTTCAGATGTTCCTTCCTCGATATTTTGCCGGATCAGGTCGCCCAGGTTGGTGCTGGCGGCCTGGGTGGATGCTCCGACATTGCCGTGGAATTCCCGGCCTTTCTTCAACTCGTCCTCTTCCAGGGCCTTGATGGACAGGCCCAGGCGGCGTTCATCCGCGCTGACGTGGATGACCCTGGCCTGAATGACCTGACCTTCCTGGAACAATTCGCTGGGCTTCTTGATCTTCTTCCGACTGACCTCGGAAACGTGGACCAAGCCTTCAATCCCTTCCTCGACCTCAATGAACAGGCCGAAGTCCGTGATGTTGGTCACGGTGCCGGAAACGGTGGAGCCCACGGGATAGCGCTGGGGCACCAGGGACCACGGATCTTCCGTGAGCTGCTTGACGCCCAGGGTGAATTTCTCGCTGTTCTTGTCCACGGTGAGCACTTTGGCCTGGACCACGTCGCCGACCTTGTACATCTCGCTGGGATGGCGGACTTTCTTGGTCCAGGAAATGTCCGACACGTGGATCAGGCCGTCGATGCCGTCTTCGATGCCCACGAACATGCCGAATTCGGTGATGTTTTTGATGGTGCCCTCAAGCACGGTGCCGTCCGGATATTTCTCGCCGACCACGTCCCAAGGATTGGGCGCGACCTGCTTCATGCCCAGGGAGATGCGCTTCTTTTCCTGGTCCACGCCCAGGACGATCACGTCCACGGCATCGCCGACTCGGACCATCTGGGAGGGATGGCGCAGCTTGCGGGTCCAGGACATTTCGGAGATGTGCACCAAGCCTTCAACGCCCGGCTCCAGCTCCACGAACGCGCCGTAGTCCACCAGATTGGTGACTTTGCCGGTCAAGCGGGTGTCTTCGGGGAATTTGGCCGCGATGTTGGTCCACGGATCCGGGACCAACTGCTTCAGGCCCAGGGAAACTTTCTGGTTCTCCTTATCGAAGTTGAGGACCATCAGTTCCAGGTCGTCGCCGATCTGAACCATTTCCTTGGGATGACGAATGCGCTTCCAGGCCATGTCCGTGATGTGCAGCAGACCGTCCAGGCCGCCGAGATCGACAAACACGCCGTAGTCGGTGATATTCTTGACCTTGCCCTCAATCGTCTGCCCTTCCTCAATGTTCTGGAGCAGGCTCTGACGCATGCTGTCGCGTTCTTCCTCAAGCAGGACGCGGCGGGACACGATGACGTTGCTGCGTCGGCGATTGACCTTCAGGACTCGGAATTCGAAGTCCTGCCCGACCAAGGCGTCCATGTCCGGTACCGGTCGCAGATCCACATGGGAGCCGGGCAAAAAGGCCTCCACGCCGTCCACGTCCACATGATAGCCGCCCTTGATGCGTTTGGTGATCGTCCCCGTGATGACTTCATTGGAATCCAGGACGCCCTCCAGCTTGTCGAACAGCTGCATGCGTTTGGCCTTTTCCCTGGAGAGGAGTATCGAGCCTTCTCCTTCGTTTTTCTTGATCACGTAGACGTCGATCTTGTCGCCCATCTTGATTGTGAGACAGCCGTCCTGGTCCTTGAATTCCGCGGCCGGAATCTGACCCTCGGACTTAAAGTTCACGTCCACCAGGATGTGATCCCCGTCGATTTTGACGACCTCACCTTGAACGATGCTCCCTTCATCGACATCGCCGAAGTCGTCGTTCAAATACTGCTCCAGCTCCGCCTCGAAGTTGAGTTCCATCTCCTGGTCGAACTGATCCTGCGTCTCTTCTGTTGTGTTGGTCATTGTGTTCCCCCTGAACCTTGTCCTACGACAAAAATTTTTTGCTACGCCCTAGCAGAACAATCCAGCGTTGACAACTGTTGCACTTTCGTCGCTCGGGGGGGAAGCATGCAGGGAGTTGGGTTCCGCCTCGGCTTCGCTCAACGTTCCGGCAGACCTTGCTTCTGGAATATCAGGTTTGTAATGCACTGAAACCATTCGGCTAGTCGTCTGTGCTTTAGGCGCCGTGGAGCTCGGGCGCTAGAGACTGGATCAGGGAATGGACCGTGGGTGGCTGGAAAGGGCCACGCTATAAAGATTTCGATCAACAAGAATCAACCGCCCCTGCTCCAGCCGATACACCCGCTCCATGTATTCCAGCCCCGCCGGACGATGGGTGATCAGCAGCACGGAACGGCCCTGCATCAGAGGGAGCAGTTCCGCCCACAACTCGGCCTCGGTCCCGGCGTCCAGCCCTTCGGTGGGCTCGTCCAGGATCAGGATCGGGGCGTCCTTGAGCAGGGCCCGGGCCACGCTCAACCGCCGGGCCTGACCGCCGGACAGCCTGGCCCCCAACTGACCGACCCGGGTGTTCAGCCCCTCTGGCAAGGACGCGGCGAACTCATCCAGCCGGGCCGTGCGCAGTGCCTCCCAAAGCTGGGCCTGCGTGGCTTGGGGACGCCCCAGGCGCAAGTTCTCGGCAATGGTGGCGTTGAACAGGAACACATGCTGGGAGACCACGGCCATCCGGGCCCGGACTTCATCGCCGGATACGCTCCGCAATTCCCGCCCGGCAAGCCGGATCTCGCCGTGGTCGTACTCCCAAAATCTGAGCAGAATCTGCTGCAGGGTGGTCTTGCCGGACCCGGCGGATCCCACGATGCCGACCCGCCCGCCCTGAGGCAGGTCAAGATTCAAGCCGCGCAGCGTCGGTTTATCGCGGTCTGAGGTTCCTCCTGGATAGGTGAACCACAGATCGCGAATCACCAGATCTCCTTCCGACGGCATTTCCCGCGGCTCCAGAGGTTCGGTCACCGGAGCCCTGGCCTCGGTGATCTCCAGGATGCGTCCCGCGGCCATCCGGATTTGGCCCCACATCCGCCACGCTCCGGGCAGGGGCAAAATAGCCTCGAAGCTGACCAGAGCCAGGACGGCCAGCATGGGCAACGTGGCCGGGGACCAATCTTCCGAGCCCACCAGGGAAATGCCTGACAACAACACCAGCCACATGGCCAGCCCGGAGGCCAGCCCCACCATGCCCTGAGCCATGCTCTCCAGCCGGGCCGTCCGGGTTTGCAGCCGGATCAGCCGGTCATTCTCCCGCTGAACCAGTTCCCGGTGCCTGGGTCCGGCTCCGTAGACCAGCAACTCCTCCATGCCCCGCAGGCCGTCCACCACCAGGCAACGCAGCCGGGAGGCCGCCTGCACCTGTTCCGCGCCGTCCGCCGCGCCCCGATACAGACAAAATGCCGGCAGAACGGCCCCGGCCAGCAGCCAGAGTCCGGCCACGCCCAGAGCCAGGCCCGGATCAAAGAAAAAGAAAAAAACGAAAGCGACCCCGGCCACGCACACCGCCGTCCCGGCGGGCAGGAGCAGGCGCAGATAGAAGTTGTCCAGCAGGTCGATGTCCGCCCGCAACCGGCTGAACAAATCCGCGCTGTGCATCCCGCCTCGTCCGTCTTCCTTTTTCAGACCAGCGGGCGCCAGGGGAACCAGACGCTGGAAAAACCGCACCCGCAGATCGGCCAGAAGGCGCAACGTGGCGTCATGGCTGACCAGCCGTTCGAAATAGCGCCCCACGCTGCGAACAATGGCCAGGGTCCGGATGGCGCCGGCAGGCAGGAAATAGTTGAACAACACTCCGCTGACCCCGGCCAGGGCCATGGAGGCCAGAAACCAGGCCGCCAGGGCCAGCAAGGCCATGTTGGCCAGCACCGTGACCACGGAACAGAGCAGACCCAGGAGCAGCCAGGGCCACTTGGCCCGAGCCATGGAGAGCAGGAGTCGAAAAACGCGCATCACCCACCGTCCCGGCATGCTTCTTGTGAACGCGCATCCTTCGGCGACGCGAGTTCCACCACCATGTCCGCGAACTCCCGAACTCTGGAATCATGGGAAGCGACAATCACGGTCCGTTTGCCCGAAAGTCCGCCCAAAAATCCGCCTGAAAGTCCACCTGAAAGTCCACCGGACACTTTGCCCAGTGCGTCCAGCACCATCCCGGCGCCCTGGTCGTCCAGGTGCGCCGTGGGCTCATCCAGAAGCAGCAACGGCGCGGGTTTGGCCAGAGTTCTGGCCAAAACCCGGGTCAGGGCCAAGCGCTGGCGCTGCCCACCGGACAACCCGGCCCCGCCTTCGCCCACCCGGGTTTGCCAGCCCTGGGCCATGGCGGTCAGGTCGCGATCAAGGCCGGTCAGCGCGGCGATCTCGTTCAGGGCCTCCCAGTCCAGCGTGTCCGCCATTCCAGGCTGCCCAGTCGGTTCGAAAGAACCGCCCAGCAGGACGTTCTCCCACAGCGAGGCCGGTGCGATATACGGATTCTGAGGCATCCAGGCCACATGCCGCAGCCAGTGTTCCAGGTCCACGTCCGCCAGATCCGTCCCGTTGGCCAGGATGCGTCCGCCCTCCGGGCGGGCCGTGCCCAGAAGCAACCGCAACAGGGACGTCTTGCCCACGCCGCTGGGCCCGATCAGGGCCACACGGCTTCCGGGCGCAACGCGCAGGGAAAAGCCGCGCAACACCGGTCGGTCCGGTGCATGGCTGAAATCCAGATTCTGAATGTCCAGGTCCACGGAGGACCATACCGGGCAGCGCTCAGATTGGCGGCCAGACACCTGAGGCTGCTCGGCCAGCAGGGCCGTCAACCCCTCGGAAGCGGCCATGGCCGAAAGCCGGGAATGATAATGAACGCCCAGGGTGCGCAGAGGGAGATAGAATTCCGGGGCCAGCAAGAGGATGAAGAACCCGGCCTGGAAAGGCATGGTCCCGGAGAGCAGCTTGAAGCCGATGATCACGGCCACCACGGCCAGACTGACCGTGGAGAAGAACTCCAGGACCAGGGCGGAGAGAAAGGCGATCCGCAGCACGGACAACGTCGATTCCCGGTAATCGTCGGTGATCTCGGCGATGATCCGGGCTTCCCGACGGGTCGCGTTGAACAGCCGCAGCGTGGTCAGGCCTTGCAGGCTGTCCAGAAACCGGGCGCTCAGCAGCGCCAGCCGCCGCCACTGGCGCTGGTTCAGCTTCTCGGCCCGGGAACCGATCAGGAACATGAACAGGGGGATGAACGGCGCGGTGAACAGCAGGATCAGCCCGCTGATCAGGTCCATTGGAAAGACGAAGGCCAGGACGGCCAGGGGAAGCAAAGCAGCCAAAGCGGCCTGCGGCAGATACCGGGCGAAATAGGCCTCCAGCCCTTCGATCCCGTCCACCACGTGATGGGCCAGATCGCCGCTGGAGCGCCCGCGCAGCCGTTCCGGACCCAAAGCCGCCAAGTGGTCCATGACCCGCATCCGGAGCCGGCTCTTGACCCGCATCGCGGCCCGAACCCCGAACTGCTCCCCGCCCCAGACCAGCCCGGCCCGGATCAGCATCAGTATCGGCAGGGCCACCAGCGCTCCGAAGACGTCCTCCAGCCCGGCCGCCTCAAACAGGACCTGATGCACCACCCAGGCCAGCAACCCGGCCTGAACGATCAACAAAACCCCGGCCGCCGCCGCCAAGCCGATCCCCGCCAGCAACAGCCCGCGCACCGAACGTGCATTCGCGCGCAACCAGTCCTTCGGAGCCGGATGGTCGGCCCTTGTGTCTGTTTTGGAAGCGATCACGAGGGGTCAAACGGTCAAACGGAAAGGTTCGATGAAGGATGGACTGGCTGAAGATCGAGGGCGACTTCTCTCAGGACTTCATGCAAGTCAGCCCCTTTGGAAGGCAAGACATCAATTACCCCATCACGAGCAACGTGCTTGTGGTGAGGAAAAGTGGCGACGTCAGGCCAATGTTTCGCGTTGTCCCAGCGGATGATCAAGGCATCACCCTGTGTCTGCCAATGGTAGGCATATTTGAGCATGGCCCCATTGACCACCACCTGACGAATAAAGAGCAAACTGCCGTCTATAAAAACTATCCTCGCCTTCAATCGAAGGTTTGCGCCTTCCCTGTCGAAATGCGTTACTGTCCAGGATGCGACAATCTCCTTGTGCTGTTCGACGATGTCAGCCAACATGACGAATTTCTTCCAACTTGTCTTTCCACCAGGACAGGGCGGTGTGAGCGAATTCCCAATCCATCAAGTCGTCATCCATCTGAAAGTCTTCTTCGTTCAGCATCGACCGAACACGTTCCTTGAAGGCATGGAATGGTTCTGCGTATTTTTCCTCGAACAGCGCACATTCTGCTTCATATCGACTCATTTTAGACAAAGCCAGTAACGTCGCGTGCTCTCTCAAGACATGATCCTCACGCTCTCCGGCTTGCTTCAAAATTTCCACGACAGTCATGGTCTTCTCCGGCAGATGATTAAGGATTTTATGCCCCCGCCACCTGCCCGGGCAACAGCGGCGGCATGGGGCATTCCAGGGCGTCGCTCACGGCCCGCAGTATTTCGGCCTGGGCGATGGAGACTTGGCCGTCGGCCACGATGACCGCGGCGCAGGCCGTGATCAGGTCGCGCTTGGAGGATTCGCGCAGGCGGACCAGCTTGGTCAAAGCCGTGTCCAGGGCCTGGATGCCGCACTGCTCCCGGGTGCGCAGCCCCAGGCCGGGCAGGCGCAGTTCCTTGGCCCCGGCCTCGAAGGCCATGGCCGTGTCTTCGGCCCGGGCTCCCACATGGGCCAGGGCGGAGAGGATCAGCGAGGTCTGATCCACGGCCTGGTGCAGGGCCACGTGACCAAATGCCGAGGGCCGACCCGGCTCGAAGGACGGCTCCAGGTGGCGGAGTACGGCCCGGTGTACGGCCCACTCAAACAGCCCGACCCGTCCATCGGCCTGAATCATCCCGTGCAGCGCGGAACGAAACGCCGGATAGCGATCAAACGGCATCCGGCGCAGGGCCGGGAAGCAGATATCCATCAACGGGAGGCGCAGTTCCCTGGGCAGTTCCAGGCGTGCCAGATTGGCCACCTCCCGGGCCAGGGACGGCCCGAAAATCTTGTCCAGCAACGCGAACTGCGCCCTGGCCACGCTCTGCTCCCGACTGAGCAGCATAGCGAACACCACCCACTGGGCCTGGCCCGTGTCGTGGGCAGCGTCCAGCAATACGGGAGGAATTCGCTCCCGGAGCCCTCGGGCATGAGCCACATGGGCATCATCCAGTCGGCCCACGGAGGCGGTCAGGTCAATTGCTTTGGGCGTGCCTGACTGGACAGCGGGTCGCGACGAAGGACCGGGGCGTTCCTGGTGCTGTTCCTGGTACTGTTTTGGGGTCAGACCGGAAAAACCGAACTCATTGGCGGCAGCGTCTTTCGCGGTTCGCACATGTGGCCGGGGAAAGTCCGATATGACCGGATACGTTCCGTCCCAACCCGGCTCCACCCGCCGGATGCGCTCCTCCAAGGGGGGATGGGTGGCGAACAGGGAGGTCATGAGCACGTTCACGCCCTGGGCGAAAAACATGTGGCTGGCCTGGGCCGCGTTGGCGTGCTCCAGTCGCGACCCCTGGGAAATCGCGCCGATCTTCTTCAGCACCTCGGCCATGGCCCGGGAGTCGCGGGTAAACTGGACCGCCGAGGCGTCGGCCAGGTACTCCCGTTGCCGGGAGACCGCAGCCTTGATCATGCTTCCGAAAAACATCCCCAGGGAGCCCACCAGGATGAAGCCCACGCCCAGCACCAGGGGCAAGGCAGCACCCCGACGATCCCGGGACCGCCCGCCATAGACGGTCATCCGCAGGATCACCCGCCCGGCCAGCCCCAGGATGATCAGCCCGTGGATCACGCTCATCAGCTTGATGTTCATGCGCATGTCCCCGTTCAGGATATGGCTGAACTCGTGCCCGATCACGGCCTGCAACTCCGAACGGGTCAACAGCCGGGCGGCCCCGCTGGTCAGTCCCACCACCGCGTCGCCGGGGTTCTGGCCCGCGGCAAAGGCGTTGATGCCGCTCTCCTGGTCCAGCATGTACACCGGAGGCACGGGCAGACCCGAGGCGATGGCCATTTCCTCCACCACGTTGAGCACCTTGCGCTCATCCGGGTTGGCGCTGTCCGGCATCACCAGCCGCCCGCCCAGCAGTTCGGCCACCGCGGCCCCGCCACGCCGGAGCTGGACCATCTTGAAAATGGTCCCGAACCCGATAATAGCCAGGATGATCGCTCCCAGCATGGCCAACAGGTCGGCCATGCTCTTGAACTCCCTCCAAGCCTGGGTCGCGTTGGGCGCATCGGTCAGCAGCAACAGATAGATCAAGGCATAGACCGTGAACACGATGCCGATGGTGGCCAGAATGAACAGCACCACCAGCACCGCGCTCTTGCGTCGAGCCCGTTCCTGGCTCTCAAAAAAATCCATGATGTACCCAGCCTAGAATTGAACTTTGGGCGCTTCCCGAAACTCCCGACCCTCGAACTCCAGCAACGTAGCCTGCTCGAACCCGAACATCCCGGCAAAGATGGTCTGGGGAAAGGACTCCCGGTAGGTGTTGTAGGTCATCACTCCGTCGTTGAAGGCCTGCCGGGCGAAGGCGACCTTGTTTTCCGTGCTGGTCATCTCTTCGCTGAGCTGCATCATGTTCTGATTGGCCTTCAGGTCCGGATAGCTCTCCACCAGGGCGAAGAGCTTCCCCAGCGCCCCGGACAGCATGCCCTCGGCCCCGGCCAAACCGGCCATGGCCGCGGCCTGCCCCGGATTGGCCGACGCTGCCTGCATGGCGCCGTAGGCTTGGTTCCGGGCCGCGATCACGGCTTCCAGGGTCTCGCGTTCATGGGCCATGTAGGCCTTGGCCGTTTCCACCAGATTGGGAATCAGATCGTAGCGCCGCTTGAGCTGCACGTCGATCTGGGCAAAAGCGTTCTTGTACCGGTTCCTGAGGGCGACCAACTGGTTGTAGATGCGCACCACCAGAAAGCCCAGGGCGACAATCAAGACAAGGGCGACGATCAGTGACGTGGACATGATGGATTCTCCTGTTTGAAGGGCGAAAAGGAAGCGGCAAGCGTAGCCAATCGGCTGCTTCGGCAAACACCTTGTGAAGTTGATGAAAACGACGGGATTGTCAACGGCTGGGATTGACCGCCCCTCGGAGTCTTTCGCCGGGATGCCGATCCGGCCTCTTTCCAGTCATGTCCAGTCGAGCGCTCCCACACCCGACTGGACATACCTCAACGTCACTGTCGGGCAGGGATGAACGTTGACGCGAGCAAAGGCCATGTACTATATCTTGTACATCAACCAGGAGAAAGAACCATGCGCATCGTATCCTTTTCCGAGGCCCGCAACGGATTGAAAGCCGTGCTCGACACCGTGATCAACGACGCGGACTGCACCATTATCAGCCGGCGAGACGCACCTGCCGCCGTGATCATGTCCATGGACTCCTACAACAGTTTGATGGAGACCGTGCATTTGCTGAAATCTCCGGCCAACGTCGACCATTTGCGGGAATCCATCCAGCAGTACAGGGAGGGTCGGCTGGTCGAGAGAGAGACGACCGATGAATAGGCGCCTGGCCTGGACCATCGCGGCCTGGACTGACTATGTGTTTTGGCAAACCCAGGATAAAAAGACGCTCAAAAGGATCAACAAACTCATTGCCGATGCGCAACGCTCTCCATTCGAAGGAATCGGCAAGCCTGAAGCACTCAAGGAAAACCTAGCCGGATTCTGGTCACGGCGGATCGATGAGACGAACCGCCTGGTTTACGCGGTGGACGACACCTCCATCACGATCATTTCCTGCCGGTATCACTACTGAGACGCACCGCAAGGTCAAGCTGCCTATCGAGCAGGTCGTTTACACCGCGAAACTGCTTGACGGCCCAACTTCAGGGGCCTAAAATCGGGCTTGATTTTGGCCTCTCAAGACAACAAAGAAGGAGGAAAAATGCTTCAAGCCAAATTCAGTCTGGACAAGCCGCAACATCGTTTCATCCAGCAATATAGAGACTTGGGATTCAAGGACAAAAGCCAGATGGTCCGGGTTGCCCTGGACCGCCTGAGCAACGACTTGGAGCAGCAGCGACTGCGGGAATCCGCGGCCCTGTATGCCGAGGTCCATGCCCAGGATACGGAAACACCTGAATGGAGCGATGATGTGGTGGCAAAGTGGCCGGAGTGATGCTTTTGAAACGAGGGATGGTCATCGACGTCAACCTTGATCCCGTCAAAGGTTCGGAGACCGGCAAGGTTCGCCCCTGCGTCATTGTCACCAACGATACCTACAACGCCCGCGTCCCGGTGATTCAGGTCACTCCGATCACGGCGTTCACCGAGAAAAAAGGGCGCATCGTCACCAACGTGATCATCGAACCCACGAAACAAAACGGACTGTCCAAGCAATCCGTGGCCGACTGCCTGCAAACCCGTCCCATTGATCATCAATCTCGTTTCGTGGCCGTTCGCGGCGAACTGGCCGCGGAGGTCATGGCCCAGGTCGATCAGGCTTTGCGGCGGGTTTTCAGCCTGGCCTGATCGCGATTTCCGCTCACCTCCCTCACTCCACCTCGTACCGCTCATCCCGTTCATCAGCGTCTGATAGCTCTTCAATATCCAAACCGCCAACCGCGTCACCGTACTTTCTCGAAACCTGCCCTTCCAGAAACGACCGCAACCCCTCCACATACCTCGCCCCGGAAGTCAGAAAACCCGCATTGTGCCCTCCGGAGATTTCCAGGAACATCTTTGGTTCGGGCGCGGCGGCGAAGAGGGCCTGGCCATGGGCGTAGGGGATGATGTCGTCTCCCGGGCTGTGCACCACCAGCACCGGTGAATGGACGTCGCCCAGTCGGCCCAGGGTGTTGTAGCTGTATTTGGCCAGCCAGCGCACCGGAAGGAAGGGATAGAGCCGGGCGGCCATGTCCGGCAGGGAGGTGAAGGTGGATTCCAGGATCAGAGCGCCCGGAGCCTTCTCCCGGCCCATCTGCGCGGCCAGGTACGCGGCCACGGCCCCGCCCAGGGAGCGTCCGAAAAGAATGATCCGCTCGGGCTCGACGCCTTTTTCCTCGACCAGAAAGGCCCAGGCCGCCTGAGCGTCCAGATAGGTGCCGGCCTCGCTGGGTCGTCCCTCACTGCGCCCGAAGCCGCGGTAGTCGAAGATCAGCACGGACAGGCCCAGGTCGCGGAAGATGCGGATGGAGTCCAGGCGATGACCGATGTTTCCGGCGTTGCCGTGGCAAAAAAGCACCACGCCACGGGCGTCCTCGACCGGAACGAACCAGGCGTTGAGGTTCACCCCGTCCGAGGCGGTGAGGGTCAGATCCTCATAGTCCAGGCCATAGATCGCCGGGGTCTGGGTAATCTCGGCCATGGGATGATAGACCAGGGCGTCCTGGCGAACATAGACCCATCCGGCCAGCCCCAGGTAGAGCAGAACCAGGATTACGGCGATGGTCAGGGTTGAATGCATGGCCGACTCACTAGTCGCAGGGTTGGTGGGGAAGGCCGCGTCGGAATTCTGATTCGTTTAGGCGATTCGTCCAGTATCCGGAACAGAGACCGAAAAGCCGCCAGGCCTCCAGTTCGGCCCGTTCAAACAACTTCGACCAGTTCACGGCATGAAAGTCACGCCAGAAACCCTCCCTTCCGTCGTGCCCCGGGTCCGTGAAACCGGGCTCTCGGTCCAGTTGCGCGTAGCACAGATTGAGCAGAACCGAGAGATCCAGCACCGGCGGATGGTGCAGTGCGCGGACCAGGGCGTGGGCGGTACGCCCCTGGACGAGTCGATTGACCAGGAGTTGAACGGACAAGGCCGCGTGGAGGTCGCCGCGTCGCAGGCCGACCTCCGCGGCCAGGCGATGCAGCACCCCTACTCTTTTGGCCGGATAGGGCCAGATAATCCGCGGATAACGGCAGCAGCGGTTGATTTGCTGATCCAGGGCTGTTTCCACCAGCCGGTGCAGGGCGATGCTTTGTCCGGTGGAAGCCTGGCCGGGACGCTTGCCGGACAGGGCGTCCACCACGGGATGCATGACCCTGTCCAGGGCCACGTGGGACAGGTAGCCCAGAATAAAGGCCTTGTCCCGTCCGAGCTCGTCCTGTTGCGCCCAGGCCGCCATGCGGCCAAAGGCCTCGGTCCGGGTCCGCGGATCCGATCCGTGCAGCACACGGGCCATCCGCCGCCCGCGAGAGAGGGGGTGATAGAAAAAGGCATCCGGGATGATCGAGCCTAGGGAGAAGAACAAGGGGTAGGCCTGGACCAAGGCCTCGGCGGATCGAGCGCCCTCGCCTGTTCCAGCCGAGCGCCAAAGCCGTCGGGCGAACCAGAGATGGGTGTTTTCCTTGGGCATGCGATACCTCCGCGGCGCATCGAAATCGCAGGTTCCAATCGCGCGGCTGAGCAATTACGTGTCAGGTCAGCAAATGCAGTCCGTACTTTTTGGACACCAGGGCCTGAAATTCCGTCACGGTGGCGAAGCAGGCCTTGAGCCTCTTCCGCTCCGCCGCGGAAAGCCGATCCGGCATGATGAAATTGTCCGGCTTGTCCCTCTTTTCGATCATTTCGGCCTGATTTCCGGTGCGCAGAACGTGAAAAAAAGCATAGGCCTCCCGCATCCTCGCCCCAAATTCGGCGGATAATGCCCCTGCCTCCAGCAGACCCGTGATTCGTTCCTCGGTGGAGGTCGACAAAACGCCGTGCTCCGCGGCCAAGGTTCGGATTCCCTGGGTCAGGGGAAAAATTCCGCCTTTTTTTACGTCCAGCCCCCCCTTATGTGCCCCGCTCTTCTGAACGACGAAATTGTTGAACAAGCCCAGGGGCGGGCTGAAGCGCACGGCTTCGCGGGCCAGGTAGCGCAAGATCAGAGGACGTTCGGCGATCCGCCGGAGCAAATGCCGCCGGAGCTTCCAGCCCGGTTCCGGGGCTCCGGCCACGGGGCGCATGTCCAGCAGCACGGACATCTTCAGGATGCCCTGCCCATCGATCTCGTCGCTCATGTGGTCCACGGCCCGCTCCCACTCCGCGACGCTCAAACGCCATTGCGCGGCGTTGATCATCACGCCGTGCGGGCAGGGAGGAACGCCCAGTTCCAGAAGCATCCGGACGAATCGATGGGCGAAGACCTCGAAAAAAATCGCCGCCTCGTCCCCCTCTTCATCGTCATAAACCAGGGCGTTGTCCTGGTCCGTGGCCAAATATTGCTCCTTACGCCCCTCGCTGCCCAAGGCCAGCAGACAAAAAGCCGCCGGAGGCGGTCCGGTCCCGGCCAAAACCAGGTCATGCACCCGGATCAGGATCTTGTCGCGCAAATCGGCGATCAGCCGACCAAGGGCAAAGACGTCGTCTCCACCGTCGGAGAAACGGCCAAGGCAGTGGCCAGCGGAACGGGCCGCGAACTCCTGGACCGAGCCGAAGGCCCGGGCCAGGTCCGCAAGGCTTTCGGCCCGGGCGATTTCGCCGGACAGGCTGTCCGGGTCATCGCTCCGAGCCGAGAGCCGTCGTCGTTTTTCGTCGCTGTCTGTGGGTTCGTGGGTCATTCAGCTCCGACGCCCAGATAGTTCCTGATCTTCTGTTCCTCGTACCTGCGCGACGCTTCCGGGTCGGGCCTGAGCTTGGAGCCCAGATATCCGGCCGCGAATGCCGCGGTCATGGAAATGATGGCCGGGTTGCGCAAGGGGAAGATTGCCATGGGATTATCAAGGATGTCCACCCAGACCGTGGGGCTGATGATGATCAGGCCCACGGCCAGCGTGGTGCCCGTGCCGATGCTCAGGGCCGCGCCGAAGGTGGAGAAGTTCCGCCAGAGGATGGACAGCAGCAAGGCCGGAAAATTGGCGCTGGCCGCGATGGCAAAGGCCAGGCCGACCATGAAGGCCACGTTCTGGCCCTTGAAGGCCAGGCCCAGGGCAATGGCCACCACGCCCAAGCCCAGAGTGGCGATCCGCGCCACCTTGACCTCCTCTTCCTCGGAGGATTTCCCGGAGCGGAAGACGCTGACGTACAGATCGTGGGACAGCGTGCTGGCCCCGGACAGGGTCAGCCCGGCCACCACGGCCAGAATGGTGGCGAAGGCCACGGCGGCGATGAAGCCCAGGAAGACGGTTCCGCCGGTGGCCTCGGCCAGCAGCAGCGCGGCCATGTTGCCGCCGGAATCCATGGCGGCGATGACGTCCTGGCCCACGATGACCATGGCTCCGAAGCCGATGGTGAAGGTCAGAATGTAGAAGTAGCCGATCAATCCCGTGGCGTAGAACACGGATTTCCGGGCCTCTTTGGCGTCGGGCACGGTGTAGAAACGCATCAGGATGTGCGGCAAACCCGCCGTACCGAACATCAGGGCGATGCCCAGGGACAGGGCGTCCCAGGGATTGGTCACCAGCCCGCCCGGAGACAGAACCCCGTCGCCGTAGGTCAGGGCCGCCTGCTTAAACATCTCGCCGTAGCTGAACCCAAAATGGAGCAGAATCAGAAAAACCATCAGCGTGGCCCCGCCCAGCAGCAGGACCGCCTTGATGATCTGCACCCAGGTCGTGGCCAGCATGCCCCCGAACAGCACGTACATGATCATGACCATGCCCACGATGACCACGGCCAGCTCATACGGCATCCCGAAAATCAGCATGATCAACGAGCCGGACCCGACCATCTGGGCGATGAGATAGAAGCACACGGTCATCAACGAGCCGATGGACGCGGCGATGCGGATCGGCTTTTGGGACAGCCGATAGGCCACCACGTCCACGAAGGTGTACTTCCCCAGGTTGCGCAGCGGCTCGGCGATCAGGAACATGATGATCGGCCAGCCCACCAGAAACCCGATGGAATAGATCAGGCCGTCGTATCCCCGCAGGGAGACCAGGCCGGCAATGCCCAGAAACGAGGCCGCGCTCATATAATCCCCGGCCAGGGCCAAACCGTTCTGCCAGCCGGTCACGCTTCTGCCCGCGGCGTAGAACTGGGAGGCGGAGCGGCTTTTCTTGGCCGCGTAATAGGTAATGACCAGGGTGGCGCAGATGAAGAAAAGGAAAAAGACGATGGACGTGATGTTGGGCTGGCCGATGGAGGTGACGATCTGGTCCATTTTAGTCCCTCCTCATGCTTTTCAACACGTCCTTGACGGACTTGTCGTAGGAGGAGTTGGCCCAGAACACGTAGACGCCGGTCAGGACCCAGGCCAGGACAATGAGCAGCATCCCCACGGGAATGCCGATGGTCAGATGTTCTCCGATCTTATACGCCAAAACGTCCTTGGCGAATGCCAGGACGAGAATGAATCCATAGTACGCGACCAGCATGATCGCGGCCAGAGTGAGGGAAACCTTCCATTTGCGGACGACCAGTTTCTGGAACTTTTCGGCGTCCAATGAGCCTTTGGGACGATCAGTGGGCATGGGCAATCTCCTTGAGAGGTGAAATACGAACAGGATTGTTCGGGTACAAAACCCGCGAACCATGAACCCCCTTGTTCGATTTTGCACATGCTCCTCGCCGAACGGCGCGATTGGGAAGGTCAGGGAACGGGAGACCATAAACCTACCGATCCCGACTCCGACCCCGACAACGGCATTACTCTATGCTGAATAGTTATAGCTTATTTTGATACAAGAATATCTCTCTCGTCCGTGGATAGCATGCTGGGCAATCACCATGCCGTAATGATGAATTTGCCTCGCCAGGCCTCTCTTCCAGTCCGTTCGTTTGTGGTGTACACGCCATACCATGGCTGCGCCGATTCTCATCTCCTTCACCGGTCTGACCAAGGCCTTTACCGCCCACCCGCTGTTCACCGGCATCACCCTCGGCCTGTTCGAAGGCGAGCGCACGGGACTGATCGGTCCCAACGGCTCCGGAAAATCCACCCTGCTCAAAATCATCGCGGGGTTGGAAGAACCGGACCAGGGCGAGGTGCATCGGCGCAAGGACGTGCGCGTGGTCTATCTCGCCCAGGAAGAGCGCTTCGCTCCTGGAAGCACGGTGGAACAGGTTCTGCTGGAAGCCCTGACCGAAAAATCGCCTGAAAAATCGCCTGCCGAATCATCTGCCGAATCATCTGGAGGGTCAGTCGAAAGACCTTCTGAGCCACTCATCGAAAGCCATTCAACCCCAGAAGCCTTTCAGCGCGTCTGGGAGATATCCAGCCGCCTGCATCTGCCCGACGGCTCCACCCCGGTGGACACCCTGTCCGGAGGCTGGCGCAAGCGCCTGGCTCTGGCCCGGGCCCTGATCCAGGAACCGGACCTGCTTCTGCTGGACGAACCCACCAACCACCTGGACCTGGAAGGCATCCTCTGGCTGGAAAAGCTGCTGCTTCAGGTTCCCTTCGCCTTTGTCCTGGTCAGCCACGACCGGGTCTTTCTGGAAACCGTCACCAACCGGATCGTGGAACTGAACCGCGTTTACCCCGAAGGGTTCCTGCGGGTGGAGGGCAACTACAGTACGTTTCTCGACAAGCGCGAAGCTCTCGTCGCGGCCCAGGAGGTCCAGGAACAGGTTCTGGCCAACAAGGTTCGTCGGGAGATCGAATGGTTGCGGCGCGGGCCAAAGGCCCGAACCATCAAGGCCCGGGCGCGCATCGACGAAGCCCATCGCCTCCAGGACGAACTGGCCGATGTCGGCGCCCGCAACGCCCTCAAGCAGACCGTGGATATCACCTTCGACGCCACGGGCCGCAAGACCAAACGGCTGTTGGAGGCCCGGGATGTGAGCCTGTCCATGGGAGGGCAAGTGCTTTTTTCCGACCTGGATATCCTGCTCTCCCCCGGAACCCGCCTGGGAATCATGGGACCCAACGGCGCGGGCAAAAGCAGTCTGATGCGGCTGCTGCACGGTTCGCTTCAGCCGGGCCAAGGGACGCTGCGCCGGGCCGACGGTCTGCGGATGGTCTACTTTGATCAGAAGCGCGAACAGCTCGATCCCGAAGCCACCTTGCGCCAAGCCCTGGCGCCCACCGGGGACACCGTGGTCTTCCAGGACCGCGCCCTGCACGTGGTCACCTGGGCCAAGCGCTTTCTGTTCCGGCCGGACCAACTCGGGCTGCCGGTGTCCCTGCTTTCCGGCGGGGAACGGGCCAGGGTGCTTATCGCCCGGCTGATGCGCACCCCGGCGGACGTCCTGCTCCTGGACGAACCCACCAACGACATCGATATTCCGACCCTGGAAGTGCTCGAGGAAGGGTTGCGGGAGTTCCCCGGGGCCATCGTGCTGATCACCCACGACCGCTATTTGCTGGATACCCTCTGCGACCGGTTGTTGGCCCTGGAGCCGGGAAAAGACGGACACGGTCAGACGCGCTATTTTTCGGATTATGCTCAGTGGCTGACGGCGCGTTCATCCTCCGCCGTATCCGCCGTATCCATCGAATCAGGCGACAAACCCGTTGCTGCCAAGCCGTCCGCCCCCAAGCCGCGGCGTCCGGTCAAGCTTTCCTACGGCGAACAGCGGGAACTGGACGGCATGGGGGAACGGATTCGGGAGGCCGAGGTTTTGGAGCAGGAGCTGCGCCAGGCTTTGGAAGCTCCCAAAAACGTCTCCAACGCCGAGGTTCTGGCCGACCTGGCCGCCCGACTGGACCGGGCCGAGGCCGGCCTGCTCGGCCTTTATGAACGTCTTGACGAACTGGAAACCAAGCAACGGGAATATGAACATGCCCCGACGTGACCAATTCGCAGTACCGCTGTACCGGGCCGCGCGGGTCGCTTTTGCGACGGCGCTTTTCCTGTTCTTGAGTCTGCTTCCGGGACTGCTTCCGGGACTGCTTCCGGGACTGAGCGCCGCCCAGGCCCAGGGTTTCGTCCCCTCGTCCTCCGCAGCGGCGGCCGCCTATCTGCTCATGGACGCGGACAGCGGGCGACTTCTGGTGGCCCAGGACATCGACGCCCCGAGGGAGCCGGCCAGCCTGACCAAAATGATGACCGTCTACGTGGCCGGACAAAAGTTGCTCCAAGGGGCCATCTTCATGACCGACGAAGTCCGGGTGAGCCAAAATGCCTGGCGGATGACCGGATCCCGGATGTTCCTGGATCTGAACTCCACCGTGTCCGTGGCCGCGTTGCTGCACGGGATCATCGTCCAGTCCGGCAACGACGCCAGCGTGGCCCTGGCCGAACACGTCGCCGGCACCGAGGCCGAATTCGTCGAGTTGATGAACCGCACCGCCCGGGAACTGGGCATGACCCGGACCACCTTCGCCAACGCCACCGGGCTCCCGGCTCGGGCCGCAGTCCAGACCACGGCCCGGGACATGGCCACCCTGTCCCTGGCCCTGATGCACGACCATCCCTACCTGTACAGCCTGCATTCCATCAGACACTTCGAGTATAACAACATCAACCAGACCAACCGGAACCGCCTGCTTCACCACGACCCCACCGTGGACGGCATCAAGACCGGCTACACCCGAGCAGCGGGCTATTGTCAGACCACTTCGGCGATGCGCGGCGAAATGCGGCTCATCGCCGTGGTTCTTGGCGCGGGCTCCACGGCCGCCCGCACCCGACTGAACCAGGAACTTCTGGACTACGGTTTCAGCCACTACGAAACCCATCGGCTGCATACTCGCGGAGAGCCCCTGGGCGCGATCAGGGTCTGGAAGGCGCGTCAAAGCGAGCTGCCTTACGGCCTGGACACGGACATCGTGGTGACCATCCCCAGGGGACGACTTCCGGATCTGGACCGACGCGTCTCCCTTTCCCTGACCGAGCCGGTGCTCGGCCCGATGCTTCGGGGCCAGAAGGTCGGCGAACTGCAGATCGTCCTGGGCGATCAAATCCTGGCCAGAGAGGACCTCTTCACCCTGGCTGAGGCGGCTCCCGCCGGTTTTTTCAGCCAAGTGGTGGACTCCGTCCGCCTGCTTCTGTTACGCACCAATCTGCTCTGACTCCGCTGACCACATCCCCGCCAGCCATGGACCAGGACCACGCATCTCACCTCCAAGCCGCCTTGGATGAAGCCCACGCCGAAATCGCCCGTCTTCGCGACCAGCGGAAAGACGACCGGCGCGAACTGGAAGCGTTGCGTGAAGCGCGGGACAACCTGCATGCCCTGTTTCACCACGGTCCCGACGCCATATTCATCTGTTCCTCGGCCGACCGAATCATCGACCTGAACCACAGGGCCGCGGACCTGTTCGGTTTGCCCCGCATGGAACTCATGGCCCTGAGTCCGCGCTTGGATCTGCTTCGCCCCCGCGGCCCGTTGGACAAGTTCGAGGACATCCGGGCCAAACTCCCGGACGGGGACGTCCTGAACTTCAACTGGGTGGCCAAGCGCCCCGGAGACGGCAAACTGTTTCCGGTGGAAATCTCCCTCGCCAAGACCATCTGGGACCGCCAAGACGCCATGCTGGTCTGCCTGCGGGACATCACCCAGAACCGCCGGATCAAGAATCTGCTCCGTCGACGACGCAAATTGCTGGCCGTGATCCTGGACGGCACCCCCATCGCCACCTTTGTGATCGATACGGAGCACCGGGTGATCTTCTGGAACAAGGCCTGTGAAATCCTGACCGGCGTGCCCAGGAGCGAATGCCTGGGCAAGCCGGTGGACTCTCGTATTTTCTATCCCGAGCCGTCCAGGCCGGTATTGGCCGATCTTGTTCTGACCATGGACCGACCAAAAATTGCCGCCCTCTACCGGGATAAAAATCTTTCCCCCAGCGCGTTCATCCCGGAGGCTTTCGAGGCCTCGGACCGGTTGGCCATCCAGGGCGCGGCGCGTTCCATGTACTTCCTGGCCGCCCGGTGCCGGGACGAACGCGGCGAAATCGTCGGAGCCATCGAGACCATCCAGGACATTACCGAACGGACCCAGGCCGAAGCCGAGCTCCGGGCCAGCAAGCGCCTGCTCACGGAGATCACCGCGAACATCCCCGGAGTGGTCTACCAGTATCAGGCTTCCGGCGAGGAACAGGGGAGTTTCACATTCATCAGCGAGGGCATCTGGAACCTGTTTGGGCTGCCCGCGGAAAGTACGCTCCGGAAACCGGAACTGTTTTTCGAGCGCGTCGATCCCGAAGTTCGCAAGCGCTTTTCCACGTCCCTGACCTGCTCCGAACCTCCCGAGCACCCGGTGGAGTTCGAGTTCTCCATGCGTCGGGACGAAGGCGGGATACGCTGGTTCAAGAACAGCTCCCTGGCGTCCAGAAACCGGGATGGAACGGTGGTCTGGAACGGGATGCTCACGGACATCACGGAAATCAAGCGCGTCGAATCGTTGCGGGCCGACGTGGAGCGGATGGTTCGCCACGACCTGAAGTCGCCCCTGACCGGCATAGGCGGACTGGCCAAGGTGTTGCTGCGCGAGGAACTTCCCGACCGCCAGCGGGAGATCGTGTCCACGATCTACCAGAGCGCCATGAAGCTTTTGCACATGCTCGGCCATTCCATGGCCCTGTTCAAGATGGAGGAGGGCGCTTACGAACTTCAGCCGGAACCCTTCGATCTGATCCGGATGCTGCATGGCCTGCACGAGGAGTTTCTGCCGTCGGCCATCGCCAGGTCCCTGGAGTTCGTCTATCTGTTGGACGGCAACCCCCTGCCCTGGGACGACCGATACATGCTCTCCGGAGAGGCGATCCTGCTCGAATCCCTGTTCGCCAATCTGATCCAGAACGCCGTGGACGCCGCTCCGGAAGGCACCCGGATCACCATTGCCGTTCGTTCTCCGAAGAACAACGGATCAGACCGCCATCAAGGGAGTCTCCGAGGTGCGATGCATGAAATCGACATCCACAACTTCGGCGCCATACCGGAAGACATCCGCGATCATTTTTTCGATCGCTACGTAACCTACGGCAAGGAGCACGGCTCCGGCATTGGAACCTACAGCGCCATGCTCATCGCCAAGACCCACGGAGGGACCATCCGGTTCACCACCTCCGAAGCCGAAGGGACCCACCTGGTCGTCTCCCTGCCCCGGCGCCATCCCGCCTGACGTTCTTATCTGTTCCACGTTTCTTGTCGCGGTTCTTGGTCGAAATGCCCGGCAACAGGCGTTTCCATGTCCACGTAGGGTTGCAGCAGCAGGTCGACCTGGGTGCCCTTGCCGGGTCGGCTGCTCAGGCGCAGGTCGCCCCCCAGGTCGCTGATGATCTTCTTGGTCATGGCCAGCCCCAGGCCGGCTCCGGACCCGGTTTGCTTGGTGGTGAAGAAGGGGTTGAAGATCTTGTCCTGGATCTCCACCGGAATGCCGTGACCGGTATCCTCGATGCTGATCAGGACCTGGCGGCGTTCCATGGCCGTGGTCACCGTGAGCCGCCCGCCATCGGGCATGGCCTCCAGGGCGTTCTTGATCAGATTGATCAAGCACTGTTTGAGCAGTTCGGCGTCGGCCCGGATCCTGGGCACTTCCTCCCCGAGCCGGACGTCCAGGATCACGCCGCGTTCCTGACTGCCGATCCCGAGCACCTGCACGGTTTCGGCGACGACCTGATTGGCGTCCACTTCCGCCAGTTCCGATGACGTGGGGCGGGCGAAGTTGATGATGTTCTTCAAAATTTTGTCCAGGCGTTTGGACTCTTCCAGAATGATCCGCACCTTTTCCCGGCTGTTCTCGGTCAGTTCCTGAGAGCGCAGCAGGGAGTTGGCGAACCCGCCGATGGCAAACAAGGGGTTGCGGATTTCATGGGCGATGTACGTGGACAATTCACCGATGGCGGCCAGCTTTTCGGCCTGCTGCAAGCGCTTCTCCATTTCCGTGCGCAACGTGACGTCCCGACGCACTTCGATCATCCGGTGCACCCGCCCGGTTTCGTCGAACACCGGGTAGGCGGTCACCTGGTAGTAGTGGACCCGGCCCTGCTCATCCATCCAGGTTTGCAGCGTCTCCTGCTCCCGTCGATGCGCAAGGGTCGTCAACACCGGCCAGTCCCGGCGCGTCGGACCGCAGGCCACCTGGCCCGGTCCGGCGGGAACCGTGCTGCTGGATTGATGCAGCAACGCCTGCTTGTCCACGCCGTGCCGCTCGCAGACCTGTCTGTTCACGTCCAGAATGCGTCCCTGGTCGTCCAGAAAGAAAATGTCGTCCGGCAGTTCGTCGACAATGGTGTTCAGCAGGGTTCGGCTGCCGCGCAGATCGGTCTGGCATTTACCGGAAACCTCGTTCATCACCAGCAGACAACACAGAAAGACCGCGCAGGCGCGGTCCAATAAGGCCACCGAGGGCGGCAATATCCGGCGCAGGCTGCGCACGGTTTCCGAGTCACCCGATAGATTCACCACCAGATTGATGTCCGGATGGGCCGCCATCATGGCCGCCGGGTCCGTGAACCGGAGGATGCGCCGCTTCGTCAGTTCCTGCTCGTGCGCCGCCGGAACCTGACCTGTGCACGCCGCGAGGCGCATGCGGGGAAGATGCGTTTCGTGCGCCGCATGGTCCAGCAGTCCCAGGATCGCGGCAAAGATCGACGAGAGGGCCGCGTCGTCTCGCCGAACCGATCCAGCCTCCGGGCAGACCAATCCGACCAGGAAGTCTCCTTGGGCCGCTTCCAGGACGCGAACGGCTTCATTGTAACCTGCTGAAAGATGCATGGATTCCTCGTGGGGTTGACGAGCCATAACAGTCCGTTGAAAAATACCCAATTGCTGCGTCGCTGCAAAAAGTTCAAACTCTCACGTATGAATAAATACGCTTCGACCTTGAACTTTTATTGCTCCTTGCACTTGGGGTTTTTGAACGGACTGTGACGAAAGACTTTTTCAACACTCAGACAAGTTCCGTGCCAAGCGCTGGGCGCAATTCCCGAAAGTCCTCAAACCGCGAGCAACGGACCCGAATGTCAAGCCATACCCTCAATCCCATTCCGACTTCAAGCGACCCCGCGGACCCCGCCGGGCCGGGCGTCTGGTGCGTCAGCCTGGGCTGTCCCAAAAACCGCGTGGATACGGAGCGCATGCTCGGAGCGCTCGGCCCCGGGCGGGTGGTGCAGGACATCCATCAGGCCCAAATCGTGTTGATCAACACCTGCGGCTTCATCGCCCCGGCAGTAGAGGAGTCCACCCGCGTGATTCTGGAAACCGCGCAGGACATCGCCGACCTTCACCCCCGGCCCCTACTGGTGGTCGCGGGGTGCCTGGTTTCCCGGTTCGGGGCGGAACTGCGCGAAGCCATCCCGGAGGTGGACCTCTGGCTGAACGTGGCCGAGGAGGACCAATTGATTCCACGGCTGGCCGACCTGGGCCGCGCGCTCCCCCTAGCAACGCCGCCCGGCCGGGTCGTCAGCACCAAGCCGGTCTACGCCTATCTGAAAATCGGCGAAGGCTGCGACCATCGCTGCCGCTTCTGCACCATCCCGTCCATCCGCGGCCCGCTGAAAAGCGCGCCGCCGGACCTGATCGTGGCCGAGGCCCAAGCGCTTCTGGGGCAGGGCGTCCGGGAACTGATTCTGGTGGCCCAGGATCTGACGTCCTACGGCCGGGACCTGGGCTCACGAAACGCCTTGGAATCCCTGCTCGCCCGGTTGGCCGGACTGCCTGGACTGGACTGGCTGCGGCTGATGTATCTCTATCCCGCCGGCCTGACGCCGCGCCTGCTGCGTTTTCTGGCCGAACTCGGACCGCCTCTGCTGCCCTATTTCGACATCCCCTTGCAGCACGCCCACCCGGACATCCTCCGGGCCATGGGCCGCCCCTTCACCGGAGATCCGCGCTACGTGGTGGACCGGGTCCGGGAGCATTTTCCGGAAGCGGCCCTGCGCACCAGCCTGATCGTCGGCTACCCCGGCGAACGGCCCCACCATTTTCAACAGCTCTCCGATTTCGTCGCCGAAACCCGGTTTCACCATCTCGGAGTCTTCGCCTTCTGCCCGGAGCCGGGAACCAAGGCCGCGGCCCTGCCCGGCCAGGTCGGCGCCAAGACCAAGGCTCGACGCCGTGAAGGGCTGATGAAGCTGCAAGCCGACATCAGCGCCGAAATCCTCGCACAATACCAGGACCGGGAAATGGACGTGTTCGTGGAACGTCCCAGCCCTGAATGGCCGGGACTTCATGAAGGCCGGGTCTGGTTCCAGGCCCCGGAAGTGGACGGCATCACCTACGTCAGCGGCGAAACCATCCGCCCCGGCGAATTGGTCCGGGCCGAAATCACCGATACCAAGACCTATGATCTGGCGGCTTTGGTTTGATAAGGAGGCGTCAATCTCGCGCTTGTTCCCACGCCCTGGGAAAAATCATGGCGACCCTGGCGCCTTTGCCCGGTGAACTCGTGATCTCCAGATTGCCTCCGTGCAGGGCCATGATCCTCTGCGCGACAGCCAATCCCATTCCGGTCCCCACCGCCTTGGTGGTGAAGAACGGGTCGCGGACAAAGGGGGTATCCTGCTCGGAAATTCCTCGTCCTTTGTCCACAACGAGCACGACGAGGGCGTCCTCGTTTGCCCGTGCTTCGATGGTCACAATCTTGTCTTGATCGGGCGCTCCGCCATAGGACTCGAAGGCGTTTTCCAGGATCGCGTCCAGGGCCGCGGCCACTTGTCCGGAGTCGGCCTGGATTGTCCAGTCCGGGGAAAGCGAGTCGGATGCTTCGAGTATTCTTTCGGGATGCGCGGCGCACTCGCGAACACGTTGGACGGCTCCGAGCAGTACGTCTTGCACGGCAAGACGCTCGAGCGTCCCGGGGACGATGGAGACGTACTCCCGGACGGCGGCGGCCATCCGCTCCAGACGCTGGGCCGACTCCATCACGCTTCGGAGATACTCCGCGACCTTGTCCGGGTTGTCCGTGTGCTTTGCGGCGAGCCCCGCGAACCCGCCGATGGTCATGATCGGATTGCGGATTTGGTGGGCAATGGACAGGGCCAGGTTGTTCAGGCTGTCGGCCCGCTGCTGCTCCGCGAGACGCTTCTCTTCCAGAGCGGCCTTTTCCCGCTGGTGCATCAGGTGCAGCTCGGTCAGGTCCTGAACCAGGACGACCAACCTCCAGTCGTCCCCGCCGAAACGCAGGAACGAAGAGGTGATCTTCAAGAAAAACCACTGGCCGTCCGGCCTCGCGTACCAGACTTCCCGGCTCTCCCGAACCCGCGCCTCCTGAATCACGTCCAGGATCGCGTCGTTGAACTCGTTGTTCTCGGGATGGCCGATAAACAAAACGCTCCATCCCTGCTCCAGCAGCGTGTCTTTGGAGAAGCCGAGAATGGCGGCCAAAAGAGCGTTGACCTGAAAAACCCGTCCTTCCTTGCCCACGATCATCAAACCGGCGGGCATGCTTTCCAGCACGTTTTCGACAACGCTCTCCCGGATCAACTCATTCGGATCGTTGTCCGGGACGACGCTCCGCTTGCCGGATTCTTGCCAGACCTCGGAGGGAGACGTTTTCGGCTCCAATGGGGATTTTCGAGAAGGAGGGGGCATCGGGAATTTCTCCATTCGACTCGTCCAAGATCGGCAAGCCGCGGTGAAGGTCGAAGTCGACCCTATATCGCAACCTCGGCGTTTGCCAAGACAATGCTCGGGGAATGTTAGGGGAAGCGTCCTCGAGCCTTCTTTGTGGAGCAGCGCCTTCAACAAAATTGCCAGGGCCACATGACGTTTCTAAAAACGGCGCCGTGCCGCGCGGCACCGTCAGGGTCATTTTTGTTTTCTGGAAAATCAATATAATTTCAGATATTTAGGTTGCAGCATATTCAAAGGGAACCCCCAGGGTGGGCCAGCAACCATCGAAATCGCTATCGAAATCGCTATCGAAATCGCTATCGAAATCGCTATCGAAATCGCTATCGAAATCGGAAAGTTTCCAGAAATCGATTTCGATCACGATTTCGATTTCGATACCGATTCAGAGCCCCCGTAGTGCGAGAACAAATCTGTCCTGCCGGCGCCGTGTCGCCCGCTTGCCCTCCAATCCGGCACGGTGTAGACAATTCCATTTTTTGCCGTGCTCAAAATGAACTGCTGCCCGGCTTCATCCCTCTTTCCAGAACCAAATCGAATGCACCCAGAACCATCTTCCCCGTCATCTCCCTCTGTCGAAGCGGCCGAAACCGGTCAACAGGCCCAGGTCCTTGAACTTCCGTCCTGCGTGAAGCACGTCCGGGTGGGCGGGAAGGACGTGTATCTCGTGGGCACGGCCCATGTGTCCAAGCAGAGCGTTGAGGACGTCCGGACCACGGTGGAGATGGTTCATCCGGACACCATCTGCGTGGAACTGTGCCCGTCCCGGCATCGGGCTTTGATAGACCGGGACGGCTGGCGCAAGATGGACATCATGCGGGTGATCCGGGAGCGCAAGACGCCGTTTCTGCTGGCCCAACTGGTCCTTTCCTCGTTCTACCGCAAGCTGGGCGACCAACTGGGCATCCAGCCCGGAGCGGACATGGCCGAGGGCGTGCGCTTGGCCAAGGAGACCGAGGCCCATCTGGTCCTGGCGGACCGGGAGGTGGAGATCACCTTGAAACGGACTTGGCGGCATCTGGGCTTTCTGGAAAAGTTCAAGATGGTCGGGCAGTTGCTGATGGGCCTGATCTTTGCCGGCAAAATCGACGACGGCGTTGTCGAATCCCTGAAGCAGAAGGACCAGATGGAAATCCTGATGGACGCCTTTGCGGACGAATTCCCCCAGGTCAAGCGCCGGCTCATCGACGAGCGCGACCTGTTCCTGGCCCAGAAGATCCGCGAGGCCCCAGGCCAGACCGTGGTCGCCGTGGTCGGGGCCGGGCACATGGCCGGGATAGAAAACCACATCCACCAGGATACGGACCTCGGCCCCCTGACGGTCCTGCCGCCCAAGTCCAATATCGGCTCGTTCCTGAAGTGGGCCATTCCCATCGCCATCGTGGTCCTGATCGCCTGGGGATTTCTCAAGGAAGGCCAGGCCCACGCCATGGAATCGGCCATCATCTGGGTCGCCCTGAACAGCGTTCTTGCCGGGCTGGGCGCGGTGCTGGCCTGGGCCCATCCGTTGACCGTACTCACGGCCATGGTCGCCTCGCCGTTCACCAGCCTGAATCCGATGATCGCCGCCGGATTCGTGGCCGGATTCGTCCAGGCCCTGATTCGGCGGCCCACCGTGGCGGACCTGGAAGACCTGCCCCAGGCCATCACCTCCCTGAAAGGCTTCTGGACCAACCCCTTGTGCCGGATTCTGCTGGTGGTGGCCCTGGTCAACCTGGGCAGCTCCCTGGCGGCCTTCATCTCCGGCGGCTGGATCGCGGCCCGGACATTTTGAACAAAGGCCGCCACCCCGGCGGCCTTTTCGCTTTTCCGCTCCCTTTCGACCCGGCACGTATCCAGTCCGGTCCGGACAATCATCTGCCCAGCCCACCGACATCCGCCGAACCCTCGCCAGGGCAATTTTGTTCTCGAGCTATGGGCGCTCTGGATCGGTATCGAAATCGAAATCGTGATCGAAATCGATTTCCGGCAATGTTCCGATTTCGATAGCGATTTCGATAGCGATTTCGATTTCGATGAGTTATGCTCCACCCAGGGTGTTCCCCCCTTGAACGTCATCCTGTCTATCACTCTGAAATCATGAAAATTTTTCAGAGAACAAAATAGCCCTGGAGCCCTCCCTTTTAGGGGTTCAAGAAGCACTGTTTTCCTGCTACCTCATTTCTTCCATCAAACGCCTGGCCGCACCGTCGCGCGGCATCGCCCGCAACCATGTCACCGCACGGAGGTTTCATGAATATCCCCGAGGAAAAGCAAAAGGAAATGCTCTGGACCATGCTGCTGTCCCGCCGGTTTGAGGACGAACTGGCCGAGTTGTGCAAGATCGAGGGCAAAATCCCCGGAATGACGATCCTCAGCACCGGACAGGAGGCCGTGGGCTCCGGGGCTTGCGCGGCCCTGGCCCCGGAGGACGTGATCATCTCCAACCACCGCAGCCACAATCACCTTCTGGCCAAGGGGGCCGACCCCAACGCCCTGATGGCCGAGATCTACTGCAAGCGCACCGGCTGCAACAAGGGCAAGAGCGGCACGCTGCACCTGGCCGTGCCCGAGGTCAACGCGCCCTGTACCTCCACCGTGGTCGGAGCCGGGCCGCCCATTGCCGTGGGTCAGGCCTTTGCCCAACAGTACAAGGGCGAACAGCGGGTCACGGTCTGCTTTTTCGGCGACGGCGCGGCGGCAGAGGGATCAGTGCACGAGGCCATGAACCTGGCCGCGCTGTGGCGGCTGCCCGTGATCTTCATCTGCGAGAACAACGTCTACGCCGGGGCCCAGCGCTATGAAGAGCACGCCCCGAACCCGAGCATGGCCGACCGGGCCACGGCCTACGCCATGCCCGGCGAGGCGGTGGACGGCAACGACGCCCTGGCCGTGTATCAGGCCGTGCGGGACGCCAGGGAGCGTGCATTGGCCGGAGAAGGGCCGAGCCTCATCGAGTGCAAGACCTACCGCTGCCGGGGGCACGGAGAAGCCGATCCCCAGCATTATCAGCCCAAGGAAGAGATTTGCGCCTGGCAGGAAAAATGCCCCATCCCCCGCCTGCGGGATGACCTCCTGAGCCAGGGACTGATCACCCCGGAAGAGGTGCGGGACATGGAGGCCCGGGCCGAGGCCGTGGTGAAGGAGGCGGTGCGTTTTGCGGAAGACAGCCCGTTTCCCAACCCTGAAGAGGCGCTGGAGGATGTTCTGGTGGCGTGACCGATTGGAAAAGCCGGAATAGCCGCTCAGCACAATTTCATGAGAAAGCATGTGTTGGTCCGGCATGTCTCGATTTTTGGGAATCGCTTGTTTGACTGAGCTACGAGGCTGGCGAAGGAGTTGCGAGGCCCAAAAATCGAGACATGCGGGACCGCTGGTGAAGCACTGCGAGCCATAAGCAAAGGAAGGATATCATGCAGAAACTCGGAATGGGACAAGCCATAAATCAGGCCCTGCGGGAGGAAATGCGCCGCGACCCCAACGTGTTCATCGCCGGAGAAGGCGTGGGCGTGAGCATTCACTTGAACCCCATGTTTCCCACCCACGGCCTGCTGGAAGAGTTCGGGCCGAAGCGGGTCAAGGACACTCCGGTTTCCGAAGCGGCCATCGCCGGGTTGGCCGTGGGAGCGGCCGAGGCCGGGCTGCGGCCGGTGGTGGAAATCATGTTCAACCCCTTCTTCACCCTGGCCTCGGACATGATCGTCAACCACGCGGCCAAGCTGCGTTACCTGTCCGGCGGCAAATCTACGTTTCCCCTGGTGGTGCGTATGAAATCCGGCGCGGGAATCGGCGCCGGATGTCAGCATTCGCATAACCTGGAGGCCTGGGTGGCCCATTGCCCCGGCCTGAAGGTGGTCATGCCGGCCACGGCGGCGGACGCCAAGGGACTGCTCAAATCAGCCATCCGGGACGACAATCCGGTGATCTTCATCGAGCATATGGGCCTGTACTTCGCGCCCATGCCCGTGCCCGAAGGGGAATATCTCACTCCCATCGGCAAGGCCGAGGTCAAGCGACCGGGCACGGACGTGACCGTGGTCACCTGGTCCGGCATGCTCGGCGTGGCCATGGCCGCGGCGGAAAAGCTGGCCCAGGAAGGCGTGGAGGTGGAAATCGTGGATCTGCGCACCCTGGTCCCCCTGGACAAGGAGGCCATCCTCGCTTCCGTGGCCAAGACCGGCCGACTGGTGGTCCTGCACGAAGCCACCCGCACCGGAGGCTTCGGCGGAGAAGTCGCTGCCGTGGTCATGGAGGAAGGCTTCAACCTGCTCAAGGCCCCGCTGCGCCGGGTCACCGGCCCGGACATCCCCGTCCCGGCCAGCCCTCCGCTGGAACGGTTCTACATCCCAGGCGACGACCAGCTGATCGCGGCGATCAAGGAGATTCTGTGAGATTTTGTAACCACATCCTCGCCCGCCCCCTGAACCGCAACGCACAGGAGGAACCATGCGCATCAACCGACGGACCTTTTTGCACTACTCGACCCTGGTGGCCTCGTCCCTGGCCCTGAGCGGCCTGCCCCTCTACGCCTACAACCCCCAGTCCGGGGCCGGGCCACGGGACGGGGTGCGCCGCAGTTATTGCGGCCTGTGTCACCCGCGCTGCGGCACCCTGCTGCACATGAAGGACGGCAAGGTCTTCGAGGTCAGCGGGGACCCGGACCATCCGGTGACCCGTGGCCTGATCTGCGAGCGGGGGTTGCTCATGCCGGAGCATATCCATCACCCGGACCGGATAATTATCCGCTGAAGCGGGTCGGGGCCCGGGGCGAGGGGAAATGGGAGCGGATTTCCTGGGATCAGGCCCTGGACGAGGTGGCCGCCAGGCTGAGTCGGCTGCGTGACGCCCACGGGCCGGAAACCCTGGGCTTCACCCACGGCACCAGCCGGACCCATCACTGGGACTGCCGCCGGTTCTACAACCTGTTCGGCTCGCCCAACGTCTGCGGGGCGAACAACATCTGCATGTGCCCGTCCTACGCCACGGAGTTCGCCACCTACGGCGGCATGGCCCGGGGCAATGCCCGGCAGGCCAAGTGCCTGGTGGTCTGGGGCAAGGCCTCGGCCAACTCCTCGCCCATCCAGGCCTGGCCGGCCACCCAGCAGGCCAGGCGCAACGGGGCGACGATCATTGTGGTGGATCCCCGGGAGATCGAGGAAGTGGCCCTGGCGGACATGTGGCTGCAGATCCGGCCGGGCACGGACCTGGCCCTGATGCTGGGCTGGATCCGGCTGATCATTGAAGAAGAGCTGTACGACGCGGACTTCGTAGCCCAGTGGACCGTGGGCTTCGACGAACTGCGGGAGGCGGTGCGGGAGTACACCCCGGAGAAGGTCAGCGGGATCACCTGGCTGCCCGTGGAGCAGATCACCGCAGCGGCCCGGATCTACGCCACCTCCAAGCCGGCCCAGCTGCCCTATGCCTACGGCCTGGACAAGCAGGGCATCAATTCCACCCAGTGCGCCCGGGCCCGGGCCATCCTGCGGTCCATTACCGGCAACCTGGAGATCCCGGGCGGGGAAACCTTCGGCCAGACCCCGGAGGTGGCCCGGGTGCGCGGGGAATTCGACCTGGTGGCCGCCGAGGCCATCGGCCCGGAGCAGCGGGCCAAGCAGCTCGGAGCGGACACGTACCCCTTTTTCGGCTTCCCCGGCTGGGAGCGCAACCTGGCCAACAACCGGAAGCTGCCCAAGGGCCAGGTCAACCCGCCGTCCATGTACCGGACCTGCGTGGCCCACATTCGGGACGTGTTCCAGGCGGCGATCACCAAAAAGCCTTACCCGATCACGGCCATGTTCTCCGTGGCCAGCAATCCGATGCTCTCCTTCCCGGACCCGAAAATGGTCTTCAACGCCCTGACCGCCCTGGAGCTGTACGTGGTCATGGAATACTACATGACCCCCTCCGCGGCCCTGGCGGACTATGTTTTCCCCTCGGCCACCACGGTGGAGCAGCCCGAACTGTGGGTCACCGGCGGGTTCTGCATGGCCTGTCCTCCGGGCATCGAGCCGCTCTACGAACGCCGGGACACCTATCAGTTCTACCGCGGCCTGGGTCTGCGCCTGGGCCAGGAAAACGACTGGCCGTGGGAGAACCTGGAGCAGGCCTGCGACTTTCGTCTGGAGCCCACGGGGCTGACCTTCCGGGAGCTGACCGAGCAGTATGGTTTTTTCGGCACGCCCGAATTCAAGCGCTACGAAACTTCAGGCTTCGGCACCCCGTCGGGCAAGGTGGAGCTGTATTCCAGCATCTTCGAGGAGTTGGGTTGCGAGCCACTGCCCACGTACAAGGAGCCCCTCTGGAGTCCGGCCGGGAATTCGGATCTGGCCCGGGAGTTTCCGCTGATCCTGATCACCGGCAGCCGGTTCATGCCCATGTACCATTCCGAGCAGCGTCAGATCGCATCGGCCCGGAAGGTGAATCCGGATCCACTGGTCCTGCTGCACCCGGAAACAGCCCGGGAACTGGGCCTGGAGAACGATCAGTGGGTGCTCGTGACCTCGCCCAAGGGCAAAATCCGGATGCGCCTGCGCACCTCCACCCGCATTCATCCGCGAATGGCCGACGCGCAGCACGGCTGGTGGTTCCCGGAACGCAGGCAGGAGCTTCCGGAACTCTTCGGGGTCTACGAGTCCAACGCCAACATGCTCTGCCCGCTGGAACCGGAACATTGCAGCCCGGAAATCGGCTCCTGGCCGCATTCGGCGTTGTTGTGTCGGGTTGAGGCCGCGTAATACCAATTCTACTTCGGCAATGCGTTTTTCGCTTGAGAAAATGCAGTTATCGGGGTCGGTATCGGGATAGATACTGTTTGTTCGCCAATAATCCTAATTCGACCCCGATGCCGATGCCGAAAGAGAAGCTTTGAATGAGAGTATCTACTCAGCTCATTTTGCGTCCGTTCATGCTCCGGCAATCGGGGTCGGGGTCGGCGCTTCGCTATCGGAGTCGGAATCGAAACAGGAAGAAATCAGAACACATCCCAGCGTTTTCGATCCCGATCCCGATTCCGACTCCGACCTCGGAACCGGTATTACTCTATGCTGAATAGTTACGAATTAGAAATGGTATAACGGGTCAATCCGTCCCAACGCCTAAACGCCTGAACCGCCCGGAACCATAGGTTGCGGGCGGTTCAGGCGTTTTTGGCCGACAATCAAACATACCCGGCGCTGAGCAGCAGGCTCGCGCCCAGGATGATTATCAAGGCCGCGCCCAGGCAGGCCAGGGTGCGGTGCAGGATGGCGAAGAGGCGTTTAGAGCGACGGCTGACGCCCAGCACGGCGTTGGTGGAGCCGACGGTGATCAGTCCCAAGGCCGAGGCGGTCAGGCCCATGCCCAGGGCCAGGGGGATCATGGCCGCCAAACCGGCCCAGAAGACGTTCAGACTGAGGGTGAAGAGCAGGATCAGGGCCGCGCCGGGGCAGGGCATCAGGCCGGTGGCCAGGGACAGGGTGATGATGTCCCTGGGGCTGGAACGCGGGCACTCATCGGCCTCTTCACCGGATTTCCCCTTTGCCGCCCGCCACCAGTCGAGCAAGGTCTTGCCCAGGAGGAAGAAGCCGATGAGTACGATCAGCGCGTAGCTGATGGACTCCAGCCTTCCTTCCACGGAGTGGAACGCGGCGATGTTCGCCCGCCCCAGAGCCCAGGAAAGCCCGACAATGATCACCACCGCGGAGAGGATGTGGGTGGCGGTGATCAGGTTGCCGAAAAGCAGGGCCTGCCGCCAGGTTCCCCGTCGGGAGACGAAATAGGAGCAGACGATGGATTTGCCGTGCCCCGGCCCCAGAGCGTGCACCACCCCGTACAGAAACGAGAGCAGCATCAGCTGCCAAGTGGCTGCCCCAAAAGGCCGTTCCTGGATCTGGCGGGCGTAGCTGGTCATCCGCTGGCGCAGCTCGCGTTGCAGGGCGATCATCTCGGCGAAAAACGGAGGCGTGATGCGCGGGGCCGCGGACGGAGGGCGGGCCAAAGGACGGTCCGGAGGTTCGCGGGAAGGCTGCCCGACTCGCTCTTCCAGTGCCGGGCGGCCTTGTTCGGCGGGCTGGCCCAAAAGCTCCCCGGCGGATTCGTCGATGTGTTGCCCAGTGGGTTGCACAGTTGATTGGCCCGTTGATTGTTCAGGGGGCCGTTCCCGGGACGGGGGAGTGAGAAACGGATTTTGGGCCAGGGCTTGGCCGATCCAGAGCAACACAAGCATGGCCGTAATCAGGGCGGTTATGGTGGTGCGGATCATGCCGTGGACGCGCTTCCGGAGCGGGAAGCGGAATGGCTACAGGTGATGGGTTTCAAAATCATTGCCGACGTAATCTTGGACCTCGACCCTGCCTTCCAGGGCCGCCAGGGCACTTTCAGCCATAACCCGCGCCTCGGTCAAGCCCAGGACCACCTCGATCCGGGCCCAGGGCGCGAGCCGGGCTGTCAGCTCACGCACCAGCAGCGCGCTGTGGGCCAGGCCGCCGGCGAGCACGATGGCATCCACCGGGCTCGGATCGTTCGTGGTCACGAGAACCGGCAGCAGCGACGCGATGTGCTTGGCCGTTGCGTAGACAAAAGCGGCGACCACGGATGCGGCCCCGGGGTCCGCGTGTCGGACCATCTCCTCGATTTCCCGGAAATCATTGGTCCCCAGGTGCGCAAACAACCCGCCTTCGCGGAGTACGGCCCGGCGCAGTCCGGGAATATCCATGACGCCGTCCTCCAGAAGCCGGAGCAGGGGCAGGACCGGCAGCGCCCCGCTGCGCTCCGGGCTCATCGGCCCCTCTCCGTCCAGGGCATTGGTCACGTCCACCACCCGCCCGCGGCGATGTGCGCCGATACTTATGCCGCCTCCCAGATGGGCGACGATGAATTTGCCGTTTTCGTAATCAACTCCCAGACGGCGGGCCGCCTCCCGGGCCGCGCCGCGCTGGGACAGGGCGTGGAAGGTGCTCCGGCGGCGGATGCGCGGCAGGCCGGTCAACCTGGCTTCCGGGCACAGCTCGTCCGTGACCACCGGGTCCACGATCAGCGCCTGGCCTCCGAAGCGCTGCGCAATCTCCAGTGCCAACGGCGCGCCCAGATTGCAAGGATGCTCCCCAAAGCGTCGCAAGCGCAAATCCCCAAGCATCTGCTCGTCAATCCGGTACACCCCGCCGGGCAACGGGGCCAGCAAGCCGCCTCTGCCCACCACGGCGTCCAGCCGATTTTCACCCGCCTGGTCGAGAACAGCGAGGATGGGTTCCAGGCGCAGCGCGAACTGGCTCCAGACGTTGGGAAACCCGGCCAGCTCGGCCTTGGAATGCTGAACCTCGCGGGACAACGTCGGCTCCAGGTCTTGGAACAGGACGACCTTCGTGGAGGTGGAGCCGGGGTTGATGGTCAGGATGGTCTTTTTCATGAATGTCCGGGGGGTCAGAGGTCGGCTGGATGATGATGCTCTGAATCGTGGCTCACGGCTCGCACCAGATAGACCGCCAGGGCCATGGAAAGCAGCTTGGACCTGGGAGAGTCGCCGCGGGAGGGAACGACGATGGGCACGGAGCTGCCCACCACGACTCCGGCCACGTCCAGGCCGAGCAGGGTGTTCAGGCATTTGTAGAGCACGTTGCCGCTTTCGATGTCCGGCGTGATCAGAATGTCGGCCTGACCGGCGACTTCGTTCTGGAAACGCTTGCTGGCCGCGGCCTTGGCCGAGAGCGCGAGGTCCAGGGCCATGGGGCCAGCCACATGGGCGTCCCCGAAGGCGCCTTCCCGGCCCATGCGCGCGATCAGATCCGCGTCCAGGGTGGACGGCATGGCCGGATAGTTGACCTTTTCCGTGGCCGCGAGCATCGCCGCCCTTGGAGCCGCAATCCCCAGGGCTCGGGCCACGGTCAGGGCGTTGCGTAGGATTTCCACCTTGCGCTGCAGGTTGGGACGGATGTTCACCGCGGCGTCGCTGAGCAGCATCAGCTTGCCGGAATGCGGGTTCTCGAACACCGTGACATGGCTGAGAATGCCCTGGGGCGGAACGCCGCCGGTCTTGTCCAGCACGGCTTTGAGCAGCGTACTCGTGGAGACGGCTCCCTTCATGATCAGCGCGGCCTCGCCCTCCCGAAACATCCGGACGGCCTCCCGCACCGCGGCCTCGTCGTCCGGAAGGTCGACGCCGCGCAAGTCCGAAATGTCCGCGCCCAGATTCTCGGCGATGCGCCGGGTGGCGTCCATGTCGCCGATAAACACGGGCTCCACCACGCCTGCGGCGTAAGCCTGCATCGCGGCTTCCAGTACGAAGGCGTCCCCGGAACGGGCAATGGCCAACTTTGGGTTTTGGTCAGCCGTGGCCGCCGAACGGATCAGATCGTCGAGGGAAGTGATGGCCATGGGAGTCATGGGTGTCATCGGTGTCAACGAAACGGCCGAAGATATCATTCGTCCCCGCGCTTGAGGGCGATCATCCCGGAACGGCACAGGCTCTTGATGCCGTGGGGCTTGAGCATGTTGATCAACCCGTCCACCCGTTCCCGGTCCCCGCTCATTTCCACGGTGATGGTCCGTCGGCCCATGCCCACCACGTTGGCCCGGAACACCTCGAAGATCTGCATGATCTGGGTGGTGGTGGCCGGGTCCATGGCCACCTTGACCAGGATCAGCTCCCGGTCCACGAATTCCTTGCGTCGCAGATCGTCCATGCCGATAATCACGTCCATCGCGGCCATGTCCTCGGTGATCCGCTGGACGTCCTCGTCGGTCCCGTCCAGGCCGATGGTCAGCCGGGAAATGTCCGGGTCCTCGGTCTCCCCGGCGGAGATGCTGCGGATGTTGACGTTGTATTTCCGGATGGCCTGGGCCATGTCGGCCAGGACTCCCGGTTTGTTTTTGGTCAAGGCGGATATGGTCTGGGTCATGAAGGAGACCTCCTTGTTCTGGCGGAATGCTGCCTGTTTAAATATTTGTACAAAAATGTAATATTAGAAGCTAAACTGATAAAAAAATGAGCATTTGAATACAAAAATGTAATAAAATTGTTTCCCGCCTTGCGGGGAGATTTATAATCTCCTAATATATCATGCAATATTTTCTTGGAACGACTTTTGCTAAATTGCGTGCAAATGGAACAGGCCCTGAGGAAACAGAGGGGACGAGCCACGGGAGAGGCCTTTATGGAGAGTGCTCGTCTCCCGCGCTGGTCGCCGCGCTTTCTGCCGGGGACGATTCCGAACAGGACGTCAGGTTGCAAGTACGTTTTTTCTTGAGGCCGGATATTTGTCAACACGAGAAGAACTACAAAGGAGAATTTTCATGAGCGGAATCCAGTCACGTCTGAACGCCATTTCAGCGGTCACCAACTACGTACCCTCCGCGGCACCGCTGAACTTCGCGGAAACCAAGCCCACGGATCTGTTCGGCTGCAACGTCTTCAACGACAAGGTGATGAAGGAACGACTGCCTTCGGATGCTTACAAGTCTTTGAAGAAAACCATTGAGTACGGCGAAAAGTTGGACCCGGCCCTGGCGGACATCGTGGCCAACGCCATGAAGGATTGGGCCATCGAAAAAGGGGCCACCCATTTCACCCACGTATTCTACCCGTTAACCGGCCTGACCGCGGAAAAGCACGACGCCTTCCTGGTCCCGGACGGCAGCGGCGGGGCAATGGCCCAGTTCAGCGGCAAGTTGCTGATCCAGGGCGAGCCGGACGCATCCAGCTTTCCTTCCGGCGGTCTGCGGACCACCTTCGAAGCCCGCGGTTACACGGCCTGGGACGTGACCAGCCCGGCCTACATCCTGGAAAACCCCAACGGGACCTTCCTGTGCATCCCCACGGCCTTTGTCTCCTGGACCGGCGAGGCCCTGGACAAGAAGACGCCGCTTCTGCGTTCCTTGCAGGCCCTGAACAAGCAGGCCAAGCGCGTGCTCGGCCTGTTCGGCGTGGAGACCAAGCTCCCGGTGACCTCCTATGCCGGCCCGGAGCAGGAATACTTCCTGATCGACCGCAACTTCGTCTTCACCCGCCCCGACCTGCTCATCGCCGGTCGTAGCCTGTTCGGAGCCAAGCCGGCCAAGGGCCAGGAATTCGAAGACCAGTACTTTGGAGCCATCCCGCGCCGCGTCCTCTCCTTCATGATGGAAGTGGAGCGGGAGCTGTACAAGCTGGGCGTGCCCGTGAAGACCCGACACAACGAAGTCGCTCCCGGACAGTATGAAATCGCGCCGATCTTCGAGGCCGGCAACCTGGCCACGGACCACAATCAACTGGTGATGACCGTGTTGCGCAACGTGGCCAAGCGCTACGGCATGGAATGTCTGCTGCACGAAAAACCCTTCGCCGGGATCAACGGCTCCGGAAAACACCTGAACTACTCCATCGGCAACGCCGAACTGGGCAGTCTGTTCGATCCGGGGGAAACCCCCCATGAAAACGCCCAGTTCCTGATCTTTTGCGCCGCGGCCATCCGGGCCATGCATAAGTTCGGCGCATTGTTGCGGGCCACCGTGGCCACGGCATCCAACGACCATCGCCTCGGCGCCAACGAGGCGCCTCCGGCAATCATGTCCGTCTACCTGGGCGCGCAACTGACCGACGTGTTCGAGCAGATCAAGGCCGGAGCCGTAAAAGGATCCAAGAAGAAAGACGCCCTGACCGTGGGCGTGGACACCCTGCCGCCGCTGCCCATGGATCCGGGCGACCGCAACCGGACCAGCCCCTTCGCCTTTACCGGCAACCGCTTTGAGTTCCGCGCCGTGGGTTCCGCCCAGTCCATCGCCGGGCCGCAGGTGGCTTTGAACACGATGATGTCCGAGTCCCTGGACTACATGGCCACGGAACTGGAAAAGGCCACCAAGGGCGATCCCGGAAAGCTGAACAACGCCGTCCAGGCCCTGCTCAAAAAAGTCATCATTGAACACGAGGCCATTATCTTCAACGGGGACGGCTATTCCGAGGAATGGCACAAGGAAGCCGAAAAGCGCGGCCTGCCCAACCTGAAGACGACCCCCGAGGCCCTGCCCGAGATTACCAGCAAGCCGGTGATCGAGCTGTTCAAAACCTACGGCGTGCTCTCCGAGGCGGAACTGCATTCACGCCAGGAGATTTATCTGGAGCAGTACAGCAAGACCATCAACACCGAGGCCAACCTGGCCATCCGCCTGGCCAAGACCGTGATCTTTCCGGCCGCCGTGCGCTACCAGGGAGAGTTGGCCGCCACCTGCGCCAACCTCAAGGCCATCGGCCACGACGTGAAGATGATCACCCTGGAGGACGTGACCGCCAAGCTGCGTTCCCTTCAGAAAGCCGTGGGCGATCTGGAGGGTGCGTTGGGGAAGGTCCCTCATGGAGATACCCTCAAGGAAGCCAAGTATTTCTGCGAGGCGATCCTTCCGGCCATCAACACGGTTCGTGAATGGGCCGACTGCCTGGAGACGTTGGTGGCCGACGATCTGTGGGCCCTGCCCAGCTATCAGGAGATGTTGTTCATCAAATAGCCGGTACCCCACGCCTACCGGAAACGAAAAAGGCCGCCCATTGGGCGGCCTTTTTCGTGGTGAAATCAAATTCAACGACGCGGCAGGTTCCGTTTTTGGAAAGTAACCGCGCGTTATACCATTCTAATGCAAAGCTTCTCTTTCGGGGTCGGTATCGGTATCGGCATCGGGGTCGAATTAGGATTATTAGCGAACAAACAGTATCGATCCCGATCCCGATACCGATACCGACCCCGATAGTATTATTGCGTAATCGGGCGATATTCGCCGCCCTGGTCCGTGATTTCCTGGAGTACGGCCTGACAGATATCTTCCAGGCGGGCCTGGCAGGGTGGGGTCAATTCGGTGCCCCAGGGGTCGAACTCCTTGGGCTCCATGCCGATGACCACGGCGTCCGGGCAGTTGCCCAGAACCTTGCAGGTGGCCAGGGTTTCCAAAAGGTCGGTCTGGTGCATGGAGTTCTTGAAGGCCACGCTCTTGCCCATCTCTACGCCGGCCAGACGGTACAGCGTTCCCGGTTCGCCGCCGTTGACCACGGCATCCACGACGATCAGCCGGTCAAACTCCATGATCGGTTCCATCAAGGCCATGCCCAATGTACCGCCGTCCATGAGTTCGACGTTGGCTGAAAAGGAGTACTCGGCGCGCAGTTTTTCCACGGTCTTGACGCCGACGCCTTCGTCCTTGAGCAAAATATTGCCCACGCCAAGAACCAGAATTTTCGGAGAGTTCTGTTCGTTCATCGGATTTCCAAATACGGAGAGCGAAGAATCCCCGACCCCCGGGGTCCCTTCGCTCTCCGTTGATGCATATCGTCCGGCGTTGCAAAAGGCAATCGGACGTTCAGGTTATGGTTACAGGACCTTGAACTCGTGGACCTGGTTGGTCTTGGAGTCGATGACGTGCACGCCGCAAGCAATACAAGGGTCGAAGGAGTGCACGGTGCGCAACAGTTCCACGGGACGCTTCGGATCGGCGATGGGCGTGTTGATCAGCGCCTCTTCCACCGGTCCCAGCTTGCCCTTGTCGCAGCGCGGTCCGAGGTTCCAGGTGGAGGGGACAACCAACTGGAAGTTCTCGATCTTGCCGTCCTTGATCTTGATCCAGTGGCTCAGCGCGCCGCGAGGCACGTCGGCGAATCCGACACCCTCGGCCTCGTCGGGCATTTCATGGTTCTCCGCGATCTTGTTGTTCCCGCTCTTCAGGTTGTCCACCAGTTCGTCCAGCCAGTCTTCCATCTTCTGGGCGATGGTCAGGGTGTGGATACCGCGGGCCGCGGTCCGACCCAGAGTGGAGTGCAGGGCTTCGGGGCCCACGCCGAGGTGGTTCAGGACCAGATCCACGGCGGCGACGGTTTCCGGCTGGCCCTTGCCGTAGGCCACCAGCACGGCTGCCAGCGGGCCGACTTCCATGGGCTCGTCATTGTACCGCGGGGCCTTCATCCAGGAGTAGCGCTCGGTATCGCCCAGCTTGGTGTACTTGGGCTCGGTCACGCCTTCGTAAGGATGCCGGGCTTCGGAGCCTTCGTACCAGCTGGCGGCCACGTGCTCGTAGATGGCGTTGGGATCAACGTCATGCACGGTGGACAGGTCGCGATTCATGATCACGCCGGGCGGCAGCCAGCGGCTGTTCAGGTCTTTCTCGATTTTCGGATACTCGCCGAAGGCCAGGTAGTTGGTGCATCCGCCGATGCCGGCCCAGTCCTTGTAGTAGGAGGCCACGGCCAGCAGATCCGGGATGTATAGCTGTTCAATGAATTCCCGTGTCTCGCGCAACAGGGAGCGGTACTCTTCCAGCCGCTCGGGTCGCAGGGATTCGTAGCAGGTCACCCCGCCGCTGATGGTGAACTGGGTGTGCGGGACCTTGCCGCCGAAGATGGCGATGGCCCGGGTGGCCTTGATCTGCAGGCGCAGGGCCTCCAGGTAGTGGGCCGTGGCGATCAGGTTCACTTCCGGCGGCAGGTAGTAGGCCGGGTGTCCGCCCAGGAAGTCGGCGTTGGTGAAAATACCGAGCTGGCCCTGGTTGACGTAGGTGGTCAGCTTTTCCTGAACGGCCTTCAAGTCCTCGGCCTTGGTCGGACGCGGGGAGATGTTGTTGGCGATCTTGGCGGCCTTGATCGGGTCGGCCTGCAAGGCGCTGGTTACGTCGACCCAGTCAAGGGCGTGCAGGACGTAGAAGTGGATGAAATGGTCGGCGACGGTTTGCGAAGCCATGACCAGGTTGCGGATGATCCGGGCATTATCGGGAATCTCGACGCCCACGGCGTCGTCCAGGCATCGGGTGGATGCCAGGGCATGTACGTAGTTTCAGACCCCGCACGCGCGAGCGGTGAAGTGCTGCGCGTCTCTTGGGTCGCGACCCTTCAGAATGGTCTCCAGACCACGGTACAACTGGGAGCTGGAACGGGCGTTGACGACTTTGCCGTTGTCCACTTCCACTTCCAGACGCAGATGGCCCTCGATCCGGGTCAACGGATCGACGACGATCGGCCCGGAGTAGGCGCTTTGGGGCGTCACCGGAATGACCGGTGCGGCTTG